>NZ_JFJX01000065.1:0-4236 GCF_000611875.2 Tatumella sp. UCD-D_suzukii
CCACGGCGCCGGCAGAAGCAGGCGATATCAGCCTGACCGATTCCGCCGGGGACGATCTGAGCGGGAAAGCCAGTAACGATGCCACCCCGATCCTCAAAGGGACCGCGGCAGCCGGCGACACCGTCACTATCCTCGACAACGGTAAAGCCATCGGCACCGCCACGGCGGGCAGCGACGGCAGCTGGAGCAGCACCCTGCCGGCCCTGGCCGACGGCAGCCACAGTATTACCACCACGGTCACTGATGCGGCCGGCAATACCAGTCAGCCTTCGGCCGCCATTCCTGTCACGATCGAGACCACGGCGCCGGCAGAAGCCGGTGATGTCGAACTGACCGACGGTAACGGTAATAACCTGTCCGGAGCGGAGACAAATGACTCTACCCCGATCCTGAAAGGGACCGCGGCAGCCGGCGACACTGTCACTATCCTCGACAACGGTAAAGCCATCGGCACCGCCACCGCGGGCAGCGACGGCAGCTGGAGCAGCACCCTGCCGGCCCTGGCCGACGGCAGCCACAGCATCACCACCACGGTCACCGATGCCGCCGGCAATACCGGGCAGCCTTCGGCAGCGATTCCTGTCACGGTCGAGACCACGGCACCGGCAGCAGCAGCCAACGTGACGCTGACCGATTCCGCCGGGGACGATCTGAGCGGGAAAGCCAGTAACGATGCCACCCCGATCCTCAAAGGGACCGCGGCAGCCGGCGACACCGTCACTATCCTCGACAACGGCAAAGCCATCGGTACCGCTACCGCGGGCAGCGACGGCAGCTGGAGCAGCACCCTGCCGGCCCTGGCCGACGGCAGCCACAGTATCACCACCACCGTCACCGATGCCGCCGGCAATACCAGTCAGCCTTCGGCAGCGATTCCTGTCACGATCGATACCACGGCGCCGGCAGCAGCAGCCAACGTGACGCTGACCGATTCCGCCGGGGACGATCTGAGCGGGAAAGCCAGTAACGATGCCACCCCGATCCTCAAAGGGACCACGGCAGCCGGCGACACCGTCACTATCCTCGACAACGGTAAAGCCATCGGCACCGCCACCGCGGGCAGCGACGGCAGCTGGAGCAGCACCCTGCCGGCCCTGGCCGACGGCAGTCACAGTATCACCACCACCGTCACCGATGCGGCCGGTAACACCAGTCAGCCTTCGGCCGCCATTCCTGTCACGATCGAGACCACGGCACCGGCAGCCGCCGGTGATGTCGGACTGACTGACGGTAACGGTAATAACCTGTCCGGTGCGGAGACAAATGACACCACCCCGGTCCTGAAAGGAACCGCGGCAGCCGGCGATACCGTCACCATTCTGGACAACGGTAAAGCCATCGGCACCGCCACCGCGGGCAGCGACGGCAGCTGGAGCAGCACCCTGCCGGCCCTGGCCGACGGCAGCCACAGTATCACCACCACGGTCACCGATGCCGCCGGTAACACCAGTCAGCCTTCGGCCGCGACTCCTGTCACGATCGAGACCACGGCGCCGGCAGCAGCCGGTGATGTCGGACTGACCGACGGTAACGGTAATAACCTGTCCGGAGCGGAGACAAATGACTCTACTCCGATCCTCAAAGGGACCGCGGCAGCCGGCGACACCGTCACTATCCTCGACAACGGTAAAGCCATCGGTACCGCCACGGCGGGCAGCGACGGCAGCTGGAGCAGCACCCTGCCGGCCCTGGCCGACGGCAGCCACAGTATCACCACCACGGTCACCGATGCCGCCGGCAATACCAGCCAGCCTTCGGCTGCGATTCCTGTCACGGTCGAGACCACGGCACCGGCAGCAGCAGCCAACGTGACGCTGACCGATTCCGCCGGGGACGATCTGAGCGGGAAAGCCAGTAACGATGCCACCCCGATCCTCAAAGGGACCGCGGCAGCCGGCGACACCGTCACCATTCTCGACAACGGTAAAGCCATCGGCACCGCCACCGCGGGCAGCGACGGCAGCTGGAGCAGCACCCTGCCGGCCCTGGCCGACGGCAGCCACAGTATCACCACCACCGTCACCGATGCGGCCGGTAACACCAGCCAGCCTTCGGCGGCGATTCCTGTCACGGTCGAGACCACGGCGCCGGCAGCAGCAGCCAACGTGACGCTGACCGATTCCGCCGGGGACGATCTGAGCGGGAAAGCCAGTAACGATGCCACCCCGATCCTCAAAGGGACCACGGCAGCCGGCGACACCGTCACTATCCTCGACAACGGTAAAGCCATCGGCACCGCCACGGCAGGCAGCGACGGCAGCTGGAGCAGCACCCTGCCGGCCCTGGCCGACGGCAGCCACAGTATCACCACCACCGTCACCGATGCGGCCGGTAACACCAGTCAGCCTTCGGCCGCCATTCCTGTCACGATCGAGACCACGGCGCCGGCAGCAGCAGCCAACGTGACGCTGACCGATTCCGCCGGGGACGATCTGAGCGGGAAAGCCAGTAACGATGCCACCCCGGTCCTCAAAGGGACCGCGGCAGCCGGCGACACCGTCACTATCCTCGACAACGGTAAAGCCATCGGCACCGCCACGGCGGGCAGCGACGGCAGCTGGAGCAGCACCCTGCCGGCCCTGGCCGACGGCAGCCACAGTATTACCACCACGGTCACTGATGCGGCCGGCAATACCAGTCAGCCTTCGGCAGCGATTCCTGTCACGATCGAGACCACGGCGCCGGCAGCAGCAGCCAACGTGACGCTGACCGATTCCGCCGGGGACGATCTGAGCGGGAAAGCCAGTAACGATGCCACCCCGATCCTCAAAGGCACCGCGGCAGCCGGCGACACCGTCACTATCCTCGACAACGGTAAAGCCATCGGCACCGCCACCGCGGGCAGCGACGGCAGCTGGAGCAGCACCCTGCCGGCCCTGGCCGACGGCAGCCACAGCATCACCACCACCGTTACCGATGCCGCCGGTAACACCAGTCAGCCTTCGGCGGCGATTCCTGTCACGGTCGAGACCACGGCGCCGGCAGCAGCAGCCAACGTGACGCTGACCGATTCCGCCGGGGACGATCTGAGCGGGAAAGCCAGTAACGATGCCACCCCGATCCTCAAAGGGACCGCGGCAGCCGGCGACACCGTCACTATCCTCGACAACGGTAAAGCCATCGGCACCGCCACGGCAGGCAGCGACGGCAGCTGGAGCAGCACCCTGCCGGCCCTGGCCGACGGCAGCCACAGCATCACCACCACGGTCACCGATGCCGCCGGCAATACCAGTCAGCCTTCGGCGGCTATTCCTGTCACGGTCGAGACCACGGCGCCGGCAGCAGCAGCCAACGTGACGCTGACCGATTCCGCCGGGGACGATCTGAGCGGGAAAGCCAGTAACGATGCCACCCCGATCCTCAAAGGGACCGCGGCAGCCGGCGACACCGTCACTATCCTCGACAACGGCAAAGCCATCGGTACCGCTACCGCGGGCAGCGACGGCAGCTGGAGCAGCACCCTGCCGGCCCTGGCCGACGGCAGCCACAGTATCACCACCACCGTCACCGATGCGGCCGGCAACACCAGTCAGCCTTCGGCCGCCATTCCTGTCACGATCGAGACCACGGCGCCGGCAGCAGCCGGTGATGTCGGACTGACCGACGGTAACGGTAATAACCTGTCCGGAGCGGAGACAAATGACTCTACTCCGGTCCTGAAAGGGACCGCGGCAGCCGGCGACACCGTCACTATCCTCGACAACGGTAAAGCCATCGGTACCGCTACCGCGGGCAGCGACGGCAGCTGGAGCAGCACCCTGCCGGCCCTGGCCGACGGCAGCCACAGCATCACCACCACGGTCACCGATGCCGCCGGCAATACCAGCCAGCCTTCGGCGGCTATTCCTGTCACGGTCGAGACCACGGCGCCGGCAGCAGCAGCCAACGTGACGCTGACCGATTCCGCCGGGGACGATCTGAGCGGGAAAGCCAGTAACGATGCCACCCCGATCCTCAAAGGGACCGCGGCAGCCGGCGACACCGTCACTATCCTCGACAACGGTAAAGCCATCGGCACCGCCACCGCGGGCAGCGACGGCAGCTGGAGCAGCACCCTGCCGGCCCTGGCCGACGGCAGCCACAGCATCACCACCACGGTCACTGATGCGGCCGGCAATACCAGCCAGCCTTCGGCCGCGATTCCTGTGACGGTCGAGACCACGGCACCGGCAGCAGCAGCCAACGTGACGCTGACCGATTCCGCCGGGGACGATCTGAGCGGGAAAGCCAGTAACG
>NZ_JFJX01000066.1:0-3932 GCF_000611875.2 Tatumella sp. UCD-D_suzukii
TTAGTCACTGGTGGAGGTCAACATGCTACTGGGAAAACGATCATACAAGGTGATACGACAATGACTAGCCAAGGTACAAGTATAAAAATGTCGGGTGGCGCTCAAATAGTGATGACTGGTGGAGCCCGAATCATTCAGAACTAATGTGATTTACCATAACATCTCTTGCGCGCACCGCTCAGACGGCCTCAGAGCGATTCTGAGGCTTAAGCCGCAAAACACTCCGTCTTACCCCCTAAAAACCGCCCAGGATCGCTCCTGTGATTTCACAGGCGATGAATCGTTATGCATCTGCATGACTGATGCCTGATTTCAGAACAAATCCGCCATGAAATCGCTGTTTTCTCCGGTTTGTCACAGCGACGGTCCCTCATACGTCTGCTGACGCTGAGAGCGTTCAAGCTCCAACTCCTTCTCGTGCTGCTCCATGCGCTCCTGCTCCCGAAGAGCCTCAATACTGTTCAGCTTTACGACAACCGGCGTAGCTGCTCGCTCAAACTCTGCACCTGCCTGCTCAAGTCCGTGACGCGCTCGCTCAACGCCGCGTTCTCCCGTTGCATAAGACCAGACATCGTCCGCCATTCCGCGAAGGCGTTCTCCCACTCGTCCAGCCTTTTCGAGTAGTCCTGCTGTAGCTGCTCTAATGCGCTCAACAACTGTTTTTCCAGCTCTGTCATGTGCTATTTCCCCGCCAGTATCATCCAACTCGAATCCTCTCCGAACCGTCCCGCTTCCGGGTTCACCCTCACGCAGTGGCGTCTCTGCTCTCCACAGGTCGAGAGTTGCAGGCCGCTGTTCCTCTCTGAGAGTATGGCCTCCGTGTTCTTCTGCTCCCGGATGGTCATGTAATTGTCGAGTATCTGCTGACTCTGCCACCACAGAATGCCTGCGCTCGAGGCTATCAGGAGCGCGGAAACGAGGACGATGGTCAGCCACGTTTGGCTGACCATGCGCAGCATCCCTTTCGTACGCTGATTCATGGCTGAGAACAGCTTCCGGTCGTGGTCGAGGATGGCGGCGCTGATTCTCTTCTCGCTTTCGCTCAATTCCGCTCTGACAGACTGCTCGTGCTCGCTGAATGCGACTTTCAGCATCTCGCCGGTACTCTGCTGCTGCGCTTTCGATTTCTGCTCTAAGTCCTTCGCCAGCGTTAAAAGACTGCTCATAGATGGCTCCCTTCAGTCGGATATTTCGCCCCCCATCCGGGTCGGCAATGCTGATACTGCTTTTTGTGGTGCGTACCACCTCAAAACCTGCGTTTTCCAGCGCCTCAGTGACGTCCTGACGCGTTTTCAGCTCCCCGGACGAAGCTAAAGACAGTAAACCTCGCGTAATCGCTTGAGCGGCTTCCTGCTTCGCTTCCGGCAACGCAGATGGCGTGACCAGCGCTCGCCGGTTCTCCGGCGCATTCGGGTCGTGCAGCCCCAGCCTGCCGTTCACGATAGTCTGCCAGGCATCAATGCGCGGACGATCGGCACGGTCGTAATACGGCTGGAGTCGTCTGCCGGTCAGCAGCTCCGTATTCGGGATCAGAAAGTTCAGCTCCAGCCGCCCTTTATCCTGGTGCTCAACCCACAACACGCTGTACTGGTCTTTATCGAGTCCGGGCATCAGAACCCGCTCGAAGCTCGCCATCAGTTCTTCACGCTGGCCGGGCACTAAGTCCTGTTCGGCGAAGGATAGGACACCAGAGGTGTACTTTTTGGCATACGGGGAGGCATCGATAAGCTCCCGGATTTCCTCCGGCTTCCCCTGTAGAACGGTGGCACCGTTACGCTGCCGGTCTTTGCCCAGTAGATAATCCACCGGACCGGCGCCACCGCCACTGCCTCGAGGGTGGAATTTAACTATCATCCTCAGCACCCTTCTCCAATACGGCGTGCCGTAGCCGTTCCAGTCCGACATCAATGGCCATCAGCGCAGCGACAACCTGCACACGGTCATGTCCGCTACCTGCACCGGCGTTAACCTGCCGGGCGATCTGATTAAGGTTGTTACCCATGCCAGCAAACTGACGAAGCAAAGCCGGTGAAATCGAAGGAAGTTTGCCAGTGCGGGCGGGTTTCTCATCCAGACACGTCTGCCGCATCCAAGTAGCAAGTTGTTTTCCGTCACAGCGTTCTAGCAAACGACGGTGCTCATCTTCAGTCACCCACATTGTGAGCATTTTGCTGCGTTTGTCTGCCAATCTGGCCTCCTGATAACGCCAAGGCGGACGGGAAATCTTTTCCCGGTCGGTGCGGTGTTGGACAAGCCGCAGGCGCGTCAGTCGCTTTTAGCCGGTTTCGGGGCGCAGCCCTGAACCAGTCACGTAGCGCTAGCGGAGTGTATACTGGCTTAATATGGTAAATCGAAGTCGGGATTCAGGGAAGTGCTTCATGTAGCAGGTGAAAATAAGGCTGTAGGACGTAAGTGCGAAATGCTGGAGACGATGAAATGACGCCTCCTCGCTCACTCGGTCGCTACGCTCCTGCCGTGAGGCTGCGGCGGGCGTTGGGCGTTACCGGATCACGAATGGCGAAAAAGAGACTGAGCGGAAATCAGGAAGGACGGAAAAAGGATGCGGCGTTGCCGTTTTTCCATAGGCTCCGCCCCCCTGACAAGCATCACGAAATCTGACGCTCAAATCAGTGGTGGCGAAACCCGACAGGACTATAAAGATCCCAGGCGTTTCCCCCTGGTAGCTCCCTCGTGCGCTCTCCTGTTCCTGCCTTTCGGTTTACCGGTGTCATTCCGCTGTTATGGCCGCGTTTGTCTCATTCCACGCCTGACACTCAGTTCCGGGTAGGCAGTTCGCTCCAAGCTGGACTGTATGCACGAACCCCCCGTTCAGTCCGACTACCACGCTCTTTTCGGTAACTATCGTCTTGAGTCCAACCCGAAAAGGCACGACAAATCGCCATTGGCGGTAGCCACTGGTAAACAGGATGTGCGAGAGATGTATTCAGAGTTCTTGAAGTGGTGGCCTTACTACGGCTACACTGGAAGGACAGATTTGGTGACATGTCTCGCACAAGACTGTTACCACGGTTAGTAAATCTGCCAGGATTAACTAACCTTCGAAAAACCACCTGCCAGGGTGGTTTTTTCGTTTACAGAGCAAAAGACTACGCGCAGAAAGAGATTATCTCAAGAAGATCATTTATTTCTCTTACTCAAGTCAAAGCAAAAAACACCACTCCATCACAAACTCAGGTTATAGTCGGTATGCGACTAACAACACTGTAATTTCTGCGCAAAATCGAGGTTATGTATATGCAAATCAACATCAACTGCAAGAGTATTCCGACATCTTTCGATGTTGTCTGCTCGAATTGTGAATGGACCGGCGTGGCTACATTAGATTATCCGGAAAACGTAACGACCCTATCTGTCGGAGGAGAAATAAATTTCACTCATAATGACGAGGCGCCAAAATGCCCACAATGTAGCGTTGGATATATATATGGTAAAAGTGGCACTTATAAACGCAATAGTGCAACTAACCATATGGACAGAATCGGAGATTATAAAGAGTAAATAACACGCATCACAGCAACCTAATGAGAGAAATATAATGATTGAAACCACACTACTTTCCGTTCTCACTGGCGCATTAAGCAATCTTACTTCTGATGCAATCAAAGGCATCATAGGGAAGTTAGCAAGTAAACATCCTGAAGTTAAGCAACAAGCCTCACTGCTTGAAACACCATTACCTTTTGACGAAGTTGATAAATTATTTTCTCAGATGCAGGGAGCCATTCAGGCAGCAGCAGCCAATGGTGAAATTCAGCTAGATGGAGCTGAATTAAAAGCATTGAGCGGAATAAAATTCGATCACCAAGCCGGAACTGTTTTGATAAATGGATCTCAAGTACAGGCATCAATTTTAGTCACTGGTGGAGGTCACCTGTGATTTCACAGGCGATGAATCGTTATGCATCTGCATG
>NZ_JFJX01000067.1:0-329990 GCF_000611875.2 Tatumella sp. UCD-D_suzukii
GGGGGGTTGCTCCTAGTACGAGAGGACCGGAGTGAACGCACCACTGGTGTTCGGGTTGTCATGCCAATGGCATTGCCCGGTAGCTAAGTGCGGAAAAGATAAGTGCTGAAAGCATCTAAGCACGAAACTTGCCCCGAGATGAGTTCTCCCTGACTCCTTGAGAGTCCTGAAGGGACGTTGAAGACTACGACGTTGATAGGCCGGATGTGTAAGTGCAGCGATGCATTGAGCTAACCGGTACTAATGACCCGTGAGGCTTAACCTTACAACGCCAGAGGCGTTTTGCGAGAGACGCAAAGAATTTTCAGTGAAGTTCCGGATTGCTAATTTAACAATTTAGTTGTGTTCTGCGGACATATGTCCGAAGGATTTTACGCTGAGACAAGGCGGCAACTGCGTGATGAGAGGGAGCATACATAAGTATGTGACTGAACAGCACAAAGGCAGCCAACGCAGTATCAGTGAAAAAGACACAGGACACGGCACCAGAATTTGCCTGGCGGCAAGAGCGCGGTGGTCCCACCTGACCCCATGCCGAACTCAGAAGTGAAACGCCGTAGCGCCGATGGTAGTGTGGGGTCTCCCCATGCGAGAGTAGGGAACTGCCAGGCATCCAATAAAACAGACAGGCCATCCTCACGGATGGCCTTTTTGTTATGGAATTTTTATCACATTGTTTATTAAGCATGTCTGCGGGCACCGGGGAAAACCCCGGCGGCGGCATGAAAAGGCAGAGGCCGCCCTGAGGGGCGGCCTTTTTGCATTCCGGGGGGGACTTTTTCAAGGTTCATCGCCCGGGCAGATAGCCCAGGGCTTCACAAAGTCTCAGGGCTTTCTCCGGACTCTCGCGATTAATGCATATTAGAGTTCGGGACACTCTGCCACTGACAATTCACGATTTTTCCGCTGGCGGAACAATCTCCGGTATGTACCACTTTGGTTTCCTGCGGTTTCTCTTTTTTAGATGCACAGGCTGTCAGTAACATAACACTGAGCAATAACAGACCGAATAAACGCACTTTATAATCTCTCCGTATTTATCTTTGAATATAGTAAACCACTTAGTATTTAATGTCCTGTCCGGACGACGCATGATCCCCGATGCTCCGGCTCAATAGCTGGCACAACCTCAGACCCGGAAGACGAGCAACGGTAAAACGCCGCCTGGCAGACAGGGCTTGCTTCCCGGGCCTGCCGGCTTACCACGATTTATCCGTTATCTGACGGATCTCTCTGAGTTTAACTGTTATTCTTATCAGACAGAATTTTCGGTTCTTGCCAGTGTGTCAGTTATAGAAAAAACACGCGACGCACTTCCGCGAATTATTAATCCGCCTGTAAATGCTGGCGGCTCATTGAACAGAGAGGTCGATATGTCTGGTATCTATGTAGTGTATTTTTCAGGATATGGCCATACTCAGCGGGTTGCGGAATATGTCGCTGAGGGTGCGCAAGCGAGCCTGATCGCTATCGATAACAACGGTGAAATTACAGAGCAGGACTGGGAGCGACTCAATAGTGCTGAAGGCATTATTTTTGGCGCGCCTACGTACATGGGGAATGTTCCCTGGCAGTTTAAAAAGTTTGCTGATGCCAGTTCAAAAGTCTGGTTCTCTCGTCTGTGGCACAATAAAGTCTTCGGTGGATTTACCAACAGCGCAAGTCTGAACGGGGATAAACAGAACACCCTGATCTTTTTCCAGACACTGGCCGCACAACATGGCGGGATCTGGGTGAGCCTGGGGATCTTACCGTCAAATACTACCGCGGCTACCCGTGACGATCTGAATAACCTGGGGGGATCCGCAGGCCCGCTGGTACAGTCTCCGTCAGATGCCGGAGCTGATCGGATCCCTGCCGGTGATTTAGCGACGGCACGTCAGTATGGCGTTCGTGTAGCCGAAATTACAGCACGTCTGAAATCATGATCTGACGGCCTGCAGGATAGCATGTAAGCTGAAGGACCGTGATGTCCGTCGGCTAAGATATGCTCTCTGACCCTACCCCGGAAGCTCTCCGGGGTTATCTGCAACGACGGGTATTATTGCGCAGCGAGCTTGATCAGCCGGCCGACATTTTCGCAGGTTTGGGTGATATTCACCGCACCCTTGCGGAGCAGATGGGGCAGGCTATCAGCCTGCGGAACAATACTGAATATTGCGCCGATACCTTGCTGATAAAGCGCCTCAGTGCCCTCACCAATACTTCCGGTGATCGCTATCACCGGGATCCCCGCCGCTTTTGCTGCTTTGGCAACGCCAAAGGGCGTTTTCCCGAACGCTGTCTGATGATCAATTCTGCCTTCACCCGTGAAACAGTAATCAGCACCGATCAGTTTCTGGTCTAGCTGAGAATATTGCAGAACAATGTCGATGCCTGGCCGAAGCGTGCATCCGGTAAACGCCAGCAGTCCTGCCCCCAGACCGCCAGCCGCGCCGGATCCGGGAATGTCAGCAACATCTTTTCCAAGCTGCCGGGAGATAACACTGGCGTAATGTCTCAGACTTTCATCAAGCCGGGTGACCATCTCCGGGGTGGCCCCTTTTTGAGGACCAAAAATGGCGGATGCCCCGGATCCCCCGCAAAGCGGATTAGTCACATCACAGGCTATCTGAATATTGACGGCTGCCAGCCGGGGATCCAGGCCTGAAATATCGATCCTCTTTAAGCGGGAGAGTACACCGCCGCCTTCAGGCAGAAGAGTATCCTGAGCATCATAGAAGCAGACACCCAATGCTCTTGCCATACCGGCACCACCATCATTTGTCGCGCTGCCGCCGATACCGAGTATGATTTCGCTGACGCCTTTATCAAGGCAGGCACGGATCAGTTCACCTGTGCCGTAGGTGGTGGCCGAAACCGGAGACCGGTTTTCACGACGGGTATGCTGAATACCGCTTGCTGAGGCCATTTCAATGATTGCGGTGCGGCCATTGCCGGTGATCCCGAAACAGGCTTCTACCGGCGTTCCCAGCGGACCGGTGACGATCAATGGATGGAGTGTCCCGCCGGTCGCATCAATCAGGGATTGCGTGGTACCTTCGCCCCCGTCAGCCATCGGAACATGAATAAAGGTGGCATCAGGGAAAACAGCCTTCAGCCCGCTTTCCATCGCAATGCAGACTTCTTTTGCCGTCAGACTTTCTTTGAAGGAGTCCGGGGCTAAAACAAAGGTTTTTGATTTCATTTTATTCCCATTTTTTCAGCGCAGGCAGCCATCAGACTTACTCTATCCTGCGGAACATAGACATCCAGCCAGTAAACGAATAATAAGGTATCCATAACAGCTGTAATCTCAATAAACGGTTAGTATCCCTTTCAGAGAGGCGTACGGCTTTAGTTCCTTTTGAGTTTATATTCCATTTCACAGGAATACCTTACAGAAGAGAGCGTCTTATTTTTATTACTCACGGTTCCGCAAAGTAAATAAAAGATGTTATCTGACGCAGGCAGGATGTGAATGTGGTTAGCATAATCGTATTTTCACCTGAGACATTCTGTACTGCACATCATATGTCATTCATACACATGAAGTTATTATGTAATTAACTATATGAAATAATTGGTTATTGTTTTGGTTTATGGGGGGGGGATCCTCGTAGCGCAGTACCTGATCTGACCTGCCCGCGAAGCGAGCGATTACGATACCCTGAAGCGCCGATGACTACGGGGTCGACAACCCTGACATTCATAGTCAGATAACCAGCAGTTAAAACATGGCTATGGTAAAAGATTTTCATGTAATGAATAACGAATAACATCAATCTAATTGATAAATTACTAAAACATAATCTATGCATACCTGATGCTATGAGGTCATCTGTATTTATAAAAGTAATCTTCCTATTCATGAATGTATCGTAATGATATCTCAATTGATTGATTTTAATAAGTATTTAAATTTGTCGTACTGCCCGACTCCCGAAAGTATAAAAAGATGTCAGAGCATTTCAGCCCTTTTCTTTATTATCTTAAAGTTAATGTTAATTTCAATTTGAGTGGATGTATCGCAAGGTGCTATGCTCATCCCCTGGTTTTATTGATTAGCAATTCTTCTTATTTCTTGTCGGGTAAGGCTCACTCCGGCCGACAAAAATTTATCAATAACGGGAGAATACTCATGTGTAAGTATTCGGGGACCAGGCATGAAAATCACGGAAATCACAGCAGTCATTTTATCGGCAAGCCTTCTAAGTAGTTGTGCCAATACACAGGATCAGTTAAATGAGACCGGGGCGAATTATGGTGTCGAAATTCTCTGTGGCGTTGGGGCGGTCAGCGGTGCGATTGTCGGAAATCTGATAGGCAGAAAGCTCGGTAATGCAGCAGCAGGCACAGCAGTTGGTTTAGCGTTAGGTACCGGAGGCGGTTGTTACGCAGGGAATATCTGGCAGACTCGCTCTAAAGCCCTATTGGCTGCAGCGAGAAAAGCTAATATTCAGATGACAACTGAGCCGGCGTTATCACAAACGTCATCCACGGATAAGCAGGCTTCAGGACTTGTTGCTCAGGTTAACGACGAGGGGATGTTTGCCAGTAGTTCCGCAAAATTAACGCCTACTGGTCGGGAGAAGATGCAAAGTCTCATCAATGTGTATACAGAGACTAAAACTAATCAGCACTACTACCTCGTGGTCGGACATACAGATTCAACAGGAGATGCTGAATTTAATAAGACATTGTCAGAGCAAAGAGCTAAAAGTGTTGCTTCATTATTGCGTATATCCGGTATCCGGGACAGTCATATCTATTATCAGGGGGCAGGGTCATCACGCCCTATTGCTACTAACCAGACATCCGAAGGTCGGGCCAGGAATCGTCGGGTGGAGATTAGCGAACTGAGTGATGAAAAAGCCTTATCGCTTCGTGTAGCTCAGGAACAGGACAATAGCCGGTATATTATCTATAGCAGCAGAACGAACTTAACTGTGGATAATAACCCAACAGTTAATGACCCGTCGACTGATACATTGGCGAAAAAACCACGGTTGAATGAATATCATCGTAAGACAGAAATAGCGCTGAAAACAGCTCAACGCTCTGAACCGAAAACAGGAATAACATCACATTCCACATCGGTTGCAACGGTTGATTTCAATGGCCGCCCCGCTGATTCGGTGGAGAGTGTGGTAGCACAAGTCCGGACTGAACATTCATTTTCCTGGTTTCCGACTGCACACGCGGCTGAAAATACGTTTATGAGTTGTGCTGCTGACAGTATCAGAATAAGCGGGCAGGTGAAGAGCCTGGCTACGGGGGCTGATTTTACTGCTTATCATAGCTATGACTATCTGCCAGGCTATGGTGGCATGTCATGGGCAAATGTAGTGAATCATAATCTGGTGGTGTTATCGCCTGTGGCTATACTGCGTGATAACGCTCAGGTTGCCAGAAACCCAACGATATCTATAGTGACAAACTTTACCGGTATCCGTAAAGAACCTTCAGTGATTATTCCGGCAATCGCGCAAACCTATACGGGTAAAGATGAAATTATCTATCGGGTCTATCCTAAGCAAAAAGGGAGTGCAGTGACCTGTATGGATATTGTATTTAGTGCTCAACATGGAAAAGCTATCAATGGGCAGATTTTTTACCCTAAGTCTTCTGCAACCTATGTCGCTGATTATCTGCCCACAAATTAAATAGAATGAGATATATATAATATGAATAATTTTTCACTGTCAGGACTGACGAACCAGATTATTGAACACTGGCAGATCTTCTCGGGTATTATTATTTTGTTCATTATAATAGGAACCGCCTTTAAAAAATGGGATGACATTCGTTATGCCTGTATGCGGGCCTGGCATGTCTTTCCGTTGATAGGGACGGTAGCGAAAGCTTCACGACAATATTCAGGAAATTCGTCGTTAGTACATGATTCAAACTGGCTGGATGTTGAAATGAACATTGCCGATTTATACTATAGCGAGTATGCATCGGTAAATCAGAATGTCACTTACTATAATCAATGTAAAGATTATCTCTCCAAAGTCCTGGAATCAGGGCGTAAAAAATCACCTTTTTGGGTATTACCTCTCGTTATTATATTAATGGTCATGGAGGCTATTGGCTTTGCTTATGTTCTGGGGCCATTCATGGCTCCGCATATCTCCGCGAATAATCTGCAGGTCGTTGTATGGTCACTGGCACTGATATTGTCACTGATTTCTGCGACTATCGCTCACCATGCAGGTAAGGCGCAACATTATAATTCTTTATTGCGCAGAGCTAAGACCTGGTTCAGACAAAGTAAATCAGATCAAAATTTGAATGAAGTCAGCCAGATTCAGATCGTCCACACTTACCGGGATAATGAACAGCCGCGATATAATCAGATAGCCGCACGGCTTGTCATCGATGATGGCTGTAAAGAGCACACCCGGCCAGTGATTGGGTTTTATGCCTGGATAGTTATTATCGCGGTCTCTGCTTTTGTCGTACGTGATTACACACTACAGATGGTTGAGTCCGAACAAGCGGTTAACAGTATTCAAAGCAGTTCAGATGTGAGTAGTCCATGGGGTAATGTCCTGCCCGCACAAGCGGCTCAAAATGATCAGCAGGCACGTCAACAGGCTGAAAATGATATACAGCATTCGAAGCATGACGCTTCGCTGGTGACCTTTATTATTCTTTCTGTCATTTATATTGGTGTTCAGTTTTTTGCATTTTTCCTGGGCCGGAATTTAGGTTTTGCTGGCGTTCACTCGGAAGAGGCATGGCTCCGCACTCATCGTTTTCCTAATGCTCAGGCTATGCGTTCATGGATGGAACGTCGAAAGCGCGCTATCAGTATGCATGCTGACCATAAACTGAGTATGTTACGTCGTAATTTAATGAATAAAACGACAACCAGCGCAGCAGAAAGGGAATTATTAAAAGATTCTGTTAATCGTGATTTTGACAGTTATATCAAGAAAAAGGAGGAGGTATTAGCCCTGGAGCGTGAAAAGAGCCGTCTGAATGAACTGGCAGAATACCAAAGTTATGAGCAGCTGGAGACGAATATTTCTCAGCATGCACGGACGACTATGAATACCGGTTCCCCTGCCATCGGGCAATTTTCTCACGTTAAAGCAGAGGATATTCATTCCCCGGCAGAAAGTAACGACTCCCCGGATAAAACGTCTGTGACCATGCAGAGAGATTCTGCAGCGATGATGCCTCTCGATTATCCGGATATTACCAATGTTGAAGAGAAAGAACTGATGCTATTGGTAAATATTTATCCTCAATTTGCACAGCTCACTGAGCAACAGATCATGGGTATCTGGTCTACTCAGCGGCTGGCGAAAAAATGTGGAAGATTTGGATCTGAGATGCCGACGGGGAGTGAATAATGAAAAAAAAGCTACCCGGATTGCTAGCTGCTCTGTCCCTGTGTTGCCCGCTGATTGTGAATGCGGCTATGGGGCCAGAGGGAGGAGATTGTTACTCGCGTTCTCATACGGAACAGTGGCGTGCACCTGCCAGTGGGAGACAATTGATAGTTATCATTGATCAGACGGTAGTCTTACCCGATGCATTGCAACACTCCGTATGGAATGAGGTGGCTAATTTTATTCAGCCAGGTGACGATGTAAAACTATATACCTTTTCTGCCGTGGTCCCCGGACAGTATATGCGTTTAGCCGCAGATACTTATCTGGATGCACCGCCTTCAGCTTCTGTCCGTGGAGATATTCCGATGGATAATCTTAATGATCTGGATAGCTGTCTGAATCAGCAAAAATCACAGTTTACGATGCAATGGGGAAGACAGCTTGTTTTGGCTATGCAGGAATCCCGTGCCGATATCCCGAAAAGTGAGATATTGCATTCGCTGAAAAGTATAGGGCAGGATCTCCAGGCTTCACCGGCTAAGCACCGCATTATTTTACTGGTCAGTGATATGCTTGAAAATAGTGATTCGGCTTCTTTTTATCACCATAATCAGATTCGTCAGCTAAATGTGAAAAATATATTGGCCAATGTACGTCATCAGCAATTGGTGGCTGATTTACAGGGGGCAAATATTTATGTCTTAGGCGCCGGATTATTAAGCCCGTCAGATAGTCATTACATCAGTGGAAAAACCCTGGATAGTCTTGAAAATTTCTGGGGACAATGGTTCTCTCTGTCTAATGGTCGTTTAGTGGCATTCGGAACACCAGCACTGAATCAGGCGTTGCAATAAGTTAAAGCGTAGTCAGCTATAGGACACGAAAAGCTCTTCCTTTACGGGAAGAGCTTTTTAAGTATTCGCTGTCCCGGCCCATGACAGGTGACCCGTTTCTCTGGCCACAAGATGACTTTCCGCTTAGTCTTATTATTTGCAGTATGCTGCTCTGCATCGTTGCCACAGAATACCCGAAAATTAAACCGGAAAGAGGTTTTACACCGCACCTCCTGGTGCCAGATGAACTGGCGGAGGCCAATGAGGTCGCTTAAACAATCTTCCAGACTCAGAGTACAAAGCAGAACCCCTTACCAGAGTGAGTCCTTGCTGGCCTTTCAGGGCACGCAGAACGAACCTGGCCAGTGCAGGATCCTACGGGACAGGACCCTGCAGTAACCCTGCCAACCGGGATATAACTCCGCCACTGAGTTTATCAATATGTCTAAACGTATCCATAGATAAACAGCAGTTCACTGGTGAACATAATCCTACAGCAGGGACAGGACTACGGATGAAACAGATGTGAGGATGACCCGTCCGGATCATAATGCAGGAGTAATGATGGTGTTACGGGCTGGTAGTTTTACTCAAAAGGTTCACCCGGTACCATAGAGAAGTAACATCGGTGACGCCCCCTCCGGTGACAGACAAGGTCTATCCGGCACTCACGAATCGCACACTGAAAGCACAGTCATTGAAGCCGCAAGAATATGATTATTGCGAAGAGTTAAATCATCTGCTTTCAGGGAATAAGATTAATACTTTATTTTCAAAAATTCATTAATCGCTAACGTTTTTCAGCCAGCTAAAGATAATTTTATCTTTCTGTGTTTTATTGCACTTTTCATAATGGCAGGTTTTTATTTTTGACTTTACTCACAGACTGTGAAGATGGAAATACATATCTGGATTTTTTTTGTTTATATTTTCAAAGGAAGATATTGTGATGTTTATATAGGAAGCTGTAAGCAGGATGACTCCTCCATTATTACTTAAAAGGAATTATAATGAGCAGATATCTGTTGTTTGTTGTTCTCATGTTCAATGCGCTGCCCGGTATTGCCTCTTCGGAGAGTCATTCCGATGAAATCACGCTCTATTTCGCCCGTCACGGTGAAACCCTGCTGAATACGTTAGACCATGTTCAGGGATGGGCGGACTCGCCTCTGACGGAGGAAGGGCAGCGTATCGCACGCTATCTGGGTGCAGGGCTGAAAGATATCCCTTTTGATAGCGTCTATTCCGGGGATAGCGGACGTCAGCGTAGTACGCTTGAAATTATCCTGCAGACGTCCGGGAAAACCCGACTGACACCGACGGAATTACCGGGATTACGTGAGTCGTTTTTCGGCAGTTATGAAGGGTTACGTAACGAAGAAATGAGGGATGCCAGTGCGCGGGTTCTGTGCTTACGGGATAGTCAGGCATTGATGCAGGAAATGGCAAAGGAAAATCTGTCGATTAAACAACTGCAGAATGCCATCGCTGCGGCAGATCCTCAGGGGCTGGCAGAAAATTATCAGCAGGTGAAGGCCCGAACCCACGACGCAGTAAAACGTATTATTTCTGCAGGTATGGAAAAGCATGAGAAAAACATTCTTATTGTGACCTCGGGGATGACCATAATGAATTTAGTTTATGAACTGACGAATAAACCATTAGCAATAAAGCCTCTCGCAAATGCTGCTGTGGTGAAAATTAATTATAAAAACGGGGAATATCGTGTTATCGAACCCGGTACTCTGAAATATGTTGAGGCGGGGAAAAAATCCCTGGAAGATTGAGTCTCTGACTAACGGAATTCTATATCGGTAGTAAAAAGGATAATGCCCCTTTCAGGGAGAAGAGATATGGATATCAGGTATGGACTGCTGGTGGTTATTTTCCCACTGGGTGCACAGGCAACGGACATTGCTTTACGGCCTGAAGGCGAGGGCGGGGGAATGTTATCCCCCGTATCCTCTTTTTTTAAACAATCAGATATTGATATTTCATTAAAGAACTACTGGAAAGCACTTAATGAAGAGGAAAGCGGGGAGAAAAGGATCCACAACGCCTGGGGGCAGGGAGCCATGGTTGCCTTTCACTCAGGAGATATTGCGGGGATATTCGGTGTTGATGCCACCTGGAATTACGTGATCAAACTCGGTGCCACAGATTATTTTAATTCCCGTGGCGTGCTTTATAATTCAGGCCAGGGAAATAAAAGAAGTAATGCTTCGGGGTATCATAAATTTGGTCAGCGCAATCTCAGATTACAATACACTCAGGACGATCGCAGTGTTAAAGCACGATGGGGATGGCTGTCTCTGAAAGATATCGGTGTCATCTCGGATTCTTCCCGACTGTCAGTGACGACCTATTCCGGCGGGTATAGCCGCCTGGCCTACGGCAAGCTTTCACTGCAAGGTGCAAGAGTTACGAAATCGATGAGCCGCAGCTCGCCGGATAGTGGACATTTTCTGACCAACGACAAGAAAACGATCAATGCATTGAGTAGTCTGGATCTCCGCTGGGCAAATCAGATGTCAGATTTCAGATACGCCTGGGGGGAAAGCAGTGATTATCTCTCTCGTCATATTTTTCAGGCCAGCGTCAAGCCCACCCCGACGCTGACCCTGAATAGCCAGCTCTACCTCACCAGGGCATTAAGCCATTACCGGGAAATGCCGGAGCAACAGAAAGACTTTGATCACCGGGCCCGACATTTCACGATCGAAGCCCGTTCCACTACACCGTTCTGGCAGCTCCGCTGGGCAGCCAGCTATACCCGGGCCGCTAAAAAGTCAGGGGTAGGGACTTATCCTTTCCATATGAGTAAGAATTCACGGGGAACGTTCAACGGAATGGCGAAAGCAGGTAATGATTACAACAGGGATCGGGAAGCGGTACTCTCCGGTCTGGTGGGATACCAGTTAACGCCGGCATTGACCGCAGGCATTACCGGCAGTATTGCCCGTTTTAGCTATCAATCTGTGCCGGTGGTGACCGGAGAAATTAATGCATTTACCCGCTGGATTGTGCATCAGCCATCGTCAAAGGTACTGTCGTTGTCAGCCATGGTAGGGCCGGGCTGGTCATATCAAACCCTGAACGGGAAAACACCGAAACTGGCAGACGGGCGCCCTATACGGGCGAAGAGTTTCGCCTCTGAGTTTATCCTGGAATATAAGTTTAAAGGATTGTGATATTCAGTCACTGAGGCAAGCCCGTGTGGGCCGTACCTTTAATAACCGGAGTCTATCTGCGCGGGTATTTTTCGGGCTACCCGGATGGCGACAGAAAGCCTATTTATAAAGGCGGAGGTTCTGTTCGTGTCCGTTACCGGTATTAAGGGGCTTTCCGGCAGGGTGTGCGATACCCGGGTGCTCGTAAAAGTGGGTTATGTCAGGTGAGGGATCTGTCATCACGATAGCCAGCAGATCACGTAGATCCGATCCATTGTATTATTGGTAATACATTAACGGATCTGCATGGCTCAGGAGAGGTAAAGTAAATAAACGCTATTCCTGTCTCCGGAACTAATTGTTCTGCCTGCCTTTTCGCTTCTATCCCTTTACCGGCAGGGCCCTGAAGCGTTTTACGGAGAGATTTTACCGGGGTTCTATGCAACAGGCCCGAAAGGGCAGCCGCGGTGACGATCCATTAAAAAGGGAAACCCGGGATAACGGGTTTCCCTTTCAGGAGCATCTTCAGGCATTGTGCCGAAAAGCCATTTAACAAATGATAATTACCGGATCAGTAACCGCGTGCAGATCCTGCCGGACGGCGTACGTCGTTAGCACCGTACAGATAACCTTCCCTGACTTTGCCGGAAACGGCCCCGTCATTACCGGAGCTGGAAGCCGATGTAACGCCGGCAGCACCCGGCAGTCCGACCATAATCAGTTCTGCCGCACCCCATGGGGTCTGTTCAACCATCTTATAGCCCATATTTTTCAGGATATTTAAGGTATCCGGAGACAACCCACCTTTTTCATAATAAACCACATCCGGCATCCATTGCTGGTGGATACGGGGTGCGTTCACGGCTTCCTGGGGCTCCATTCCGAAGTCAATAATATTCAGCGCGGTTTCCAGGGTGATCGTAATGATCCTGGAGCCACCGGGAGATCCCAGCACTAAGAAGATCTTGCCATCTTTGGTGACCAGCGTCGGGCTCATGGAAGATAGCGGGCGTTTACCTGGTGCAATACTGTTTGCAGTTCCCTGTACCAGACCGTACAGGTTCTTAGCCCCGACTTTTGTGGTGAAGTCATCCATCTCATCGTTCATCAGTACGCCGGTACCCGGAGCCATAACAACGGCACCAAACCGGCCGTTAATGGTATAGGTTGTGGATACGGCATTACCTTCACTATCGACGATAGAGTAGTGGGTTGTTTCCGGTTTTTCACCGCTCACAATGCCCGGTTTTACCTGATCGGAAGGGGTCGCTTTATCTGCCTGAATTTTGCTACGCAGGGTGGCAGCATATTTTTTATCCAGTAATTGATCGACCGGATTATGCACAAATGCCGGATCCCCCAGGTAGGTATTACGGTCGGCATAGCTTAAGCGCATAGCTTCTGCCAGCGTGTGGACCATCGCCGCAGAACCAAAGCCCATCGATTTCAGGTCAAACCCTTCAAGGATGTTCAGTGTTTCACAGAGTGTAACCCCGCCGGAGCTTGGAGGAGGCGCAGAGACAAAGGTATAGCCACGGTAGGTGCAGGTCAGCGGGGCCATTTCAGTAATGTGATAGGCAGAAAAGTCGGCCGCATTAATTACACCGCCCCCTTTTGCAGAAGCCTTCGCGACGGCTGCCGGGAAAGCCCCTTTGTAAAATGCTGACGGACCTTCGCGGGAGATCCGTTCTAGTGTGTTGGCAAGGTCAGTCTGTCGCAGTCTGTCACCTGGCTGTAAGGGAGTCCCGTCAGGGCGCAGGAAGATTTTTGCAACTGCCGGATCCTGTCTGAAACGGGCGACAGTCGTATCCAGAATATCGGTATCCGCACGTGTCAGAATATAGCCTTCCCGCGCCAGCTTGATCGCCGGAGCCATATCCTGTGCACGGCTGAGTTTACCGTATTCTTTACGCGCAGTTTCCATTCCCATGACAGTCCCGGGAACCCCGGAGGCTTTCCAGCCATAGAGGCTTGCGCCCGGGATCAGATTGCCGTCGGCGGCAAGATACATATTTGCGCTGGCTCCGGCCGGTGCCATTTCACGAAAATTAATGAACGTATCCTTACCGTTGGCCAGATGGATAGTCATAAAACCCCCACCGCCAATATTACCGCAGCAGGGATTAACGACCGCTTCGGCATAACCGACAGCGACGGCGGCATCAATAGCATTTCCGCCTTGCCTGAGGATATTAACCCCGACCTGCGTTGCAAGATCCTGGGAGGTGACGACCATCCCGTGCTTTGCTTCAACAGCCGGCGCGGATGCCGCTATCGCAAAGTGCGAGCCCATCGTACAGCCGAGTACGAATGCTGAGAACGTGACTTTCCTTAACATAGAAATATCTCACTTTAATTATGATTATCATTCCTTATCAACATAACCTGCTGTCACACTGAAGTCAGTATCGGGGATAAATCCGTATGAAAAACAGAAGATTAAATAAGTACAGACTGAGATACATCGAATAATCCGCTGGAATATTCTGCAGGGATTAATGAGTAGTTTGTCAGAATGACTGACCGGATAAAATGCATTTTGCAGTGGATCTTCCGGATTTATTATTATTACCCGGAGCTATCTGTCATATATTTATTTTATTATAGCGGGAGTATCTGGTTGCTGATATTTGTATTATATCCGTCAGGCTACTGTCTGTTTGCCATGGCTTTTTTTACAAAGGCATAGACAACAGAGACATGGGGTTTTGATAAAAAGGATCCATCAGTGACAGGCTTTATCGGTAATCATCGCGGCAACTTATAGCCGAAAATATCAGCAACTTTCAGTCATTATTTTATTCTGTGTGAATAAGAAGAATAAAAAATAACGGTTATCGCACTCCGGTATAACTGCCTTTCATGCATCCGGAACAGCGCCAGTGCTGCTGCTTTCTTTGAAAATAAGAAAAAAGTATTTAAGTCAGCGAGAGGGTATTTCTGGCTACATGATACTATCGTTATGTTTCCTTTTTTCAGGAATAACGCGGGTCTGCGGCCGGTCGGGTGTGGGATAAGTGAAAGCCGGGCCACGGCTTCTGCGGGCATTGTGCTTTTACTGGCTCTTTAACTTACGGGTTAATCTGTGATATTGATTATTAATAAAATAAAAAACTCACAGAGGTATTCATTGATGCAAGGAAAAACACTACACACCCGCCGTACCCGTCTCTCTCTTTTATTCGCCGGGCTTTGTTTTTCTTCCGTTGCCTTTTCGGCGGTGGTTCCTGCCGGTACGCAACTGGCGGCCACGCAAAACCTGGTACGGGGAAATGGTGCCGAGCCGGCAACTCTTGACCCGGATAAGGTCGAAGACAACAGTTCGATGGCAGTGATTAACGACCTGTTTGAAGGTCTGGTTCGTGTAGAAAACAATGGTCATATTATCCCGGCACTGGCCGATTCCTGGCAAACCTCGGATCATAAAACCTGGACGTTCCATATCCGTTCCGGAGCCACCTGGTCAGACGGCTCTCCGATCACGGCTCAGGACGTTGTGTATAGCTGGCGCCGGTTATCGGATCCTAAAACAGCCTCGCCTTATGCCTCTTTCACCGCGAATGCGCATATCTTAAATGCACAGGCGGTCATTGACGGAAAAATGCCGACCGATAAGCTGGGTGTATATGCGCCGGACAGCTCAACGGTAAAAGTCGTGCTCGATCAGCCGGTGTCTTACTTCCTGCAATTTGTTGCGCACCCGTCTTTGTTCCCGGTCAGCGAAAAAGATGTCAAAACCTACGGTGACTCCTGGACGCAGCCTGGCCATATGATCAGCAGCAGTGCGTATCAGTTAAGCGACTGGATTGTTAACGAGAAAATCACGCTGAAGCGTAATCCACGCTACTGGGATAATGCCCATACAGTGATAAATCAGGTAACCTTCTTACCTATCAGTGACGGCAGTGCAGAACTGAACCGCTATCTGGCCGGTGAAATTGATATTACCTCGACGATCCCGGCGATTGAATTTGCACGGATGAAGAAAGAAAGGCCTAAAGAAGTCTTTGTCGCACCGGAACTGAGTGTCTTCTACTTTGATATCAACAGTGCACGTGCGCCGTTCAATGACGTCCGTGTCCGTCAGGCCCTGAATCTGGCCCTGAATAAAGATATTATCAGTAAAAAAGTGTTAGGGATGGGAGAGACGCCAGCCTGGACCGTGGCTCCGTTGTCGATGGGAGGCGTGACTATTACCCCGCCGGTCTGGGCGCACTGGACACAGGCTGAGCGTATCACGAAAGCCCGCGAACTGCTGAAAGAGGCCGGCTATTCTGACTCTCATCCGCTGAGCTTTACTCTGCTGTATAACAACGGGGCTGATAACCAGCGAATTGCCATCGCGGCCGCCTCTATGTGGAAAAGTGCACTGGGTGTGAAAGCCTCGCTGCAGAACCAGGAATGGAAATCGATGCTGGATACCATGCATCAGGGTCAATATCAGCTGGTTCGTTACAGCTGGGGGGCGGATTACAATGAGTATTCGACCTTCCTGAATACCTTCCGCAGCGGAGATACCAATAATACCGGTAACTTCAGCAATAAGGATTATGATAATGAAATTGCTGCGGCGCAGTCGGCACAGACTCCGGCAGAAACCGCGGCGCATTACCAGAAAGCGATAGATATTGCGGCAAATGAAGCCCCGGCTATCCCTATCTACTACCTCACTCAGGATTATATGGTCAGTTCCAAAGTGGGTGGGTTTGCTCCGTCAGCCCTGGCTTTCTACCAGACCAAAGATCTTTATCTGAAAAAATAACCCCGAAAGGGCGAAGCTCCGCCGCACTGGCGGGGCCGCATTGTCCGCCAACAGACGGACATAAAAAAGGCACTGTCCTCGTCAGGATAGTGCCTTTCTTTTCAAACCGTCAGGGATGAAGGATTAGTTCATACCGTATTTTTTCAGTTTCTTACGCAGGGTGCCGCGGTTAATACCCATCATCAGTGCTGCGCGGGTCTGGTTACCACGGGTGTACTGCATCACCATGTCCAACAGAGGCTGTTCAACTTCAGCCAGTACCAGCTCATACAGGTCATTAACATCCTGACCATTTAACTGAGCAAAATAGTTCTTCAGTGCCTGTTTAACCGAGTCACGAAGTGGTTTTTGAGTTACCTGATCCTGTGAATTCACGGTAGAAACGGTCAGTACGTCAGAATTTACGCGTTGTTCGAACATAGTTCTTTCAGCTCTTTTTTTCGTTTACGCAAGATTTTCGAAGTATGCCTCCAACGCCTCCAGCTGTTCACTGGCATCCTCTATGGCGTTGAATGTGCGCCGAAACTGGTCATCAGGGGCATTTTCCTGCAAATACCAGGAAACGTGTTTTCGGGCAATACGGTATCCCTTGCCGTGACCATAAAAGTCGTGCAGCTCCCGTATATGTCCAATCAGCATTTGCTTCACCTCTGCGAGTGGCTTTGGTGCAAGCAGCTCCCCTGTGTCCAGATAATGCTGGATTTCCCGGAAGATCCACGGTCTTCCCTGAGCCGCCCGGCCAATCATCAGAGCATCAGCTCCGGTGTAGTCCAGTACGGCCCTGGCTTTATGCGGGTCAGTAATGTCTCCATTCGCGATAACCGGAATGGACACGTTCTGCTTAACTGTCCGAATGCTGTCGTATTCTGCGTTCCCGTTAAACAGACATGCGCGAGTACGTCCGTGAATAGTTAACGCCTGAATACCACAACGCTCAGCCAATTGGGCGATTTCTATACAATTGCGATTTTCGGTATCCCATCCGGTACGGATCTTTAAGGTGACCGGAACATCCACTTCATTCACCACTGCCCGCAGGATGGACTCTACCAGCGATGGATACTGAAGCAATGCAGAACCAGCCATCTTTCGGTTCACTTTCTTTGCAGGACAACCCATATTGATATCAATGACCTGAGCACCGGAGTCTGCGTTTATCCGCGCTGCCGCTGCCATTTCATCCGGGTCGCCACCGGCTATTTGTACTGAGCGGATACCTGGCTCATCACAGTGCACCATACGCAATCTGGATTTGTCACTGGCCCAGACTTCCGGGTTCGATGACATCATCTCAGAAACTGTCATTCCTGCACCGTTTTCGAAACAAAGCGTACGAAATGGTCTGTCGGTAATACCTGCCATTGGCGCAGCAATCAATCGGTTTCGGAGCTGGTATGGTCCAATGCGCATGGGAAAGAGATGACCTTATATGTTCGCAAGGCGGCGTATATTACGCATTTTTTTGTGAAGATGAAAGGCCAAACTTTGAACAATATACCGCCATTGATTAAGGGAAAAGATATTCACCCTATGAAATTATTTACTTATTCATTTATATCAATAGCTTAGGATTAAACTGCCGTCAGGATTTTGAAAAACTTTCTTTCTTTTCCCCGCTTGTACCGGATAAAAAACAGCTCACAGAAGAATTTACAGCATATCTGCACTATAAAATGTGCCGCAGAAGTCTTTCTGTGAGCCATGTTACCGCTGACTCTCAGGGGAAAACCCCTTTATTTACGCTGTCCCGTGATACGACACCATTCTTCTTTTTCCGCTACCGGGTCCAGCACAAAATTCTGCGCGTAGGCGTCGCACACATCGTCTGCCTGGCTGGCCAGAATACCGGACAGCGCCAGTTTACCGCCGGCGGCGGGTAATACGCTGATCAGTGGTGCGAGCTCACGTAACGGGCCGGCCAGAATATTGGCAACCACCACATCCGCGCTCAGGTTTTCAGGCTGTTGCTCCGGAAGATAGAGGTCGAGACGCTCTGAAACCCCGTTACGTTCCGCGTTGTCCCGGCTGGCCTGAATCGCCTGAGGATCAATATCGATACCGATAGCATGGGCTGCACCCAGTTTCAGGGCTGCGATGGCCAGGATCCCGGAACCACACCCGAAATCGATCACCGTTTTGCCGTTCAGATCCTGTCCGTCCAGCCAGTTCAGGCACAGGGATGTGGTCGGATGTGTGCCGGTACCAAATGCCAGACCCGGGTCCAGCATCACATTGACGGCATCAGGTTCCGGAACTTCGCGCCAGCTCGGGCAAATCCATAACCGCTTCCCGAAACACATCGGGTGGAAGTTATCCATCCACTCGCGTTCCCAGTCTTTGTCTTCGATTTGTTCGACTTTGTGGTGAAACCCCGCCCCGAGTAATGGGTGGTGTTCCAGAACACCGATAACCTGCTGCATCTCTGTTTCAGCATCGAACAAGCCAATCACATCGGTATCACCCCACAAGCGGGTTTCACCGGGCAGGGGCTCATACACCGGGTTGTCATGGGTGTCCTGAAAAGTGACTGAAACAGCGCCGTTCTCAATCAGCGCATCACTGATTGCTTCAGCATTGGCACCTGAGGTATTAATTTTGATTTGTATCCAAGGCATAGCGTATCTCTTTATTGCTTCACCGCCGGGGATATGTCCCGGGGTGTTGGTTTACCCAGCCGGTTACCCATCAGAAACGCGGCCAGACTCAGTAACAGGGCAGGAACTATCGGATGGAAGTTCCAGCATGGAATTTTCAGACTTACCAGCAAGGTATAACTGATCGCGCCGGACAGCATACTGCTTACCGCACCGGTGGCATTGGCCGATTTCCAGTATAACCCCAGCACCAGCGGCCAGAGGAAAACGGTTTCCAGCGCGCCAAAGGCCAGCAGATTCATCCAGATAATCATCGCCGGTGGGTGCCATGCGGTAATAATCAGCAGGATGCCCAGAGCCAGTGTCAGCCAGGTGGATAAACGGCGAAGATGGACTTCATTTTCTGCACGTTCCGGGAAGATCCGCAGATAGAGATCTTTAATCAGTGTGGCCGATGCCTGAAGTAAGTGAGCATTCACATTCGACATTATCGCTGACATCGGTGCGGCAAGGAAGATACCGGCAGCGAAAGGGGGCAGCACTTTCATCATCAGCGTCGGGATCACCAGATCAGGGACTGACAAATCCGGGATAATCGCGCGGCCTAGCGCACCGGCAAGATGCATTCCCAGCATCAGCAGAGTCATCACCAATGTGCCGAGCAGTATCCCCCGATGAACCGCCTTACTGTCACGGTACGAAATACAACGCACTGCCGTATTAGGCAGTCCCAGTACGCCAAAACAGACCAGCACAGTGAATGAAATCAGCAGATGTACAGTAATAATATTACCTGCACCTTCAGGCTCTATCAGCTGTGGATTAATGGCTTTCAGTGTGGCTACCGCATGGGCTGGCCCGCCTGCGGCATGAAGCACCGCGAACAGTAACAGGAACGTCCCGGCCAGCATCACCAGTCCCTGCATGGCATCATTCAGCACGCTGGCCCGGAAGCCCCCCAGCGCAGTATAGAGCGCAATGATACCGCCAAAGATCAGCAAACCGCGGGTGTAGGGGATCCCCGCAACGCTTTCCAGCAGCCGGGCACCGCCGATAAACTGTACCGCCATCACTGCTATAAACGCCAGTAACAGCGCCAGACTGGCAATCCATACCACCAGAGAGCTTTTGAAGCGGGCGTACAGAATGTCATTCAGGGTCACGGCATTATACCGGCGTGCCAGAATGGCAAACTTCTTACCCAGCACCCCTAATGAAAGCCAGACGGTAGGCACCTGTACCATGGCCAGAAAAACCCACCCCAGGCCATATTTATAGGCGGCTCCCGGGCCACCGACAAAAGAGCTGGCACTGACATACGCGGTGGTCAGGGTCATGGCTAACAGAAATCCACCCAGCGTTCTTCCGCCGAGAAAATATTCGTTCAGAAACGCGCCTTTCGCCCTTTTTTGCTGATACATGGCAAACAGGGAGATCGCCGCCACAAGCAGCAGATACCCCAGTAAAGGAAGCATAATTTTACTGTTCACCCTGATCCTCCAATGGGATATCACGGAAAATAAAGCGGATCATTAAGGCGCACAGAAACAGGAAAAATAACGGCGCAAAAAGGCAGGATAATTCGAACCAGCGGGGAAAGCCGAAAATGCCCGGTGTTGTTCCCCCCGTCCAGGCACTGACTGACCAGACAATCAGCCAGCTAATCGCAAGAAGCAATGACCAGCGGGCTTCCTTATGCGCTTGTTTGAAACGAGAGTCCATCGTTAACCTCAACGGAAAGACAAAAATAATAAAGGCCGGAAAATCCGGCCTTGGCAGTGACTCAGAAAAGAAATTACTTTTCCTGAAGCCCCAGTTTTTTCTCCAGATAGTGGATATTGGTTCCACCTTCACGGAAATGTTCGTCAGCCATGATCTTCAGCTGCAGTTCGACGTTAGTTTTAATACCATCGACGATCAGCTCAGCTAAGGCATTGGTCATACGGGAAATCGCGACGTCGCGGGTTTCACCGTAAGTGATCAGTTTACCTATCATGGAGTCATAGTAAGGCGGTACGGTATAGCCGGAATAGATATGCGATTCCCAACGTACGCCAAAACCACCCGGTGCGTGGAAGCGGGTAATTTTGCCCGGACTTGGCAGGAAGGTATTCGGATCTTCTGCGTTGATACGGCATTCTACCGCATGACCACGAATGACCACGTCTTCCTGGCGGATAGACAGTGGCAGACCGGCGGCAATACGCAACTGCTCTTTGATCAGGTCGACACCGGTGATCATTTCAGTCACCGGATGTTCTACCTGAATACGGGTGTTCATCTCAATAAAGTAGAACTCACCGTTTTCAAACAGGAACTCAAACGTACCGGCACCACGGTAACCGATATCAATACATGCCTGAGTACAACGGGTTCCGATGAAGCTACGTAGTTCCGGAGTAATTCCCGGTGCCGGGGCTTCTTCAACAACCTTCTGGTGACGGCGCTGCATTGAACAGTCACGCTCAGCCAGATAAATTGCCTGACCCTGACCATCGGCTAATACCTGAATCTCGATATGACGCGGATTTTCCAGATATTTTTCCATATAGACCATATCGTTATTGAAAGCTGCTTTCGCTTCCGCACGGGTCATATTAATGGACTGTTCCAGGTCTTTTTCGCCACGGACAACACGCATACCACGTCCGCCACCGCCGCCGGAGGCTTTAACGATAATCGGGTAACCGATACGTCTGGCGATTTCGCGGTTTTTGTTCATGTCATCACCGAGTGATCCATCGGATCCCGGGACGCAAGGAACACCGGCTTTCTTCATCGCGTTGATCGCGGAAACTTTATCGCCCATCAGACGAATTGTTTCGGCTTTCGGACCGATAAAGATAAAGCCGGAACGTTCAACCTGTTCTGCGAAGTCAGCATTCTCAGACAAAAAGCCATAGCCCGGGTGGATAGCATCCGCACCGGTGATTTCTGCGGCTGAAATCAGCGCAGGAATATTCAGATAGCTTTTAACTGAAGGTGCTGGTCCGATGCATACGGTTTCGTCTGCCAGCAGGACATGTTTCAGGTCACGATCTGCAGTGGAATGTACCGCAACGGTTTTGATGCCCAGTTCTTTACAGGCACGCAAAATACGCAGCGCAATTTCCCCACGGTTAGCAATAACAATTTTTTCCAGCATGGTTGCCTCGTTATTCGATGACGACCAATGGCTCGTCAAATTCAACAGGTTGGCCGTTTTCTACCAGGATAGCTTTCACAACACCTGACTTGTCAGCTTCAATCTGGTTCATCATTTTCATTGCTTCGACGATGCACAGAGTTTCACCTGCAGTCACCTTCTGGCCGACTTCAATAAAAGGTTTAGCATCAGGGCTTGGTGTGCGGTAGAAGGTTCCGACCATCGGTGAACGAACGATATGTCCGCTCACTTCTGTGCTGGCAGCGGCTGCAGGTTCAGCGGCCGGAGCAGGTGCGGCAGCGACCGGAGCAGGTGCAACAGGGGCAGCATACGCCTGCTGCATGACCGGATAACCCATGTTGGCAGGTGAACGACTGATGCGAACGGATTCTTCACCTTCTGAAATTTCAAGTTCAGCGATGCCGGATTCTTCAACAAGTTCGATCAGTTTTTTAATTTTACGAATATCCATGAGTGTGGTTCCGTACTCTGTTTAATTTGAATTTGACAGGCGTTTAACTGCCGTTTGTAAAGCCCAGTGATAGCCGTCGGTACCTAATCCGCAGATGACACCGGCAGCAATATCGGAGAGATAGGAATGATGGCGGAAAGGTTCACGAGCATGCACATTAGACAGGTGCACTTCGATAAAAGGAATACTGACCGCCAGCAAGGCATCCCGCAGGGCTACGCTGGTGTGCGTAAATGCGGCAGGATTAATAATGATGTAATCCACATTGCCTTTTGCCTCATGAATGCGGTCAATCAGCTGATATTCCGCATTCGATTGCAGGTGGCTCAGTTTCACATTCAGTTTCCCGGCCTGATGGGTTAACTCACTGACGATATCCGGCAATGTCGTATGACCATAGGTCTCCGGCTCCCGGGTGCCCAGCAAGTTAAGGTTCGGACCATTGAGAAGCAAAATATGAAAGTTATCTGCCATCGTGTGGCTATCTCCTGCAAAAATAAAGGCAACGCGTAAAATACTCTCCCTGTTTGCATTTGTCACCCATTCTGGCAAAAAAGAGGCGTTCAGGGAGTAAGAATTTTTCGGTTATATCGCTTTCGTGGCAATTCGCCGCATATTAGTCGTTTTATCCGCGAAGTTTATCAATTCTTAGTCCGCGGCACTTTTTAACAGAAATTGAGGTAATAAGCCAACCTGATAAACTTATAAATCGGCTTGATGCCACAATTTTTTCAGGCGAAGTGCACACAATATTACGGCGAAAGCCAGCCAGAGAAAGGGTTGCAGGGAGTAAGCTTTTACCGACCATAAGTAATGGACGGGGATCAATATCGCCAGCAGATAGATGCTGTTATGCAGTTTTTGCCAGCGCTGACCTGCGCGTCTTTGCACGCGTCGGAAAGAGGTTATCGCCAGCAGGAAAAGTAGCACCCAGCTGATCATACCCAATGTCAGATAGGGCCGTCGGACGATTTCCTGTCCCAGTAAAGACAGATTACCCACCCCCAGCTCCAGAAAATAATAACTCAGCAGGTGTAAGGTGGCCCAGGTGAAACACCATATTCCCAGCAGCCGGCGGCATCGTAGTAACGGAGGAAAGCGTAACCCTTTTGCCAGCGGGCTCACCAGCAAGGTTGCCATCAGTAACTTTAGCCCGACGAGGCCGGTAAAATGTTGTATATCTTTGGCCGGGTCGGCACTGAACCCGCCGCTACGGACCGAAAAAACCAGATAGACAAACGGCGTAAAGGCGGCCAGATGCAGCAGACATTTCAGCAGGATAACCGGTACCGCTCCGGAATTTCCGCGGACGGCCATTAAAAATATCTCCGTAAATCCATCCCCTTATACATCGAAGCGACCTGCTCCCCGTAACCGTTAAACATCAGTGTGGGCTGCCGGGTCACATCGAACAACCCGCCGGGGCCGATAAATCGTTCAGTCGCCTGTGACCAGCGAGGATGATCCACATGCGGGTTCACATTGGCATAAAAACCATATTCGTCCGGGGCCATCAGATTCCAGGTTGAAGGAGGCTGTTCCCGGGTCAGGCTGATTTTTACAATGGATTTAATCCCTTTGAAGCCATATTTCCACGGCACGATCAGGCGCAAGGGGGCACCATTTTGCGGCGGTAATGTTTTGCCATAGACTCCGGTCGTCATCAGCGTCAGAGGGTTCATCGCTTCATCAAGACGCAGCCCCTCGACATAAGGGTACTGTAGTCCGGCACTGTTCAGCCCGTCCTGCTGTCCGGGCATTTGCTGTGGGTCATACAGAGTCTGAAAGGCAACATAGCGTGCGTTACTGGTAGGGGCCGCCATCTTCAGCAATGATGCCAGACTAAATCCTATCCACGGCACCACCATTGACCACGCCTCGACACAACGCATGCGATAGATACGCTGTTCCATCGGGAATTTTTTGAAAATATCGTCCATATCCAGCGTCATCGGGTGCTCAACCTCGCCGTCAATCGTGATATTCCAGGGCGAGGTTTTAAACTGCCGGGCATTAGCGGCAGGATCGGCTTTATCCATCCCGAACTCATAAAAATTATTATAACCGGTGACTTTCTGTTCCGGGGTCAGGGTTAACTGTGCCTGCCACATGGCCGGGGACGTAAAATCGATCGGCCGGGGAGGTGAGGCCAGCGGAGGTTCGGAAGACGAACCTCCAAACCAGTCAGCAATACCGGCATTGGCGGTCACAGGGAGAGACAAGGCAGCACTACTGATCCCCAGCAGCTTAAGCAGTTTCCGGCGTGAACAGAAGAATACCTGCTCCGGAGTTACGTCTGATTCTTTAAACGGTTTATTCATGTTCAGGGCCCTTCCGGGTGGCATCGGTGCGGGGTTACAGGGTGGCCAGCTTTCTGCCGACAGAGTACCAAGTATAGCCAGCGATTTTTCTGCGCGGGGAAGGCGGGAACGTAAAGAAATGTGTTTGCCATGAGTTATCACTGCAGAGAGGAAAGGCTTGTGTTATTTTCGCTCAACGGTCAGCGGGATGCTGATATTATCTTATTCTGGATCGGTTTCAGTCACCGGGAGCACAGGGATGCGTTCAACGACACGGCTTACCGCACTCATTACTTTTGTCAGTATGCTGGCGATGTTATTGATGTTATTCGGCTGTATCGCCAGTTTTCTCTGGCTCAATAAACAGCGTATTGAGCATCAGTTTAACACGCTTGCGACTTCTATTGATCAGGCGCTTTTTGTTCGCCCCCCTTCGGAAATGACACGATGGCTGCGTGGAGTGATGCCGGTTGTCAATATTGAGCGACTTGAATTATATGACGGAAAACATGCTGTCATTAATCTTTCCCGTCATGAGTTCCCACTGGTTGAAGCTACCCCCAACCATTTTTACCATTTTTCCACCGGGTTACTGCACCATCCTTCCCTGACGTTACGTATTACTATCCTGAACCCTGTCCAGACCTGGCTTGTGTCGTTTGCCGGCATTTCTACTTTTATCGTCATGGGGGTCGTTGTACTGGTGATGTCTGCGCTCTTATTGTTGCTGCATTTCTGGCTGGATCGGCAGTCTTCAGGGATGGGGTTACTGGAAGCCAGAAGTCAGCGGATTTTACTGGGTGATCGCACTAAAGCATTAACTCCTGAGATAACTGAGTGGCCGCCGAAAGTGAGTCAGGCGATTGATACACTTTTACAGGAGATAGAACAGGCCGGGGTTCAACGTGTGCGGATAGATACCCTGACCCGTGAATTTGCGTCGCTGGATACCGAAAGCGGGCTTAATAACCGCCTTTTCTTTAACAGTCGTTTCGCCACTTTACTTGATCCGCAGGAAGAGGCCGCAGAGCATGGCTGTATTATGATGCTTCGCTTCACCGGGACAGAGGGGGTTTCGGCAGCGAATGAAGCAGAGCGAAATAATCAGCGGCTGTTTGAGTTTGTTCATAGTGTGTCAGCGCTGATCAGTTGTTACCCCGGGGCATTGCTGGCCCGGTATTTTCAGAATGATTTCACCGTGTTATTGCCTCATCGATCGCTCAAAGAAGCCGAGGGGATCGCGGCAAAACTGGTGACTGCCGCGGAAGCCTCTGCACCGTTCGGAGTCTATAATAAAGACGATTTTGTGCATATTGCGATCAGTGACTGGCAGCGTGGCCAGAGTATGGCACAGGTGATGGAGCGGCTGGATCTGGCAATGCGCAGGGCGACGCTTCTTGGCAGCAATAACTGGGCAATAGAAGAAAGCCCTCACCTGAAGCCGGACCGTGGCAGTGTTCGCTGGCGGACCTTACTGGAAAGTACCTATCAGCGAGGTGGCCCGTTACTCCTGCAAAAAGCAGTCACTGACTGGCAAGGGCAGATACATCACCGGGTATTACAGGGGCGTATTAAGGATAAGGATCAATCCATTCTGCCCGCAGAATATATGCCAGTGGTCTGTGATATAGGAATGGCTGCACTCTGGGATCGCCAGTTTCTGACCCGGGGGTTTTTGCTGGCAGCAGAAAGCGGGACGGGCGACTGGTCGTTTCCGTTAACGATAGATGCCTTGTTACAACGCCCTTTTGCGAAATGGCTCTACAAAATGCTATTACAGATACCTCGCTCTAAAAGAAAAAATTTTTTATTTGAACTTGCTGAGGCAGATGTGTGTCAACACATCGACCGGTTATTTACCGTATTGCATGACCTGCGGGCCTTCGGTTGCCGGATTATTATCAGTCAGGCGGGTCAGACCCTGGTCAGTAGTGCCTATCTGTCACGGATTAAAGCAGAGGTCATCAAACTGGATAGCGGACTGGTACGCAATATTGAACGCTGTCCGGAGAATCAATTACTGGTGAGTAGCCTGGTTGAGAGTTGTCATGCGGTATCAACGTTAGTATTCGCTACCGGTGTCAGAACGCGTGAAGAGTGGATGATGCTGATTAATTTAGGTGTTAGCGGTGGACAAGGCGATTTTATTGCGCCACCCTTACCGGCATAAATTTATGCGAAATGATTCCGGCTGGAAAAGGCCGCAGGAAATACAGTGAAACACAGGCGAACCGGGTTTCATGAGGGATTATCTGGCTGTCTTTTCAGAGTCTGTCTGCTTGAAAAGCAGGCTATAAATGTTAGATTTTGTTTCCGTTAGCGATTTACGTAAAAAATGGCTGGCGGAAAAATGTCGGGTTTACAGTGCTGTGATGATGCTTGCAATAAATCATGCTGGCATAAATGTACAATTGTTTGTTTTTTCACCGAAGCAGAATGTTGTTGCGCCTTGTGGCGGCTTCGTGTGGTTGGTAAAGTAAGCGGATTTTATTTTCCGCCCCCAGCTTGCAGGATTACCCCTTAGATATGTTTAAAAAATTTCGTGGCATGTTTTCCAATGACTTGTCCATTGACCTGGGTACCGCCAATACCCTGATTTATGTAAAAGGGCAAGGCATCGTGCTGAACGAGCCTTCTGTGGTCGCTATCCGTCAGGATCGTGCCGGCTCTCCGAAGAGTGTTGCTGCCGTCGGCCAGGAAGCTAAGCAAATGCTGGGTCGTACGCCTGGTAATATTGCCGCTATCCGCCCGATGAAAGATGGTGTGATTGCTGACTTTTTCGTCACTGAAAAAATGTTACAGCACTTTATTAAACAGGTACACAGTAACAGTTTTATGCGCCCGAGTCCGCGCGTACTGGTTTGTGTCCCGGTGGGTGCGACTCAGGTTGAGCGTCGTGCCATTCGTGAATCCGCACTGGGTGCGGGTGCGCGTGAAGTTTTCCTTATCGAAGAACCTATGGCTGCCGCTATCGGTGCCGGATTACCGGTTTCTGAAGCCACCGGCTCAATGGTGGTTGATATCGGTGGCGGTACGACTGAAGTGGCAGTGATCTCTCTGAACGGCGTGGTCTACTCATCTTCTGTACGTATCGGCGGTGATCGCTTTGATGAAGCTATTATCAATTATGTGCGCCGTAACTATGGTTCATTAATTGGTGAAGCTACGGCTGAACGCATTAAACACGGGATAGGATCTGCCTATCCGGGTGATGAAGTGCTGGAAATTGAAGTTCGTGGCAGAAACCTGGCTGAAGGTGTTCCTCGCGGGTTTACGCTGAACTCCAATGAAATACTGGAAGCATTGCAGGAGCCTCTCACCGGTATTGTCAGTGCGGTGATGGTTGCCCTGGAACAGTGCCCACCGGAACTGGCTTCTGATATTTCAGAACGCGGTATGGTATTAACCGGCGGGGGAGCGTTATTACGTAATCTCGAACGTTTACTGATGGAAGAAACCGGCATTCCTGTGGTCGTCGCTGAAGATCCTTTAACCTGCGTAGCCCGTGGCGGCGGTAAAGCGTTAGAGATGATCGATATGCATGGCGGGGATCTCTTCAGCGAAGAGTGATAGTCCGGCCGTACCCTGAGCTTTTTACCGGCTACGCTGAATAGCCGGATATTGCTGTCTGAACACCCAATGATGACGTGTCCAGCCTAAGGGAGTGCAGGCTAAACGCACTCCCTTAATATTTGTTGAGGAACACGCAGGATTTATGAAGCCGATTTTTCGCAGAGGTCCGTCTCTGCAGTTACGCTTAGTTTTAGCAGTGGTTGCCGCGATAGCCATTATCATTGCCGATAGTCGTCTGGGAGCTTTCCGCGAGATCCGTAGCTACCTGGATACTTCTGTAAGCCCGTTTTACTTTCTGGCAGATGGACCCGGACGCTTTCTGGATAGTGCTGCTGAAACATTTGCGTCGCGGAAAATGCTGGAACAGCAGAATACGGCATTGCGCCGTGAACTGATGCTGAAAGAGAGTCAGTTGTTGCTGTTGGGACAGTACAAGCAGGAAAATATTCGCTTGCGGGAATTACTGGGGTCACCGTTACGTCCCGGTGAACGTAAAATGATTACTCAGGTAATCTCTGCGGGGGCAGATCCTTACAGTGATCAGGTCATCATTGATCGTGGCAGCGATAATGGCGTCTATGAAGGGCAGCCGGTGATCAGCGAAAAAGGCGTGGTGGGTCAGGTGGTCTCTGTGGGGAAATTTACCAGTCGCGTCATGCTGATTTGTGATGCCTCCCATGCATTACCCGTGCAGGTATTGCGTAACGATGTCCGCGCCATAGCTTCAGGTGCCGGATGTGCTGAAAATCTGCAGCTGGAAAATATCTCCGGCAATCCGGATATCCGGGTCGGCGATGTGCTGGTCAGTTCCGGTTTGGGGGGGCGTTTTCCGGAAGGCTATCCGGTAGGTGTGGTTTCTTCGGTGTCTGTAGATACCCGTAGTGCAGCGACAATTATTCAGGCGAAACCTGCAGCGGGTTTACAACGCCTGCGTTATCTTCTGCTTCTCTGGAACAGTAATACGACTGACGGCACCCATATTTCACCCGAAGCCGTACATCAGGCCGCTGATGAACGACTCATGCAGGTGATGCCACAGGTTTTACCGCCAGCAGGCGAGGCCGGTCGGGTAGAGGGGAATAACGACCCCGCTGCCCCCACGTCTTCTGCTCATGGAGAACGTCCTTGACTAGTCATTACAGGAGTCAGGGGCGTTGGATTATCTGGTTATCCTTTCTGGTAGCTCTTATCCTTGAAGTCATGCCATGGCCGGATCAGTTTTATATGTTCCGGCCTTCCTGGCTATTGCTGATCCTGCTGTACTGGGTATTGGCTTTACCGCATAGGGTCAATGTCGGTACTGCTTTTTTCCTTGGGGCGGTAATGGATCTGATCGTCGGGTCTACACTGGGAGTGCGGGCACTGGCACTCAGCCTGGTGGCTTATCTGGTGGCTTATAAATTTCAACTGTTCCGCAATCTTGCCCTGTGGCAGCAAGCTTGCATGGTGACCGTCTTATCACTTTTTGTTGATGTGGTGGTATTCTGGGCAGAATTTATGGTCAGCGATGTCTCTTTCCGGCCGGAGATTTTCTGGGGCGGTATCGTTAATGGTATTCTCTGGCCGTGGCTGTATTTGCTGATGCGGAAAATTCGTCATCAGTTTGCCATTCAGTAAGGATGATTATGCCCGACTTATATCTGGCTTCCGGTTCACCCCGCCGACAGGAATTACTCGCTCAGGCAGGATTGCGTTTTGAACGTCTGATAACGACGGTCGAAGAGTCAAGACACCCGGGCGAGACGGCAGAAGCGTATGTTTGCCGCCTGTCGTTAGATAAAGCACTGGCAGGTGTGCGTATCGCACCGACCGATTTACCGGTGATCGGTGCGGATACGATTGTGGTTGCTGATGGCGAGGTCCTTGAAAAACCTGCCAATGAAGCGCATGCACGGCAGATGCTGACAACGCTGTCAGGAAAAACGCATCAGGTAATGACCGCGGTGACGGTGGCAAGCCGTAAGGGAACCGTGACCGAAAATGTTATTACCCATGTCACCTTCCGTGAGCTGAGTTCTGCCGATATTGAGAGTTATATTGCCAGCGGTGAACCTATGGACAAAGCCGGTGCTTACGGGATCCAGGGAAAAGGCGGGCGTTTTGTTCGTCGTATCGATGGCAGCTTCTATGCTGTCGTCGGGCTCCCGCTGGTTGAAACAGAAGAGCTGCTCGCCCGGTTACAGGTGTTAACGGCGGAAAAGGAGCAGTATGACCACTGAATTACTTGTGAATGTCACCCCCTCTGAAACCCGTGTCGCCTATATTGATGGCGGGATCCTGCAAGAGATCCATATCGAAAGAGAGTCCAGACGGGGCATTGCCGGTAACATTTATAAAGGCCGGGTCAGCCGTGTCTTGCCCGGTATGCAGGCTGCTTTCGTCGATATTGGTCTGGATAAGGCTGCATTCCTTCACGCCTCTGATATTGTCCCTCATACTGAATGTGTGGCGGGGGATGAACAAAAGAAATTCCATGTCCGTGATATCGCTGAACTGGTCCGTCAGGGCCAGGATCTGATGGTTCAGGTGGTGAAAGATCCTTTGGGGACCAAGGGCGCCAGACTGACCACCGATATTACGTTACCTTCCCGTTATCTGGTTTTTATGCCGGGAGCCTCGCATGTGGGCGTTTCCCAGCGTATTGAAAGTGAAAAAGAACGGAACCGGCTGAAAAAAGTCGTTGCAGATTACTGTGACGAAAATGGCGGATTTATTATTCGTACTGCTGCCGAAGGTATCGGTGAAACTGAACTGGCACAGGATGCCGCATTTCTGAAACGGCTTTGGGGCAAAGTCTCAGAGCGTAAAAAACGTCATCAGACACGCTCGCTGTTATATGGTGAGCTGGCACTGGCACAGCGGGTACTACGCGATTTTGTGGAAGCAGAATTAGATCGCATCCGGATAGATTCCCGTCAGACCTATGAATTGCTGCTCGGGTTCACGGCAGAATATATGCCGGAAATGACACAAAAACTTGAGCTCTATACCGGCAAACAGCCAATTTTTGATCTATTCGACGTTGAAAACGAAATTCAGCGGGCGCTCGACCGTAAGGTCGAACTCAAGTCTGGCGGCTATCTGATCATCGATCAGACGGAAGCAATGACCACCATTGATATCAATACCGGGGCCTTTGTTGGTCACAGAAACCTGGATGAGACGATTTTCAATACCAATATTGAAGCGACCCAGGCGATTGCCCGCCAGCTGAGATTACGTAACCTCGGGGGGATCATCATCATCGACTTTATTGATATGGCGAATGATGACCACCGCCGTCGTGTTTTACACTCTCTGGAAAATGTATTAAGTAAAGATCGGGTGAAAACCGGGATCCATGGCTTTTCGGCGTTGGGGCTGGTGGAAATGACCCGTAAGCGAACCCGTGAAAGTCTGGAACATGTGCTGTGCGGCGGTTGTCCTACCTGTAGCGGACGCGGAACAGTAAAAACCGTTGAAACCGTTTGTTATGAGATTATGCGTGAGATTGTGCGCGTGCATCACGCCTATGATACTGACAGCTTTCTGGTGTATACCTCGCAGGCCGTGGGAGATGCTCTCAAAGGAGAAGAATCCCACGCACTGGCCGAACTGGAAATATTCATCGGTAAGCAGGTAAAAATCCATGCTGAGCCGTTATATATCCAGGAACAATTTGATGTGGTCATGATGTAAGGACTTACCCCTGTCGCTGTACCCGGAGGATTATCAGGATGATGATCCCGGGTTCAGCTATAATATGCATCAGAGCTTTTACTGCTGGCACCGGCTTGCCCTACCGGGGTTATTACTGAATTAATCAAGGAGAAGTGTGTGAGGCGTTTGCCCGGGATCTTGTCGCTGATAGCCGCTACGCTTATCGTTATCGTTGCTCTGCTTATCAGTGGATTACGACTCCTGATGCCGCATATGAATGAGTACCGTACAGAAATTCTGTCGGCGGTCTCTTCTCTGAGTGGCACCTCCCTCCATGCTGATGAACTCACCGGTCGCTGGGAGAATTTTGGCCCGGTGGTTGAGATCCGCGGTCTGCAAAGTACCCTTGGCGACGGTACGACCCTCGGGGTTTTCCATGTCCGGCTGGCGCTGGACGTCTGGCAGTCATTACTGCACGCCCGGTTACAGTTCCGCGATCTGACCTTCTGGCAATTACAGCTGTCGACCCGTACCTTACCCCGGTCTTCTTCCGGATCCCGTCAGTCGCTGGGCCTCGGCCAGGTAGAAAATCTCTTTCTCCACCGCTTTGACCACTTTATTTTGCGGGACAGCCAGATAAGCTTCCCGTCGCTGTCAGGACAGCAGGTTCACTTAGCTATCCCGCAACTGACCTGGTTTAATGAGGGTAAACGTCATCGTGCTGAAGGTGAAGTCAGCCTGAGCAGTATCACTGGCCAGCATGGCGTCGTTCAGGTCAGGCTGGACCTGAACGATCTTAACGGCATGATTGATACCGGCAGAGTCTGGTTACAGGCAGATAGCGTCGATGCGAAACCCTGGCTGGGGCGTTGGATGAAAGATAACACCACACTCCGTACTGCCGATTTCAGCCTGAAGGCCTGGGTCAACCTGAAAGCCGGGGTGCCGGACTCCGGGGATCTGTTACTCACCAAAGGCACTGCCCGCTGGCAGGCAGGTCAGGATCCGCACCAGCTTACTGTCGATAATCTTACCGCACATCTGTTCCGTACAGGTAAAGGCTGGGCGCTGACTATTCCGCGGGCCGGGCTTGCAACAGACGACATTCCCTGGCCGCAAGGCTCACTCTCCTTCTACTGGCAACCGGAACAGAATAATTTACTGCGCGCAGCAGAGACCTCCGAAATTCGTCTGCGGGCGACCCGGCTGGATTTACAACGGATCGCGCCGCTGGTACCGCTACTGGCACCGCTGGCCCCCGGACTGGCCGAACAATGGCGCGTTCTGCAGCCTGAAGGGAATATAGACAGCCTGGCGATCGACTTTTCCTTACCGTACCCTCAGCAGAGCCGCTTTCTCGCCAGCTGGCACAACCTGAGCTGGCAGGCGACACAAGCGCTGCCTGCCGTCAGTGATCTTTCCGGCAAAGGCAGCGGCAGTTTTGACCAGGGAGAAATCAACCTGTCAGCCGGCCCGCAGGATCTGGCGGTCGGGGATACCTTCAAAGCTCCTCTGGAAATGCAGGGCGTTACCGGTACCTTCCGCTGGGATACCCGGAACGGTGATCTGTTATTGTCCGGAGAGAATGTGATCGCCAGTGCACGATCGCTGAAAGCGGCAGGTAACTTCCGTTATCAGCAGCGAAGAGGAGGCCAGCCACGTCTGGATATCCTTGCCGGCATGGACGTGACCGATGCCGGGGATGCCTGGCGATATTTCCCTCACCATCTGATGGGGAAAGGTCTGACGGATTATCTGAGTGGTGCAATCAAAGGGGGACAAACCCGTAATGCGACGCTGATTTTTGCCGGTAACCCGCACAACTTCCCGTTCCGTCACCATGACGGAGTGTTTCAGGTCTATGTTCCGCTGCGTGACGCCACCTATGCTTTTCAGCCGGACTGGCCAGCTCTGCAGCACCTGGATATTGACCTGAATTTCGTCAATGACGGCTTATGGATGAAAGCGGCCCATGCCCGGCTGGGTAACGCGGTGGCTGAGAACCTGACGGCTGATATCACTGACTATCGTCAGGAAAAGTTAATTATCAACGGCGATGTCAGTGGGAGCGGCCAGGACATTCATGACTATTTCCGTCAGACGCCGCTGGCTAAATCCCTGGCGGCAACGCTCGCACAATTACAGATCCAGGGAAACGTCGCCGGTCATCTCAACCTGGATATTCCGCTGGATGGCAAACAGGTGACAGCGACCGGGGATGTCAGACTGAACAATAATGGTCTCTATATCAAGCCTCTGAAAACCCGGCTGACAAATATGAACGGCCGGTTCCGGTATCAGAATGGTGCCCTGGACAGTGATACTCTGCATGCCCAATGGTATGGACAACCGGTCGAATTCACGTTCAATACCCGTGAGCAGGAAAAAGACTTTGCGGTTAATATTGCACTGCAGTCGCAATGGAACCCTGCGGCCCTGAAATTACTCCCGGCGTCACTGCGCTCACGACTGAGCGGGAAATTACCGTGGCAGGGGAAGGTCAGTATCAGCCTGCCGTATCACGGGGGCGCTGATTATCAGGTCGCGATACAGGGAGATGCAAAGGATGTAAGTAGTCACTTACCATCGCCGCTTTTGAAAGATTCAGGCAGTGCATTTCCGTTTGAGATTAATGTCAAAGGGGACTTAAAAAGTTTCCTGCTCAGTGGCCGCGCCGGTAAGGACCAGAGATTTATCAGTCGCTGGTTGCTTGAGCCGGAGTTCCGGCTGGATAGAGGACAGTGGCAGGACCAGACCACGAAGCTGCCAGCACTTCCGGATTCCCCCTCCATGATACTGAACCTGCCGGCGCTACAGGGTGAAGAGTGGCTGGTGTTATTTGGCGGAAATCATTCTGATAACAATGCGTTGAAAACGTCCGGAGCGCCGTTTGAACTGCCCGGAAATATCACTCTGCATACACCCTCACTGGCGCTGGGTGGCCAGAACTGGAACGACCTGACGGTATTACTGTCACGGAGTGTGGATGGTGCGACACGGGTGACGGCAAACGGTAAAGAAATTCGGGGCCAGTTACAAATAAACCCGAACCGTCCGTGGCAACTGAATCTCGACTACCTGTACTACAATCCACAGTGGCCGGCCGGGAACAACATCTCTTCACCATCGACCACGACACAGAAATACAGTTTTGCACAATGGCCGGCATTGCAACTGCAATGTCATCAGTGCTGGTTTGCCGGTCAGAACGTCGGAAAAGTTTCCGCACGTTTAACGCCCTCTCGTGAAAAGTTAGTGCTTACTGATGGGTTGCTGGACTCCGCATATACACATCTGAAAGTCAGCGGTGAATGGGATCAGTCAGGTACGCATTCCCGTACCTCTCTGAAGGGGGAAATTACCAGTGACAACATCAGCCGGACATTACAGTGGTTCGGTGTGACTTCTCCTGTGCAGAGCGCGCCAGTGAAACTGGACTATGATCTTCACTGGCAGAAGGCCCCCTGGCAGCCGGATCTGCCGACCCTCAGTGGTCTGCTGAAACTGGAAACCGGTAAAGGAGATATCACCAGTGTCAATACCGGGACAGCCGGACAGCTGTTGCGCCTGGTCAGTGTGGATGCCTTGCTGCGTAAATTACGTTTCGATTTCAGAGATACCTTCAGCAATAAAGGGTTCTATTTTGACTCGATCAAAGGGACCGCCTGGATTGAAAAAGGGGTATTACGTACCGATAATCTGTTTATTGACGGGTTGGAAGCCGATATCACGATGCAGGGGAATGCGGATTTTGTTCGCCGTCGGCTCAATCTGAATGCCAGTGTCGCACCTGAATTGTCAGCGTCTGTGGGTGTGGCGACGGCATTTGTCATTAATCCCGTGGTCGGGGCGGCCGTGTTTGCCGCAAGTAAGGCCCTGGCCCCGTTATGGAATAAAATCTCCCTGCTGCGTTACCATATTGGCGGAACCCTGGATGACCCGCAAATCCATGAGATACTCCGCAAACCCCGGACTGATAAATGATGTCTGAATTGACGGCATCACGGAATTACAGCAGGCTATAGCTAAACGCGATAATACGAGTGAGAAACGATGACACTGAATCTGGTAAGTGAGCAGTTACTGACTGCCAATAATATTACACAGCAGGATATTTCTTCCCTGTTAGGCCAGCTTTCAGAACGCCGTCTGGATTATGCCGATCTCTATTTCCAGTCGAGCTACCATGAATCATGGGGTCTGGAAGACAGCATTATTAAAGAAGGCTCATGGAATATTGACCAGGGTGTGGGTATCAGGGCTATCAGCGGCGAGAAAACAGGATTCGCGTATGCTGACCAGCTAACGCTGAATGCCCTTCAGCAAAGTGCTGAAGCTGCCCGCAGCATTGTGCGTGAATCCGGTAACGGACAAGTGAAAACGCTGGCCGCGGTGAACCATAAGCCGTTGTATGCGGCAGTTAACCCGCTGGATAGCCTGAGCCGTGAGGATAAAATCACCCTTCTGCACCGTGTTGATAAAGTTGCACGTGCACAGGACTCTCGTGTACAGGAAGTCAGTGTCAGTCTGACAGGTATCTATGAGCAGGTACTGGTCGCAGCAACCGACGGAACGTTCGCGGCAGATATTCGCCCTCTGGTCCGCTTATCTGTCAGTGTGCTGGTGGAGGATCACGGTAAACGTGAACGGGGTGCCAGCGGCGGGGGCGCGCGTACCGGGTATGAGTTCTTCCTGGCCGATGAAGAGGGTGAAGTCCGGGCTGATGCCTGGGCGAAAGAAGCTGTGCGCATGGCTCTGGTCAATTTGTCTGCGGTTGCGGCTCCGGCAGGAACTTTGCCGGTAGTACTGGGTGCGGGCTGGCCGGGAGTTCTTCTGCATGAAGCTGTAGGTCATGGGCTGGAAGGGGATTTTAACCGCCGCGGGACCTCGGTCTTCAGTGGACAGATGGGGCAAAAAGTGGCGTCTGATCTGTGTACGGTCGTGGATGATGGTACGCTGTCCGGACTGCGCGGCTCTCTGGCAATCGATGATGAAGGTGTACCGGGTCAGTACAATGTCTTGATCGAAAACGGCGTGCTGAAAGGTTATATGCAGGATAAGCTGAACGCCCGTCTGATGGGGGTTCCGCCGACCGGAAATGGTCGTCGTGAATCTTATGCACATCTGCCAATGCCCCGGATGACCAACACTTACATGCTGGGCGGCCAGTCAACGCCACAGGAGATTATCGAAAGTGTTGAATATGGCTTATATGCACCGAATTTCGGTGGAGGCCAGGTCGATATTACCTCCGGTAAATTTGTTTTCTCAACTTCTGAAGCTTATCTGATCGAAAAAGGGAAAATTACTTCGCCGGTGAAAGGGGCGACGCTGATAGGTTCAGGTATTGAAGCAATGCAGCAGATTTCTATGGTCGGTAATGATCTTGCGCTGGATAAAGGTGTGGGTGTGTGTGGTAAAGACGGGCAGAGTGTCCCTGTCGGTGTCGGTCAGCCGACATTGAAGCTGGATAAACTCACGGTCGGTGGTACCGCCTGATCTTCTGCAGTATCTGAGTACGCACCGTCAGTCACGGGGGTGCGTACTAATTTCTTGCCCGGTTTTCCTGATATTTTTTTGCCATTTCACTGAAATATTCGGTCAGATAATCAATACAGACCTGAACCTTGAGCGGTAGCTTATTCCTTTCCGTATAGAGTGCGTACACCGGGCGTGGTTTCGCATGATACTGCGGGTAAAGGATCTCAATTTCACCGCGGTTAATCTCATCCAGTATCCACATTAACGGCACATAAGCGATGCCTGAGCCCGCTTTCAGCCAGCCAATCAGTGTCAGTGGATCATTTGTGGCAAAACGCCCCTTCGGTGTCAGTGTCAGCGTCTGCCCGTCCGGTGAAACCAGCTCAAATTCATTGTAGGGATACACACTATATTCCAGCCACGCAAAACTTTCTAACTCCTCCGGACGGCCGGGTAACTCATGCAGTCCCGGAAAATGCCTTGAGGCACACAGCACCATTGGCATACTTCCCAGGCGCCGGGAAAAGAGTGCGGAATTTTCCAGCGTACCGGAGCGGATCACCAGGTCCAGTCCATGAGCTATCAAATCAGGCGCAGGGTTACCGGTAATAAGATTGACGCTCAGACCGGGGTAATCATGCAGCAGCTGAGCGGTCATCGGCGAAAGGACATTCTGCGCCATGGTTGTGGTACTGCCGATGCGCAGCATACCGATAGGGGTATTATTAAAGGCGTAGAGCTGCTCATGGACCTGATTAGCTTCATGCAGCATGCGTCGGCAGCCCTGATAATAGATCCTGCCGGCTTCGGTCAGGCCGATACTCCGTGTACTTCGGTTAAGAAGTTTAACCTGAAGCTCATCCTCCAGCTTTGCGATTGTCTGGCTCACAGAAGATACGCTAAGGTGTAATTGCCGTGCTGCTGCAGTGAAAGAACCGAGATCGACAACTTTCACAAAAACAGACATTCCTTTCAATCTTTCCATTATTAACTCTGGCTTAAAAGTGATTTGCGTCACATTTTGTAGAAAACTAACTATCAGACACGTTACTATAGTCTGATCGCATCGATAATTTTGTGCTGCAGTAACGTCTGAAAATTATACAAAATCGCTTTTGTTGACATATGCTTGTGGTTCACCCGCCATCAGGTCGAGTTCATCCTGATGTTGATGGCCGTGATCATCAGGTATCCGAGTGCCTTTTGATTTATGGTCTTGATTCTAAAGGATTTTTAATGAGTGTTCACCCGGTACTAGTCGTTTTCGGGCTATCGTTTCCGCCCGTTTTCGTTGAACTCATTCTGTCACTGCTGTTGTTCTGGGTGGTGAAAAGAATTCTGACGCCCACCGGTATTTATGACCTGGTCTGGCATCCTTCACTTTTTAATACGGCTCTTTATTGCTGTGTCTTTTATCTTGTTTCCAGTTTAATGGTCTGAGGTTTCAGTGAAAACGCTTATAAAAAAAGTCGCACGTTATGCGATAACCCTGATCCTGGTGGCCGTTGCCATCGTGATTGTTTTTCGCGCCTGGGTCTACTACACCGAATCGCCGTGGACAAGGGACGCTAAATTTGCCGCCGATGTCGTGGCGATTTCTCCTGACGTCACCGGGCTCATCACTGATGTCAAAGTGCATGATAACCAGTTCGTGAAAAAAGGCGACACGTTGTTTGAAATTGACCGTCCACGCTTCCAGGAAGCGCTGGATGAAGCGCAGGCGAATGTTGACTATTACCAGTCGGTCGTGGACGAGAAGCGCCGCGAAGCCGCACGTCGTAACCAGTTGGGTGCCGTTGCGTTGTCGAAAGAAGCGGTAGAACAGGCAAATAACACTCTGCAAACCAGCGAGCAGCAACTGGCTCAGGCGAAAGCTGCCCGTGATTTAGCGCAGATTGATTTAACCCGTACGGATGTCAGGGCGCCGGCAGATGGCTGGGTGACTAACCTGACGGTGTATGGCGGAGAATTTATCAGCCGTGGCTCTGTGGCTGTGGCGCTGGTGAAGGCTCGCACATTCTATGTCATTGCTTATATGGAAGAGACCAAACTCAGTGGTGTTAAACCGGGTTACCGGGCAGAAATTACTCCGCTGGGTAGCAATACCGTCCTGCGAGGATCCGTCGACAGTATTGCCGCCGGGGTGACGAACAGTAGCAGCAGTGTTGACTCCAAGGGCATGGCAACGGTCGATTCTAACCTGGAGTGGGTCCGTCTGGCACAGCGTGTTCCGGTGCGTATTCATCTGGATGTTCAACCTGGCAATCGTTTCCCGGCAGGGACGACGGCGACGGTTGTGGTTACCGGAGATAAAGACCGGCCTGATGAAAAACCCTCTCCGGCGACAGATTTACTGAACCGACTACGTGAGTTTGGTTGATTGTGGGGGCGGTGATTCAGTTTTTACGTTTCCCGGTTAAGCTGACATTTGCCGTCTTACTGGCACTGATGCTGGGGTTCTTCTGTAATTTAGAAACTCCGCGTTGGGCGGTAATGACGGCAGCGATTGTAGCAGGCGGACAAGCGTTTGCTACCGGCGGAGACCCTTACTCCGGGGCTCTGCGGCATCGGGGAATATTAAGGGTCATCGGTACCTTCCTTGGGTGCATTGCAGCGCTGACTATCATGATCTTCACTGCCCGCGCGCCCGTCGTTATGTTGATGTTGTGTTGTCTGTGGGCCGGAATTTGTGTCTGGCTCTCTTCGCTGATGCGTGCTGAGAATGCCTATGCATTAGGGCTGGCCGGTTACACCGCCTTAATTATCATGGTGACGGTCGCGGCCAATGGTTCACTGGCACTGGTTCCTCGTTTTGCGGTTGAGCGTTGCAGTGAAATCAGCATCGGGATTTTTTGTGTGATCCTGGCCGATATTATCTTTTCTCCCCGTTCGATTAAGAAAGTGATCGACCATGAAACCGAATCGTTACTGATAGCTCAGTACCAGCTGCTGCAGATTTGTGTCAGGCAGGCGGATAAAGAAGAACTGGATAAAGCCTGGGGCGCATTAGTCCGTCGTACCACTGCGCTGGGGGGAATGCGTCAGCAACTAAGAATGGAATCGACTCACTGGCATCGTTCCGGTCGCCGGATGAAGATGCTCAATACACTTTCTTTGACCATGATAACCCAGGCCGCAGAAACCTTTCTAATCAGCACGACCCGGCAAGAGTATATCCCTTCTGAATTTTATGAGGTGATCAACCGTGATGTCAGTAACTTTTCTGAACTGTATCAGCAGTTGAAAGCGTTACGGCGTCTGGTGACATTAACGGGGAACCGCCAGGTGCCGGAAACGATCAGCACATGGATAGGTGCCGCCAGTGAATATCTGGTGTTACTGAAAGGGCTGAAAACGAATGCCAGGATCAGCCATATTGAAGAAGCTATCCTGCAACGTGAAATTGTTGTGCATGTGCGTTCTGCCGAGACGCATCCGGCGATGATAAACGGGATCCGTACCTTTGTTGCTACTGCACTGGGGTCACTTTTCTGGCTCTATTCCGGCTGGAATGCCGGCAGTGCCTGTATGGTGATGCTGGCGGTTGTGACCGCATTAGCCATGCGATTGCCCAATCCACTGATGCTGGCAAAAGATTTTCTGTACGGTATGTCAGTGGCCGTTCCGCTCGGAGCACTGTATTACATGTTCCTGCTACCAGGGACACAACAAAGCATTTTTCTGCTCTGTCTTATCATGGGCAGTATGGCTTTTGTTGCCGGTATTTTTATTCAGCGTCGGCAGTTGGGTACTCTTGGTGCATTTGTCGGTACGCTAAATATTCTGGTTTTGAGTAATCCGATGGATTTCGGTATTAATACTTTCCTTGATAGTGCACTGGGGCAGGTTATTGGCTGTTTCCTGGCGATGATGGTGATTTTACTTATCCGGGATAAATCTAAAGCCCGTACCGGAAGAAAAATTCTTAATCGCTTTATTTATGCTGCGGTATCGGCATTGACGACGGATCCTGAAAGGCGCCGGGAAAATCATCTGCCGGCACTCTATCAGCAGTTATTCCTGCTGCTTAACCTTTTCCCGGATGATATTAATAAATATCGTCTGGCATTAACGCTGATTATTAGCCATCAACGTTTGCGAAAGGCAAATATCCCGCCTGCGGCTGAGTTATCTGAATTCCATCGCAGATTGCGACATACCGGAGACAGAGTTATTTCATCACATAATGATGAGAAGCGGAGCCATTATTACAATCAGCTATTACAGGAACTGGAAATTTACCAGCAGAAGCTTCATGAGCACTCGGTGCCGGTTTCTGTGATCGAGCCGGTGCACCGTCTGGAGGACATTCTGATACGCTACCGAAACACATTGATTAACCTGTAATTAAAGAAGGCTACGTCATGTCATACATCCGGAAGAGGTTTGACGACTGACGATTAGGACAAATAAAAAAAGCCCCCGAAAGGGGGCTGAAATGACATTTTTCAGGGGATAGAACTTCTTTCCGGGAAGGCCCGGTCGTTATAATATTATTCTTATCTTATGGTCCGGAACCGGTATAACAGTCTGCAGACTGTCACCTTAATAAGGCTGACGGAGAACTAACGTTACCGCAGCGATTAGCCTTATTTTTTTCCGTCGTAATTATCCTGTTATCAGGAAAGAGTATTTTGCAGTCATTGCCTTACATGGAAAGTTACTGTGTTATTTAAAAACTACTGCAGTCGCGTGATAATTACCATTCATATAGTTTTCGGTAATTTCATACGCACGGGCACCCATTGCATCAGCTTTGCTATTTAATTGTTGATTAATATCTGACGGTGCCGAATTAATGCCACTGACGGTGATAACCCCGATGGAGTGCATACCTTGTGCCTGCTCGCTATTAATTGATTGTGCAGCAGATGCGGTAAATGAAAGAACAGTTAATACACCCATCATAGCCAGTCCGGCTTTTATACTCACGATTGATTCCTCAGTTAATAATTTTCAATTTTTTGTGATGTTGATCACGGAAAGCATTATAGTACTGGTAACCTGGGAAATTAATACATTGCTAATAATACTTTGGTTGAATGTAACCGTTTACTTGATATTTTTTATAACAAATTCAACTAACAGATGAATATTATTTAACCTTTGACTTTTTTTTGTCACTACAAACAACAGGATGCAACGATTTGTCATTTTGTGCTATTTCCTCTGCTCCTTCATTTTTGTTTCATTATTGTGATGTTTTATGCTGCGGGAATGCGGGAATGCGGGAATGCGGGAATGCGGGAATGCGGGAATGCGGGAATGCGGGAATGCGGGAATGCGGGAATGCGGGAATGCGGGAATGCCCCTGCCGCTATGACAGTGGCGGCAGGGAAGTGGTGTGCTGTATTAAAGTTCCTGCTCGAATAATGTCAGGATAGCATCATAGAGTTTCTTCACGGTGAACCCCCGGGACGGAGTAATGAAGATAGTGTCATCACCCGCGATGGTACCCAGGATCCCTTCGGCTTTACCTAATGAATCCAGCAACCGCGCTATCAACTGTGCAGCACCGGGACTGGTATGAATGACGACCAGTGCATCATTGAAATCGATATCCAGAACCAGGTTCTTTAACGGGCTGGTCGTGGTGGGTACCCCGAGTTCGGCAGGCAGGCAGTACACCATCTCCATTTTCGCATTACGGGTACGAACGGCTCCAAACTTGGTCAGCATCCGCGACACTTTAGACTGGTTAATATTATTAAAGCCTTCGTCCTGAAGCGCAGTAACAATCTCGCCCTGTGAACTAAACTTTTCTTCTTTCAGCAGGGCCTTGAATGCCCTGATTAAATCTTCCTGTTTAGAAGCGATTCGCATAGGCTACCATTTTTTATATGAGTGGAAATCCGTAAAAGGGTTACATTATTATGCATGCTGATGAATTTTTATGCAATGCGTAACCTGTTATCCAGCCCTGGTGTGAGCAGGGCGCGGATTTTATCAAAGAATCCAGAATAGTCCAAATCGCTATTTAACTCTGTACCCCTGGTTATTTATGTTGTTCATCTTTTTTTTGCGGTGTTTACGTCTTTTCCGCTCTTCAGAGGAAGGGCTGGCGACCACGGCAAAGAGATTCACTGGCGGGGGATCAACAGGACATGACTGACCGTCAGGGATTATTCATCGGAAGATCAGAAGATTACTGTCTCCGGGGGCAGGATCCCCGCGGCAACTGATGGCTGTAAGAGTGTTTCAGGACGGAAATAAGAACCGGCAGCGGATACCTGTTTCGTTCTCCGTGCCAGTTCGCTTTGTCCTGCTTAGTTGTCGTGAGGGAATTCCTGAATCGTCACCGGCAAGGTCAGCTTTTTATCATTACGTAATACCTGCACCTGTATCACCGAACCCGGCCTGATTTCCGCGACCTGGTCCATGGTTTCCTGAGCCGATAACGCAGGCTTTCCGTTCACACTGAGCAACAGGTCGTTAGGCTGGATACCTGCCTTTTCGGCCGGTCCGCCGGGGGCGACTTCACTGACCACCAGTCCCTGAATTTTATCCAGACTTGTCCCCTGGGTATGGAAAGCCGGGATTTCGCGGGCCGTGATCCCGATAAAGCCCCGGATCACCCGACCATAACGAATAAGTTTATCCATAATCTTGGTCGCCAGCGCGGTAGGAATAGCAAAACCAATGCCTTCAGGCGTCTCACCGTCGCTGCTTTTATCAAAGGTCAGGGTATTGATACCCACCAGTTCGCCCTGCGAGTTAATGAGTGCGCCACCGGAGTTACCCTGATTGATGGAGGCATCGGTCTGTAAGAAATTCTGGCGGCCTGACGAACTCAGCCCGACCCGGCCGGTGGCACTGATAATTCCCTGAGTCACGGTTTGTCCCAGATTATAAGGGTTACCGATGGCCATCACGACGTCACCGACATGCGCGATGCGTTTGGTATTAATCGGGATCACGGGCAGGTTAGAGGCGGAAATTTTCAGCACGGCCAGATCGGTCATCGCGTCTGAGCCCACCAGAGTCGCTTCATAAAACCGGCCATCCTGCAGAGCAACAATAATTTGTCCGGCGTTATTGATCACATGTTTATTGGTCAGAATATATCCGCGGGAATTCATAATGACCCCGGAACCCAGAGTGGTGATCCCCTGATTATTATTCGCCTGGGTGTTACGGTTATAGACATTAACCACTGCGGGGGCAGCACGCCTCACTCCCTGGCTAAAGCTGACAATAGGCTCCTCAGAGGCGTCAGAAGAATGGCCAAAAAGTCCTGACAGCCAGCTTCCGGTATGGAATCCGGGCATGACCAGTAACAGCACCACAGCCACAATAAGGCCGATAATCACCGAACGTAATAATTTGATTAACATGCCGATCGTTTTGCAGGGAAAGGGGAAGTAAGGATAACATGATAACGACCGGGACGGGTATCAGCTTGTGCCGGTCGTTATCTGCTTTTTAACGCATTAACAGATAGATACTTTCCTGGCCACGAATGACATTCAGCGCGATAACATCCGGTTTGGTTTCCAGTACTTTGTGAAGTTCTGCCAGATTTTGTACCCGTTGGCGGTTAACGCTGATAATGACATCGCCGGGATGCATTCCCACCTGCGCAGCCGGACTCTGTTTTATCACCTCTGCTACTTTTATCCCTTTCTCTTTGCTGACCGTTTCACCATCAGTAAACGTCGCTCCCTGGAAGGCGGGTTCAGCCAGACGGGTCACTGCGGATACGTTGGCACCGCTTTGCTCAAGTGTGACCACGATAGCCAGAGGCTTGCCGGCACGCAGTATACCCAGTCGTAATTTATCTCCAGGAGAGTGGGTACTAACTTTCACTCTCAGCTCTGCAAATCCGGACAGGGATTTATCATCGAGGGTGGTAATAATGTCACCGGCCTTCAGCCCGGCGTTTGCGGCGGCAGATCCCGGAAGCACTTCTGCTATAAATGCGCCCCGGCTGACATTCACATTGAAGGCCTTCGCCATCTCCGGGGTCAGTTCAGTGCCTTTGATACCGAGTTGTCCGTGTTTTACCTGACCGTATTTAATCAGCTGGTCGGCAATATTCATGGCCATATTCCCGGGGATGGCAAAACCGATACCGATGTTACCGCCATTCGATGCCAGGATAGCCGTGTTGATACCAATCAGTTCACCGCGCAGATTGACCAGTGCACCACCGGAGTTGCCCCGGTTGATGGCAGCATCGGTCTGGATAAAGTTTTCCAGTCCTTCAATATTCAGGCCACTGCGTCCCAGTGCTGAAATAATGCCGGATGTTGCGGTTTGTCCTAAGCCGAACGGGTTACCGATAGCCACTGCAAAATCACCGACCTGCAGTTGATCAGAGTTTGCCACGCTAATCTGTGTCAGATCTTTCGGGTTTTTCACCTGTAATAATGCGATATCGGTCGGGGTATCACTGCCCAGCACTTTGGCATCAAACTGGCGTCCGTCACTCAACTGTACGGTGATTTTTGTCGCATCCCTGATGACATGATGGTTAGTAAGGATATAGCCCTTTTCCGCATTGATAATCACCCCTGAGCCCAGGCCTTCAAAAGGCTGTGGCTGTGTACTTTGCGGGGAGGGCTGACCCGGGAACTTTTTCAGTGGCTGAGGGGTATTTTGATCACTGGCCGGCGCTTGTATGCCACTGACCTGAACACTGACGACAGCAGGTAACACGCGGGAGAGCATCGGTGCCAGAGAAGGTAACTGCTGGCCCTCCACTTTCACAGGCAAAGTGGCGTGGGCCAGCGGTGAAAGTGATAAATTCAGTCCGGCACTCAATGAGAGGGCTAAAAATAATGGCGATAGTTTTTTCATTCTGAAAGTATTCCCGCGGTTAAAAGATGGAGCAAGCCCGGAGACGACCGGTCAATAAAAAGAGCCGGGTGCGATCGCACCCGGGGAGATTACTTACGACTCGCGGGGCCGTTTCTTAGTAATCCTGATGCGCCTTCTGAATAGTCCCGCGGGATTTGTACCGGTGCCTGATCGTTATCGGCTTCTGCTTCTGTAACCTGCCAGGTGAAAGGATTCTGATCACCAGGTAAATCCGGCAGCAGCTCATTAGAACCTTTCGCCATGTGCTGATAGAGCTGACGATAATCGTGGGCCATATTGTCCAGTAACTCTGCACTGCGTGCAAAATGGCTGGTCAGTTCTTTGCGGTATTCTTCCAGTTCAGCTTTGGATTTTTCCAGCTCATACTGAACCGTGTGCTGCTCACGCAGTTTCTTATTACCGAAGCGCATCACGACTGCGCCAATGACCAGCCCAACCACTAATCCGATAATTCCGTATTCCCAGGTCATAATAACTCCCCTAATTTCCGTTGTTATTCAGGGTACAACGGTTTCTTCTTCATGATAATCAGTTAACAACAAGAAGATAACCTACTTCAATGACAGTCACTATACCCGTTAATCTGATGGATGTGGAATCCTGAGTCAGGCTGTCGTACTGTATAACGGTTTTTTTTTCGTCAAACACCCCTGACGGGGCTTTTCTGAAAAGCTGAGAAAAATGCAAATGACATCTCCTCTGGCCCTATACCAGCAAGAGCTTAACCGCGGCGATTACCAGCCTGATGATGTACAACAATCAGCGGTGACTTGCCTTGATGAGATTTATCAGTCCCTTACTGAACGAATGCCGCAGCCCCCGGTCACCCGGCCGGGTTTGCTGGCCCGCTTATCCGGCTTATTTGGTAAGACCTCTTCTGAGGACGTTAGCCCTGTTCGCGGACTATATATGTGGGGAGGTGTCGGGCGAGGAAAAACCTGGATCATGGACCTGTTTTTTCAGTCTATTCCGGGTCAGCGTAAACTCCGGTTGCATTTTCACCGTTTTATGTTGCGAGTGCATCAGGAGCTGGCTGAATTACAGGGGCACAGCGACCCGTTACTGATTATCGCTGATCGCTTCAAAGCGGAAGCAGATTTATTGTGTTTTGACGAGTTCTTTGTCTCGGACATTACCGATGCCATGCTACTGGGTACGCTGATGGAAGCGCTGTTTGCACGCGGGATTACTCTGGTCGCAACATCCAATATTCCTCCGGATGATCTCTACCGCAACGGACTGCAGCGCGGACGCTTTTTACCTGCCATCGAACAAATTAAGCGCCACTGCAGCATTATGAATGTGGATGCCGGCATCGACTACCGGTTACGCACTCTGACGTCAGCACACTTATGGAAAACGCCGCCAGGTGATGCCAGTGAGCAGGAAATGGCGGTGATGTTTGGTGCGCTGGCCGGGTGTGACTATCAGGCGGCGGAATCGCCGGTGCTGGAGATCAACCATCGTCCGCTGGCCACGCGAAAATCCTGCGGCGGGGTGGTTGCGATAAATTTTTCCACCCTGTGTGGTGAGGCGCGTAGTCCGCGGGATTATATCGAGCTTTCAAAGCGCTATCATACTGTGCTGCTGTTTAATGTTCCGGTCATGACTCAGGCGATGGAAGACCAGGCAAGACGTTTTCTGGCATTAGTCGATGAGTTTTATGAACGGCATGTTAAACTGGTCGTCTGCGCAGAAGCGGCGTTGGGTGATATTTATCGGGGTAACCAACTGAATTTTGAGTACCAGCGCTGTCTTTCACGTCTGCAGGAAATGCAGAGTGAGGAGTATCTGCGCCGCCCGCATTTGCCCTGAATGCAAATGCCGGGAAGAGGGTAAGCAATTTTATCGCAAAAAGGGTCGACCTTTGCGGGGGACTTCTCTATAATCTTGCGACCCCACGTTACGGCAAATGGTTTTTTTTCCCAAAAACCTTTGTGATCCGGTAACTCTATCCGAAGGGGTAGGCTTACTGGCAAAATAGTCGTGTGAGCCTCAATCGTTTACTTAAGCGTTTGGGATTTCACCAACGTGTAACTTATATTTGGGTAAGCTTTTCAATGAAAACTTTTACAGCTAAACCAGAAACCGTACAGCGTGACTGGTATGTTGTTGACGCGACAGGCAAAACTTTAGGTCGTTTAGCGACTGAACTGGCTCGTCGTCTGCGTGGCAAACATAAAGCGGAATACACTCCGCACGTTGATACCGGTGATTACATTATCGTTCTTAACGCCGAGAAAGTTGCTGTTACTGGTAACAAGCGTAGCGATAAGATCTATTACCATCACACTGGCCACATCGGTGGTATCAAGCAAGCGACCTTCGAAGAGATGATTGATCGCCGTCCTGAGCGTGTGATTGAAATCGCGGTTAAAGGCATGCTGCCAAAAGGCCCACTGGGTCGTGCTATGTACCGTAAACTGAAAGTTTACGCAGGTAACGAGCACAACCATGCGGCACAGCAACCGCAAGTTCTTGACATTTAATCGGGATTACAGGCAATGGCTGAAACTCAAAACTACGGCACAGGTCGCCGCAAAAGCTCATCCGCTCGCGTCTTTATCAAGCCGGGCAGCGGAAACATCGTTATCAATCAGCGTTCTTTAGAACAGTATTTCGGTCGCGAGACTGCACGTATGGTCGTGCGTCAGCCGCTGGAACTGCTTGATATGGTAGGTAAGTTTGATCTGTACATCACCGTTAAAGGTGGTGGTATCTCTGGTCAGGCAGGTGCGATCCGTCACGGTATCACACGCGCTCTGATGGAGTATGACGAATCTCTGCGTTCAGAACTGCGCAAAGCGGGCTTTGTTACCCGTGATGCACGTAAAGTTGAACGTAAGAAAGTCGGTCTGCGTAAAGCACGTCGTCGTCCACAGTTCTCCAAACGTTAATTCTTTGCTGCTTATGCAGCATTGCAATTGGCCTCAAAAACCCGCTTCGGCGGGTTTTTTGTTTTCCGACGCTCAGAGGCCTGCAGTTCAGGACTATTTATTGGTAAATCTTTAATCACCCCCCACAAACAGGTGAAGATCTGGTAGACTATGGCCCTGATTTATACCTGTCGGCAAGAGCGATGCCCCGGGGGCCTGAGGGCCTGTAACAGGGTATTTGAGCAGACTGACAGGTTTTATGCATACTGGCTAGTCGGCTGTTGTTGGCTATTCGTAGTATCTTTTTGAGCTAAGTGGAGGTTTTCATGGCTGTCGCTGCCAACAAACGTTCGGTAATGACACTGTTTTCCGGACTCAGTGATATTTTCAGCCATCAGGTACGTATCGTACTGGCCGAAAAGGGCGTTAGTGTGGAGATCGAACAGGTCGATATGGATAACCTTCCGCAGGATCTTATTGACCTGAATCCGTATTGTACGGTGCCGACTCTGGTTGACCGTGAACTGACGTTGTATGAATCACGTATTATCATGGAATACCTGGATGAGCGTTTTCCTCATCCGCCATTGATGCCTGTGTATCCTGTCGCCCGGGGTGAAAGCCGCCTGATGATGCATCGCATCGAGCAGGACTGGTACAGCCTGCTGTTCCGTATCGAGAAAGGAACTGCTCAGGAAGCTGATGATGCCCGTAAGCAACTGCGTGAGCAGTTACTGGCAATTGCGCCTTTATTCGCCCGTACACCTTTCTTCATGAGCGAAGAATTCAGCCTGGTTGATTGCTATCTGGCTCCGTTACTGTGGCGTTTACCTTCAATGGGTGTAGACCTGAGCGGCACAGGCTCTAAAGAGCTGAAAGGCTATATGACACGCGTCTTCGAACGTGACTCTTTCCTGGCCTCTCTGACCGAAACTGAACGCGAAATGCGTCTGCAATTTCGGGGCTGATTATGGAAATGACTGAACTGAGTGCACGTCGTCCTTATCTGTTACGGGCATTCTATGAATGGCTGCTGGATAATGATCTGACGCCACATCTGGTGGCTGATATTAATCTGCCGGGCGTGATGGTTCCGCTGGAATATGCGCGTGATGGACAGATTGTACTGAACATTGCTCCGCGTGCTGTCGGTAATCTTGAGATGACCAATGATGCCGTGCATTTCAACGCCCGTTTTGGTGGCGTTCCTCGTCAGGTCGTTGTGCCGATGAATGCGGTGATGGCCATCTATGCACGTGAGAATGGTGCCGGAACCATGTTTGAACCTGAGCCTGCCTATGACCAGTTATCAGAAGATGATGCTGAGCCGCAGGCTGCTCCGTCAGAAACTATCATGTCAGTCATTGAGGGTGATTTGCCTGAGGGCACGACCGACTCAGAGACTGATGGCGATGATGAACCCCCTCATCCTCCGCGCGGCGGCGGACGTCCGGCGCTACGCATTGTTAAGTAAGTTATCAGGATGTCATGAAAACCGGCCCGCAGGCCGGTTTTTTTATGCCTGAAACAAGCTATTGGGCAGTATATCCGCCATCGACCAGCAACGATGCACCATTGATAAACCCGGCCTGGTCACTGGCAAGAAAAAGGACCGCGGCGGCGACTTCCTCAGGACGCCCCAGGCGGCCCTGCGGGTGAAGCTTAATCAGCTCTTCTTTCTGTGTTGAGGAAAGTTTGCTAAGTAACGGGGTATCGATATAGCCCGGACAAACCGCATTCACGCGGATATTTTTCCCGGCATAATCTGCGGCCAGTGTTTCGGTCAACAGTTTGACCCCGCCTTTGGCGGCGGCATAAGCGGTGACGTGGCGTTTACCGACAAAGCTATGGATGGAGCCGCAGTTCACGATAACCCCGGGGAGGTTATGTTCCGTCCAATGCCGGAGCGCATATTTATTACTGAGAAACACCCCGGAAAGATTGATATCGATTGTTTTCTGCCAGTCGGTGAATAAGAGATCTGCTGCGACACCATCGCGGGCGATACCGGCATTGGCAAACACAATATCCAGCCCTGAAAAATGCCGGAGAGTCGTTTCGATCAACTGCTGCTGGTCCGCCTCACTACATACGTTTGTCTGGCAGAAGATCACGGACATTCCTTGTTGCTGAAGTTCGCGGGTGATCTGTTCGCTGTCAGGGGCAATATCCGCAATGACCACAGATGCCCCGGCAGAAGCAAACGCTTTGACCGTTTCGAGACCAATACCGCTGGCTCCGCCGGTAACAATGACGACCTTTCCTGAGAAATCCATATCAGTTCCTTTTTCTGGCTACGGGATATTCCGTAAGCAAAAGGCAGGATAACGGAAGGGTTGGCTAAAATATGTACATAAAAAGCCTGACTCCGGACATTTGCAGGCGGGGGAGCCGGGGGGCGGGCGAAAAAAAAGGCACAATACTGTGCCTTTTCAGGATGGAAACCGGAAGTCTGTCAGACCTCCAGGTAATCCATAATACCTTCAGCCGCCTTACGGCCTTCAGCGATAGCGGTAACGACCAGGTCAGAACCACGGACGATATCGCCCCCGGCAAAGATCTTAGGGTTACTGGTCTGGAAAGCGTTATCACTGTTCTCAGGTGCAATAATACGTCCCTGAGCGTCAAGTTCGACGCCGAAGCTTGCCAGCCACTCCATACCATGCGGACGGAAACCGAATGCCATGACTACGGCATCCGCCGGAATGATGTGCTCAGAACCTGCGACGATCTCTGCCCGGCGGCGTCCTGCCGCATCTTCAGGACCCATTTCGGTACGTGCCATCTTAACGCCACAGACGCGACCCTGGCTGTCGATCTCGATACCTAAAGGTTGCAGGTTAAACCGGAACTCAACCCCTTCTTCACGGGCATTTTTCACCTCGCGGCGCGAGCCTGGCATATTCTCTTCATCACGACGGTAAGCACAGGTCACATGACTGGCACCCTGACGAATGGACGTACGCACGCAGTCCATCGCCGTATCCCCGCCACCGAGCACGACAACGCGTTTACTCTGCATGGTGATATAAGGCTGCTCTTCCAGTGGCTCAAAGCCCATGGTGTGACGTGTATTCGCAATCAGGAAAGGCAGGGCATCAAATACACCCGGCGCATCTTCATTTTCCAGGCCACCACGCATTGACTGGTAAGTCCCGACACCCAGGAACACAGAATCGAATTCATCCATCAGGTCGCTGAGCTGAACATCGCGTCCCACTTCAGTATTCAGACGGAATTCAATGCCCATTTCGGTGAACAGTTCGCGACGTTTGATCATCACTTCTTTTTCTAATTTGAAAGAAGGAATACCAAAGGTCAGCAAACCACCAATTTCCGGGTGACGGTCAAAGACCACTGCCTTTACACCATTACGGGTCAGGACATCCGCACAAGCCAGACCGGCAGGGCCGGCGCCAATGACGGCGACACGTTTACCGGTAGGCGTGACATGCGACATGTCCGGCTTCCAGCCCATCTCCATCGCTTTATCGTTGATATAGCGCTCGATATTACCGATGGTGACGGCACCAAACTCCGCATTGAGCGTACACGAGCCTTCACACAGGCGGTCCTGTGGACAAACACGGCCACAGACTTCCGGCAAGCTGTTGGTCTGGTGTGACAGATCTGCCGCTTCCATAATCCTGCCTTCATTGGCCAGCTTCAGCCAGTTAGGAATATAGTTGTGAACCGGACATTTCCATTCGCAATACGGGTTACCGCAGTCCAGGCAGCGATCGGCCTGAGCTTTAACCTGCCCTTCAGAGAAGGGCTCATAAATTTCTACAAATTCAATTTTCCGAAGTTTCAGCGGTTTTTTCGGCGGATCAACACGCTGCAAGTCGATAAACTGATAAACATTCTGACTCATCGTGACCTCTTACTGCGCCTGAACCCGCAGTTCTGCTGCGGAGCGACTACGGTGGCCCAGCAATGCTTTGACATCACTGGACTTAGGTTTAACCAGGGTGAATTTAGCAGACCATTCCGGCCAGTTGGCCAGGATCTCTTCACCGCGACCGGACTGGGTATACTGAACGTGTTCAGTAATCAGCCCGCGCAGATGCTCTTCATGGATCGGTAATTGCTCAACATCCAGCACTTCTACCAGTTCAGCATTCACGCGTTTACGGAATTCACCGTCTTCATCCAGAACGTAAGCGAATCCGCCGGTCATCCCTGCGCCAAAGTTAACGCCGGTGCGCCCCAGGACGCAGACAATGCCACCGGTCATATATTCACAGCCATTGTCACCGATACCTTCAACCACGGTAATGGCTCCGGAGTTACGGACGGCAAAACGTTCACCGGCACGACCTGCGGCAAAAAGTTTACCGCCGGTGGCGCCATACAGACAGGTGTTACCGGCAATGGTCGCTTCCACGCTGCGGAAGGCAGAACCTACCGGAGGACGGATAGCCAGTAACCCGCCAGCCATGCCTTTACCGACATAGTCGTTAGCATCCCCGGTCAGGATCATTTCCAGCCCACCGGCATTCCATACCCCGAAACTCTGACCAGCGGTTCCGGTAAAGTAAACGCGGATAGGATCTGCCGCCAGTCCCTGGTCACCGTGAATCATGGCGATAGCACCGGAAAGCGTGGCGCCGACGGAACGATCGGTATTCCGGATGTCGAAATAGAATGTTTTACTCTGACGCTGCTCAATAAAGGGGACAGCCTGTTCCAGCAACGCTTTGTTAAGCACGCCTTTATCAAACGGCGGGTTGCTTTCGGTACAGTACATGGCTTTACCTGGCATTGGCTGCGCAGTCTTCAGCAGTGAAGAAAGATCCAGCTTCTGCTGTTTTGCCGTAAATCCGTCCAATTCTTTCAGCAGATCGGTGCGGCCGATCAGGTCAGTCAGACGGGTTACCCCCAGTGAGGCCATAATTTCACGGGTTTCCCGGGCAATAAATTCAAAGTAATTGGTCACTTTAAACGGTAAGCCATGGTAATGATGGGTGCGCAGCTTATCGTCCTGAGTTGCCACACCGGTAGCACAGTTATTCAGGTGGCAAATACGCAGGTATTTACAGCCCAGCGCGACCATCGGACCGGTCCCGAAGCCGAAGCTTTCGGCACCCAGGATCGCGGCTTTAATGATATCCAGGCCGGTTTTCAGCCCGCCATCGATCTGTAAGCGGATTTTATGACGCAAGCCATTGGCCACCAGTGCCTGCTGAGTCTCTACCAGCCCCAGTTCCCAGGGGCAGCCGGCATATTTAACCGAGGACAACGGACTGGCACCGGTGCCGCCATCATAGCCGGCGATAGTGATTAAATCCGCATAGGCTTTTGCCACCCCGGTCGCAATGGTTCCGACACCCGGTTCGGAAACCAGTTTGACCGAAATCATCGCCTTCGGGTTAACCTGCTTGAGGTCGAAAATCAGCTGCGCCAGGTCTTCAATGGAATAGATATCATGATGTGGCGGAGGTGATATCAGTGTGACGCCAGGTACAGAGTAGCGGAGTCTGGCAATATACGGAGTCACCTTGTCACCCGGTAACTGTCCGCCTTCACCCGGTTTCGCCCCCTGAGCGACCTTGATCTGAATAACATCCGCATTCACCAGGTAGGCCGGTGTCACACCAAAGCGACCGGAAGCGACCTGTTTGATCCGTGAAACTTTATTGGTGCCGTAACGTGCAGGATCTTCACCGCCTTCTCCGGAGTTGGAGAAGCCGCCGATACTGTTCATGGCTTCAGCCAGTGATTCATGTGCTTCCGGGCTTAACGCACCGATAGACATTGCCGCACTGTCAAAACGTTTAAACAGCTCACTGGCTGGCTCGACATCGTCGATAAGAATACTGTCAGTGCCGGGCTGTAACTGTAACAGGTCACGCAACGTGGCGACCGGACGGTTATTGACCAGTTCTGCATACTTCCTGTAGTCATCGAAATCGCCGCTCTGAACCGCCTGCTGCAGCGTGCCTACGATATCCGGGTTATAGGCGTGGTATTCACCGCCATGGACGTATTTCAGTAATCCTCCCTGTTCCAGCGTCTTACGCTGTAACCAGGCGCGTTTCGCCAGATTCGTTAAATCCTGCTGGAAATCACTGAAGCTGGCACCGCCGATCCGGCTGGTGACATTCTGGAAACAGAGGCGGGTCACATCCTGATGTAAACCGACAGCTTCGAACAGCTTCGAACAGCGGTAAGAAGCGATAGTCGAAATGCCCATTTTGGACATGATTTTGTACAGACCTTTATTGATGCCGTTACGGTAGTTCAGCATCACACTGCGATAATCTTTTCCGATAACACCGCTGTCTGACATCTGTGCCAGAGACTCATAGGCCAGCCATGGGTAGACCGCCGTTGCGCCGAAGCCGAACAGCACTGCAAAATGATGCGGATCACGGGCTGACGCCGTTTCAACAATGATGTTGGCATCACAGCGCAGATTTTTTTCAACCAACCGCGCCTGGACTGCTCCGACGATCATCGGAGCCGGTACCGGCAGACGACCGATACTGATCGCCCGGTCAGACAGCACCAGCAGAACGGTCCCTTCACGCACCAGTTCTTCCGCCTGATCATTCAGACGGTGGATAGCCTGCTCCAGCGTTTCGCTTTCCGGCTCAAAAGTACAGTCCAGGGTATCGGCACGATAGTACTTACCTTCCAGCGTCGTCAGCTGAGTAAAGTCAGAGTAGAGCAGGATAGGGGATTTAAAGCTCACCCGGTGGGCCTGTCCTTCCGCTTCACAGAAGACATTCATCTCCTGGCCGATACTGGTTGCCAGTGACATCACGTGGTTTTCACGCAACGGGTCAATCGGCGGGTTAGTCACCTGCGCAAATTGCTGACGGAAATAGTCATAGATAATGCGCGGGCGGCTGGAGAGCACGGCAAAAGGCGTATCATCACCCATCGACCCCACGGCTTCCTGGCCATTCTCGCCCAGTACCCGCAGAATGCTGTCCAGTTCTTCACTGCTGTAACCAAACTGCTTGTGGTAAGTCGCCAGCATCGTATCGCTGAGGTGACGTTTACCCACCTGCTCATCCGTCAGCTCTTCAAAAGGGACTAAGCGTTTAACATTCTTTTCCATCCATTCTTTATAAGGATGGCGGCTTTTCAGATCGTTATCGGTTTCTGACGAATGGAGGATACGGCCTTCACGGGTATCGATCACCATCAGCTCGCCGGGACCGACACGGCCTTTTTCGACCACTTCATCGGGCTGATAATCCCAGATACCGACTTCAGAGGCGCAGGTAATTAATTTATCACTGGTAATAACATACCGGGCAGGTCGCAGACCATTACGGTCCAGGTTACAGGCCGCGTAACGTCCGTCAGACATGACGATACCGGCGGGGCCATCCCACGGCTCCATATGCATGGAGTTAAAGTCAAAGAAGGCGCGTAACTCAGGATCCATATCCGGATTGTTCTGCCATGCCGGCGGTACCAGCAAACGCATTGCGCGGACCAGGTCCATACCACCGTTGAGGAAAAGCTCCAGCATGTTATCCATTGAACTGGAATCTGAACCGGTTTCGTTCACAAACGGAGCGACGGTCTGCAGATCAGGGATCAATGGGGTATTGAATTTATATGCACGTGCACGTGCCCACTGCCGGTTCCCGGCAATGGTATTAATTTCACCATTATGTGCCATATAGCGGAAAGGCTGGGCCAGTGGCCAGCGAGGCACAGTATTGGTTGAGAAGCGCTGGTGGAATAAGCATATAGATGATTCTAAACGCAAATCCGCCAGGTCGAGATAAAACCGGGGCAGGTCAGTGGGCATGCAAAGCCCTTTGTAGATATTCACCTGATTGGAGAAACTACAAATATAGAAATCACTGTCATTCAGGGCTTCGACACGCTTTTCTATCCGGCGGCGAGCCATGTACAGACGGCGTTCCATATCACGCGGACGCCATCCGGCCGGGGCGTTGATAAAGACTTGTTGGATCCCTGGCAATGACGACAGGGCAATCTCCCCCAGAACGTCCTGATTAGTAGGAACTTCGCGCCATCCGGCCACAGAAAGTGTTTCACGGATAATCTCTTCTTCGACAATAGCACGGGCAGCACTGGCCCTGGCTTCATCAGTACTCAGGAAGAGCATACCGACAGCGTAGTTCTTCGCCAGACGCCAGCCTTTTTCTTCCGCAACAATACGGAAGAAACGGTCAGGCTTCTGTAACAGAAGACCACAGCCATCACCGGTTTTACCGTCAGCCAGAATTGCACCGCGATGTTGCATTCTGGCGAGTCCATGAATGGCCGTACGTACTACTTTATGGCTCGGTTCACCTTCTATATGGGCGATCAGTCCAAAACCACAGTTATCCTTTTCAAGGGATTTATCATACAACATTTAGTGAACCTCCCCGGGCTCTAGAGACTCTTGTTATTCCGGCAGTCAGACATGCGCAACAGCAGCGTAAGAATGCGGCATATGGAGATGCACAAACATGTCTTATATCGCTTCTTCTGCCATGGCGGGCTTCGTCGATGTGACAAGTGTCGGGAACTTGTTACAGGGAACCTCTGCTACTGCATAAATATGGCGGACAATGGATCCGCACAGAAAGCTTCCAGTGGATTTCCAACTTATCGGGAAAGCGAAGTCAGGTCAAATAGTGACTCTTTCTGTGACGAGGGCGGGTGTTTTTTTGTATCTGATTGAATGTTAAGTAGTTAATAGGTTTTTTATCCGGTTGTGCACAATCAGGATGCAGAGGTAATTGTGAACTGTCTCACTATAGTGCGGCATCTCAATAGCTGCACCATGCTGGTGCCGGAGTGATTTTTAGCACAAAACTCCGCTTATTCGCAGATTGCTGCATAATATATCTGTTTTAGGAATAAACCTTTTTTTCTGCGTGTTCTCAGGGATCATTAAAAAAATTAATAGGATTGCTTATTGAGTTAAGATTCACTTCTTGTGAATTTATATTCATTTCTTGTTTTATCTTATGACGTCTTACTCTCACGCGGTGGCGGCAGAGGATTGCGGCATCCTTCGGGAAAATACGTCTGTGATTCCTATCAACCTGTTTCTGCGTTAAAAAGGTAGGCTATGATGGGAGTTCACAGTCAGGGAGTGTATATGAAACAGATCAGATTACTGGCGCAATACTATGTAGATTTGATGGTCAAACTTGGCCTGGTCCGGTTTTCTTTGTTGCTGGCCTCAGCCTTAGTTGTGCTGGCAATGATTGTCCAGATGGCCGTTACGCTGGTATTACAGGGCAGAGTGGAAAGTATCGATGTCGTCCGTTCGGTATTTTTTGGATTACTGATCACGCCCTGGGCAGTGTATTTCCTCTCTGTGGTCGTTGATCAACTGGAAGACTCCCGTCAGCGGTTAGCCCGGCTGGTGGATAAGCTCGAAGAGATGCGTCACCGGGACTTACAACTTAACCAGCAGTTGAAAGAAAATATTCAGCAACTCAATCAGGAAATTAATGATCGTGAAAAAGCGGAACAGGCCCGTGAACATGCTATGGATAAGCTCAAGGATGAAATGGCCAGCCGTGAAAAGACTCAGATAGAACTGGAACAGCAGTCCAGTTTCTTACGTTCATTTCTTGATGCCTCTCCTGACCTGGTCTTTTATCGCAATATTGACCGCAAGTTTTCCGGTTGTAACCGTGCCGTCGAATTGCTGGCGGGGAAAAATGAGAAACAGCTGGTCGGGTTATCACCGCTGGATATCTATGACGCCGATACCGCAGCCAAAATACTGGAAACGGATGAGAAGGTGTTCCGTCATAATGTTGCGCTGACTTATGAACAGTGGCTGCAGTATCCGGATGGTAAAAAAGCCTGTTTTGAAATCCGTAAAGTTCCTTACTATGACCGTGTCGGAAAGCGCGCCGGTCTGATGGGGTTTGGTCGTGATATTACCGAGCGTAAGCGTTACCAGGAAGCACTGGAAAATGCCAGCCGCGAAAAAACGACCTTTATCTCGACCATCAGTCATGAACTTCGTACACCGCTGAACGGCATTGTCGGCCTGAGTCGTATCCTGCTGGATACCGAACTGAGCCAGGAACAGCTGAATTATCTCAACACCATCCATGTGTCAGCGATCACACTGGGAAATATTTTCAACGATGTGATCGAAATGGATAAAATTGAACGTCGCCGTGTCAGGCTGGACAATCAGCCTATCGATTTTACCGGCTTCCTGGCTGATCTTGAAAATCTCTCCGGACTGCTGGTTCAGCCCAAGGGACTGAAGTTCATTATGTCTGCACAGCAACCCTTGCCTGAAACGATCGTCGCCGACGGGACCCGGTTGCGTCAGATCCTATGGAACCTGATTGGTAATGCCGTGAAGTTCACCCGCGAAGGCGAAATTATCGTCACCGTCACCTATGATGACACCGCGCAGAAACTTCGCTTTGATGTCAAAGATTCCGGGATCGGTATTCCGAAGGCGGAGCAGGACAAAATTTTTGCCATGTACTACCAGGTGAAAGATCAGCATGGGGGTAAACCGGCGACCGGCACCGGTATCGGACTGGCGATTTCTTACCGTCTGGCACAGGCGATGGGGGGCGATATTACGGTCAGCAGCCTTCCCGGAGAAGGTGCCAGCTTCAGCGTGGTGATTGATGCGCCAGCCCTGACGACCATAGATGAGCCTGCTGATGAGCCGGAGGCCATGCCTCTGCCGGCTCTGCATATTTTACTGGTCGAAGATATCGAACTAAACGTAGTGGTGGCCCGTTCAGTACTGGATAAACTAGGGTGCTCAACCGAGGTGGCGATGACCGGTGCTGAGGCGCTGGAAATGTTCGATCCCGGGGAGTTCGATATGGTATTGCTGGATATTCAGCTGCCGGATATGACCGGCCTTGATGTCGCACGCACACTGCATCAGCGCTTTACCGGGCAGGAACTTCCTCCGCTGGTCGCTCTGACGGCTAATGTGCTGAAAGATAAGCAAGAGTATCTGGAAGCCGGGATGGATGATGTGCTGAGCAAACCGCTGGCCGTCCCTGCGCTAACTGCCGTGATCAGTAAATACTGGAACCCGCATCAGGATGAGGAAGAGCAGATCCCTGAACCGGCATCTTCCGCTGAACAGAAGCACCTGGATATCGTCATGCTGGAACAATATCTTGAGCTGGTAGGGCCAAAACTTATCTATGACAGTCTGAGCATGTTTGAAAAAATGATGCCGGGCTATCTTGATGTCCTCGACTCCAACATGATGGCAAAAGATCAGAAAGGCATTGCGGAAGAGGGCCACAAAATTAAGGGAGCAGCTGGCTCTGTCGGATTAAAATACCTGCAGGAGATTGCGCGGCAGATTCAGACCCCGGAACTCCCGGCCTGGTGGGACAACGTCCAGGAATGGATCGATGAACTGCGACATGAATGGCGTCATGAAGTAGATACGCTAAGGAAGTGGGTAGAGAACAGGGAAGCAGAAAAGTAACCGGGGCGGCAGAGCAAAAAAATGACCCCGGATAAACCGGGGTGCGCGAAGATTGCGCCAACACCAGGGAAACGGTCACTCTGTAGCCGGATACGTCAGTCGTTATCCGGTCGGAACCGGGGCTACAGGGGGTATTGGATTACTGCTGCACTTACCTTAACAAAAACTGAGGTCACTTTTCCACAATTCATTAAGATTTATGAAGTTGAAATCCTTCTGAGGCATCTGTTGTCAGAGAGGTTTCTGTTGCTCTGCACCGTTTAAGGGCAATCGATGGACAGGCAGAATGAGCCGATTCATCGGCGGAATAGCAAAACTTACTCCATGATCATTCCCGCAAAAACCTTTCATTTGATGATGTTTTTATTTGCAACTCGCCTGATGCGGGACTTTAGTAATATTTATGCACAAAAACAATAAGTAAGAATGCGAGTTCCGTCCCGTTAGCTTCCCGGAGAAGCTGCAAGGTACCCGGAGAATGATAAAGTTGCAGCGTTATACCAGAGAGCGCAAGGAACCAGGTTTATCGATAGGCATGCGCTCCTGACTGATACCAGGCTATCACCGGCCGGAGCGGCATCTGCTTTTTTCCCTTTGAATGATAAGTTATGTTTAATTTATTGTTAATAAAGTGGTCAGGGTGAATAGGGTGAAATGATTAATTTATCTTAACAGTTAAACGAAAGCTGAACAGCCTGGAACCGATTCCTTATTTTTTGAAGTGATTGATGTTATTGGGATTATTCTTGTAAAGCAGAGTCATTCTTACTCTGTTTTTGAAAATATTCACAATAACCGGCGATTTTTTGCAAAAAATAGGATTGGAAATTTAATACAAACACCCGGTCGGATGATCATTAATGAACCTCGGTTATATCAAAACAGGCCCGCTGCAGGAGCAGACTGATGACAAGTAAAAAGGGATTCCGGTACAGAGTTAAACGGTGTTTTCTGCTGACCGTCAGTGGGATCATTGCCATGATGATTGCCGTTATCCTGATATTTTCCGTCGTGCCGGTCCCCTTTTCCGCGGTGATGGCAGAGCGGCAGGTCGGCGCATTCGTCTCGGGGAATACGGCCTATCGTGCCCGTTCCCATTGGGTCAGTATGTCGGAGATTTCCCCCTGGATGCCGTTGGCAGTGATTGCCGGTGAAGATCAGAAATTTCCTGAGCATTGGGGCTTTGATTTTGCGGCAGTACAATCAGTGCTGGATAGCCGTCAACGGGGAGAGATGCGCGGGGCTTCGACATTGTCCCAGCAAACGGCAAAAAATATGTTTCTCTGGGATGGGCGTAGCTGGTTACGCAAAGGATTGGAGGCCGGGCTGACAGTAGGGCTGGAAACTCTCTGGGGTAAAAAAAGAATACTGACGGTCTATTTGAATATTGCTGAGTTCGGGCCTGGGATTTTTGGGGTGGAAATGGCCTCAGAAACCTATTTCCATAAACATGCCAGCCAGCTCACCGGGCAGGAAGCTGCATTGCTGGCTGCGGTCTTACCTAACCCGATTATCTATCATGCCAGTGCTCCCTCGGCCTATGTCCGCGGACGGCAGCAGTGGATCTCGCGGCAGATGGAACAGTTAGGGGGTACCGGCTTTCTGGAAAAGTATCACCTGTACTGAGTTGATGCCGGTTTAGTCTTCATCAAAGCCGGCGTTGAAAAGTTCGATCACCGCCTGTAGTGCCCGGGCTTCGTCCGGGCCATTTGCTTCGACTTCAATCTGACCACCTTGCGCTGAATCCAGCATCAGCAGGGCAATGACACTACTGGCATCGGCTTCAGTGCCTGCTTCGTTGCGCAGGATCACCTCACAATCAAAACTCCGGACCAGTTCGAATAACTTCATCGCCGGTCTGGCATGAATACCCAGCTTATTTCTGATTTTTACTGATTCTTTCACTGTCATTTTCTTTTCTTTTCCAATGTACGATGCCGTGACTGAACATTTTTACCCCGTGAACGGAAATAGTCCGCCAGTTGCTCTGCAATATAGACGGAACGGTGTTTTCCGCCAGTACATCCGATAGCGACTGTCAGGTAACTGCGGTTGTTGGTTTCCAGCATCGGAAGCCAGAGTTCAAGATAACTGCGGGTCTGATAAATAAAATTATGGACTTCAGTATGGCGGTCAAGAAATTCGATCACCGGGCGATCAAGGCCAGTAAAAGGCCTGAGCGTTGGGTCCCAGTGGGGGTTTGGCAGGAAGCGGACGTCGAAGACATAATCGGCATCAATCGGAATACCGTATTTAAAGCCAAAGGACTCGAACACAATGGTCAGTTCGCGCTCACGTTTACCCAGCAGACGCGCCCGCAGCATTTCTGCCAGTTCGTGCACCGACATCTCAGAGGTGTCAATAATCAGGTCTGCTCTGGAGCGCAGTGGCTCAAGCAGATCGCTCTCCTCGTCTATAGCACTCTCAAGCGACAGGTTTCTGCCTGAAAGCGGGTGCAGCCGGCGGGTATCACTGTAACGGCGGATCAGTGTATTGCGGTCAGCATCCAGGAACAGCAATTGTGGTGTAAATTTGTCAGACAGGCGGTTAAAAGCATTTTCGAAAATTTCCGGAGATTCCGGCATATTACGCACATCAATGCTCACTGCTGCAGAAATATCCTGCTTTGCCAGTGAGTTGGCCAACTCCGGCAACAAATCAACGGGTAAGTTATCAACACAATAAAACCCCATATCCTCAAGGGCTCTGAGTGCGACAGATTTACCCGATCCGGAACGACCACTGACGATCATCAGAACCATGACTTTTCTCCCGTAATGATCCTGGCTAATGATAACAATTGGCCGGAATTATTCTTCCGTACGCTGCTGCTCATCCATAATAATGTCATAGAGTTCCTGATCGCTTTGTGCCGCCCGCAGACGCCTGCAGATATTCTTTTCTGCCAGGCGTTTAGCGACCTGGGATAAGGTATGCAAGTGAGTTTTACATTGATCTGCCGGAACCAGCAGGGCAAATAGCAAATCAACGGGCTGATTATCAACAGCATCAAATGAAATAGGATGCTCAAGATGGATGAACACACCAATGGTGCGTAAGGTATCTTCTTCCAGTTTTCCATGAGGGATGGCAATACCATTGCCGATGCCCGTGCTGCCCATCCTTTCACGATTCAGGATAGTTTCAAAAATGGTCTGGTGTGGCAGATTCAGCTGTGCTGCCGCCAGCTCGCTGATAATCTCCAATGCCCGTTTTTTACTCTGGCAGTGTACATTATTACGTGTACATTCCGGGGTAAGGACCTGGCTAAGTTCAAGTGTCAGTTCACTATTCATATAATTTCACTTGCAGATTTATCTGGCCACTATTGTGGTTATCGGTTGATCTTTATCCCGCGACGGTTGCCTTTACTGCACTGAGCCAATACTGCCTGTACGGCCGTCGCGTATCATGATCACGGCCTTCATCGTGGCAAACCGCGAGTCCATGCCGGCAATCATTCACCCTTTACAGCCATCCACAGGCACAGAGTGCCTCTGTTGTTGAAAGTACATGGACAACCGCTGAGATCAGGAGTTCAGGGTGGATAGCCGGAAATTAACGCTTCAGCGTAGCAAACTTTTGTTCGCTAAACTGATGCAGAGGTTCCGTTATTTCCACCTGGTGACCTGCAAAGGTGGTGACACAGGTCCGCGGTTCTGTAACGTCAAAGCAGTTGTTTTCGCTGATTTGATGGCGGTATAGATAAAGACTCGCGATACTTAGCGACGGTTCGTCTTGCGACCATAATGCCCTGTTCAGATAACATAGTAGTGAGTTTACTGTCACTCAAGGGCTTTACAGGGTTTTCCGTCGAAATTAATTTTTTAACCAGCGCTCTGATTGCCGTGGAGGACGCTTCACCGCCACCTTCAGTATTCACATGGCTTGAGAAAAAGTACTTCAGCTCAAAAATGCCCCGCGGACTGTGCAGGTATTTCTGAGTGGTAACGCGTGAAATCGTGGATTCATGCATTTCCACGGCCTGGGCAATATCTGCCAGTACCATTGGCCGCATATGTTCTTCACCCTGCTCGAAAAAGGCCTGTTGCTGCTCGACAATACAGCGGGAAACTTTAAGCAATGTGTCGTTACGGCTTTCAAGGCTCTTAATCAGCCAGCGGGCTTCCTGTAAATTATTGCGGATAAACTGATTATCGCTGTCGTTACGGGCACCGCCGCTCATCGCGGCATATTGCTGATTAATGCGTAGCCTCGGCAGGCTGTCGGTATTGAGTTCGACGGTCCACTGGTTGCCTGACTTACGTACCAGGACATCCGGGATCACATACTCTGACTCACCGGTATTAATAGACTGCCCTGGTCGCGGGTCCAGCGACTGGATCAGGAGCATCGCCTCTTTCAGTACATCTTCTTTGAGCCGCGTCAGGCGCATCAGACTGCGGAAGTCATGGTTTGCCAGCAGATCCAGATGCCCGCGAACAATCATTCGCGCTTCTTCAAGCATCGGGGTTTCAGGAGCAAACTGAGAGAGCTGGATCAGCAGACATTCTTTTAAATCTCTGGCACCCACGCCGATAGGGTCAAAATGCTGGATACGCTTTAAGACCGCTTCGACCTCTTCGGGGGCCAATTCATCATCACCAATGCTTTCCAGAATGTCATCCAGCGGAACGGTCAGATACCCTGTGGTATCAATCGCATCGACAATCGACGTGGCTATCGCGCGATCTGTATCGCTGAAGGGGGTAAGCTCCATTTGCCATATCAGGTAATCCTGCAGGGATTGTGTGGTTTCGCCCTGATAGAGAGGTAATTCATCATCCTGATAATCTGTGCCTGTTCCGGAAGGGGTACCTGCGGTATAAATTTCATCCCAGGTGGCATCCAGAGGAAGCTCTTCCGGCATATCTTTTTGTTCCAGGGCTTCCCGTGTATCCAGGGATGCGGTTTCACCTGACTCCTCAGCATCAACTTCGTTGAGTACCTCTGTTTGTTCCAGTAACGGATTACTTTCCAGAGCTAATTGTAATTCTTGTTGTAACTCGAGCGTTGACAGTTGCAACAGCCGTATCGCCTGCTGCAACTGGGGGGTCATGGCCAGTTGTTGGCTGAGTCTGAATTGCAAACTTTGCTTCATAGTGAGGCGTGTATTTCCTGAAAAAATATCAATAAGAACACATTAACAGAATCAGAGTCGGAACTCTTCACCGAGATAAACGCGTTTTACCTGCTCGTCTGCCAGAATCTCTTCCGGGGTGCCGTGAGCGATTAATTTACCCTGACTGACGATATAGGCGCGTTCACAGACCGCGAGTGTTTCACGGACGTTATGGTCAGTGATCAGTACGCCCAGACCGCTGTCACGCAGGTGCTCGATAATTTTTTTGATATCAATGACCGAAATAGGGTCAACGCCGGCAAAAGGCTCATCGAGCAGGATAAATTTGGGGTTAGCGGCCAGTGCGCGTGCAATTTCAACACGGCGACGTTCTCCGCCGGAAAGGGCCTGTCCCTGACTATCCCGCAGATGTTCAATATGGAACTCTTCCATCAGCTCGTTGGCACGATCTTCCCGTTGCTCTGCGGTCAGATCTTTACGGATCTGCAGGACCGCCATCAGGTTATCGTAAACACTCAGGCGACGGAAAATTGAGGCCTCCTGGGGCAGATATCCGATACCCAGGCGGGCACGGGCGTGCAGCGGCAGTAAACTAATATCATCACTATCGATAACAATCCGGCCTGCATCGCGGGGGACAATACCGACAACCATATAGAAGGTCGTCGTTTTACCCGCCCCGTTAGGGCCCAGCAGGCCGACAATTTCACCTGATTTCACTTCCAGGCTCACATCCTCAACCACACGTCGGCCTTTGTATGCTTTTGCCAGGTTCTCTGCAATTAAAGTCGCCATAAGTATTATTGACTCTGTTTAGGGGATTTCGTGGTTTTAGGGGTCTGTAATTCAGAAGGTACCAGAACGGTAGTCACACGTTGCTGTTGCCCCTGACTGTAAGCCTGCATTTTTTGCTGTTTCACCAGATAAGTAATGCGATCACCCTGAATATTACTGTTTAACTGCTGAATATACGCATTGCCGGTGAGCTCAATCATATCTTTCGCCAGATCATAATGTAATTTGGCGGCATGGCCTTTGACCGGTTTGCCATTGTCCTGCATCTGATAAAAGGTGGCCGGATTGCCATAGGCATCCACCAGGGTTTTCTTGCTGTCACCGCCCGGACGGGTCACAACCACCTTATCTGCGGTAATTTTGATCGTTCCCTGAGTAATAACGACATTACCGGTAAAGGTCGCCACATTGCCCTGCATATCCATTGACTGGTTTTCAGAGGTGACATTCACGGGCTTCTCCGAATCACCTGTTACCGCCAGAGCCGGCAGGCTACAAGCGAGCAATGTACTGATCAGCAGTAACCTGATGCTATTAGTTTTGGTGTTGAATTTCATAGTAGGTTTTGACCTTTTCAATTAATTCGGCTGTTTTTGCGCGTAAATTACCCCGCATCTTCATCCCTGTAGAGTGGAACCCCTGGCCGTACAGCGTGACCTGGTCATCGGAGGTCACATCCTGGGTGGCAAGGTTAATCCGGGCATTATCCGTCGTTATACGTTCGATTTTCGCGTCCGGGCTTAAGGCCCGAACTTCCACATGCCCGTAAAGATACAGCATACGGTTTTGCGTTAATTTGGCTTTATCTGCCTTGACTGACCATGCCGGTGCTTTTTGCGGGTCATACGTGGTCATGACAGGGTTATCAAACCAGCTCTCACGGGTGGCATCAAAGTAAGTGACTTTTGCTGAATCAAGCGTATACGCCAGCCCTCCCTCCGGGTTATAGACCACGGTATGGGTGCTGGCCGTGGTATAGGTCGGGCTTTGATCATCGGTTGCCACCGAAGGTGAGGGGGAGCCCTGATTGGTCAGGTTCCAGCCAATCAATACCACCGCAATAATGGCCAGCAGGAGGGTGATCCAGCATCTGGTTTTACTCATATCGATAACCCTTTGGCATCCTCGAATTTATCTTGTGCCATCAAAATAAGATCACAAATTTCCCTTACCGCACCACGGCCACCGTTGATACGTGTGACATAGTCTGCGCGCTGGAGTAATAAGGGATGGGCATCCGCCACAGAAACACTGAGACCGACCTGTGCCATGACCGGCCAGTCAATCAAATCATCGCCAATATAGGCGACCTGATTCGGACGGAGCGACAGTTTATCCAGAAGATCGTGAAAGGCCAAAACCTTATCTGATTGTCCCTGATAAAGATGGCTGATACCCAGTGTTCGGCAACGATCTTCCAGTAATCCGGCTTTACGCCCGGTAATGATCGCCACTTCAACCTCATTGGTTAACAGGCAGCGGATCCCATAACCGTCACGGACATTGAAGGCCTTCAGTTCTTCACCGCTGTTTCCCATATAAATCAATCCGTCAGACATCACACCATCGACATCACAGATCAGTAATTTTATTCCGGCTGCACTGGCCATAACGGCCTGGCTGACAGGCCCGTAACAGGTTTCAACGGGTAATTCAGTTTTCATTCTCTTATCCTGTTCAGACGACACCGGCACGCAACATATCATGCATATGTACCACACCCACCAGACGATTGTTATCCGCAACCAGTAACGAGGTTATATTTTTACTTTGCATAACATTTAGCGCATCAACAGCCAGCATATTGGGTGTTACGCGGATACCACCCGGCGTCATAACTTTCTCTATCAGAGTCGATTGGAAGTTGATCCCCATATCGATCACCCGGCGCAAATCGCCGTCGGTAAAAATACCGGCTATCGTCATATCTTCCTCAACGATCACCGTCATACCCATTTTCTTGCGGGTAATCTCCAGCAATGCGTCACGTAGGGAGGCATGGCAGGGGACGCAGGGCATTTCCGTACCGGCATGCATGACATCGCTGACATGCAGTAAGAGTTTCCTGCCCAATGCCCCCCCGGGATGTGAAAGGGCGAAATCATTTGCCGTAAAACCCCGGGCTTCCAGTAAGGCAACAGCCAGAGCATCTCCCATCACCAGCGTTGCCGTGGTACTGCTGGTGGGGGCCAGGCCCAGCGGGCAGGCTTCCTGAGGCACTCTGACGGTTAAGTGCAAATCGGCGGCTTTTGCCATGGCACTCTCCGGCCGACTGCTCAGGCAGATTAACGTAATTTTCAGCCGTTTGATCACCGGAACCAGTGCCAGAATTTCATGGGATTCGCCGCTGTTAGAGATGGCGAGGACCACATCGCCAGGGCTTACCATCCCCAGATCCCCGTGGCTGGCTTCTGCAGGATGGACAAAAAAAGCCGGTGTGCCGGTACTGGCAAAGGTTGCTGCCATTTTACGGGCGATGTGACCCGATTTCCCCATCCCCATCACCACCACTTTCCCGCGACAATGGTAAAGGATTTCACAGGCACGTGAAAAATCTTCGTTAATGTACTGGTCCAGCTGTTCGAGGCCCTCTCGTTCAATGCGCAGAACGTTTATTCCTGCTGTTCTGAAATCAAAACCAGAGCTTGTCAGTTGTTCAGACATTCCAGAGTCCTTTTATTGATTATTCATCATCGGAAAAAACCAGAGCATGGCGGCCCAGATAATAAATCCGCACAACAGAAACGCTCCGGTGAGACGGTCGATACGCCGGTGCTTTCTCAGGCAAATGACTGCAAAAATCACACTGACCCCGAGCATGACCCAATAATCCCGGGTAAAAGCATTGCTGTCGATTCTGCCCGGGCTGACCAGAGCCGGAAGTCCCAGCACAATCGCTGTATTGTAGATGTTAGCACCCAACAGGTTGCCAACGGCGATATCCCCTTCACCTTTCAGAGTCCCGGCAATCACCGTCGCCAGTTCCGGCAGGCTGGTCCCGATTGAGATAAAAAACAGTGACATCAGCAGTTCGCTGATCCCCAGGTAGTCCGCCACCACGACTGCGTTATCAAGGATCATCCGCGTGGCGACCGGCAACAGAACCAGAGCCACTCCCAGCCACAGGCAGGCCACTGTATTACCTGCATCTTCGCCGGGGAGTTCGGCTAACTGTTCATGAGTCAGAGGATCCCCGGTGAGTGGACGGGTGTTGTTGGCCAGCCGGATAATACCCCACAGATAAATGACCGCCATGGCTAACAGACAAAAACCTTCGCTTCGGGTCAGCTGATTATCGGCCAGTAATAGCCCACAAAGCAGTGCCACCAGTAGCATCAGTGGCAGTTCACGGCGCAAAAGCGCCGAGCTTATTTTCAGAGGATGGATCAATGCTGCGCCACCCAGAATTAATAAAATATTGGTAATATTGGAACCCAACGCAATACCGACGGAAAAATCACGCATGCCATGCTGTACTGCGGATAAAGAGAGAATAATCTCCGGCAGCGAGGTCCCGATACCGACCACTGTCATGCCAATCACTAACGGGGGAATACCCAGTGAACGGCACAAAATGGAGGCGCTGAATACCAGCCGGTCGGCACCATACGCCAGCAGCAGTAAACCAAGAACCAGCAGGACAATCGCGACAAGCATGGGTATTCCTTTGCCAAAGTGGCCATGATGCCGGGGCGCAGCATGATGGCAAAAACGGAGATCAACATTATCAGGCGCTGATTTTGACTGCCGGAGGGCGAAAAGTAAATTTTATGACTGAATTACACAAACTTTGGCTGTAATTTTCTGTAAAAATAACGCAGTGCTATCCTCCGGGCTGGCATGATAACAAATTAAAATGCCCGAACACCTGTAAGGGGTCACTATGGTTCAGCAACAAAAAGGATTAGTGGAAATCCGCGGGATGAGCTTTTCCCGGGGGACCCGAAAAATCTTTGACGATATCTCCCTGACTGTCCCTGAAGGGAAAATCACCGCCATTATGGGGCCGTCAGGTATCGGTAAAACGACATTATTACGTCTTATCGGCGGGCAATTAGCGCCGGATAACGGGGAAATTCTCTTCCGTGAAGATAATATTCCGACGTTATCGCGCAGGAAGCTATACGACGTCCGTAAAAAGATGGGTATGCTATTTCAGTCAGGGGCACTGTTTACAGACCTCACCGTCTATGAAAACGTGGCCTGGCCTTTGCGTGAACATACCCGGTTACCCCCGGAATTATTACACACAACGGTGATGATGAAGCTGGAAGCGGTAGGGCTGCGCGGGGCTGAGCAGCTCACTCCTGCAGAATTATCGGGCGGGATGGCGAGACGTGTTGCGCTGGCACGCGCGATTGCACTGGACCCTGAACTGATCATGTTTGATGAGCCTTTCGTCGGGCAGGACCCCATTACGATGGGAGTACTGGTAAAATTGATCGATGAGCTGAATCATGCACTGGGTCTGACCTGCATTGTGGTTTCTCACGATGTGCCTGAAGTACTGAGTATTGCTGACTATGCTTATATTGTGGCAGGGCAGCATATTATTGCGCAGGGTAGCCCCGAAACATTACGGGAAACGCCTGATCCCCGTGTCCGACAGTTTATCGACGGGCATGCAGATGGTCCGGTACCTTTCCGGTATCCGGCCGGTGATTATCTCACCGATTTGCTAAGCGCCGGGAGGCATTAAACCTATGTTGTTAAAGGCAGTGGCGTCATTAGGACGTTGGGGAATCAATAGCTGTGCATCCTTTGGCCGGGCGGGCCTGATGTTATTTCATGCACTGGCAGGCAAGCCACAGTTTGTAAAACATGGCCGGCTGGTTATCCGGCAGATTTACAGTGTGGGTGTACTTTCTTTGCTGATTATCCTGGTTTCCGGTTTGTTTATCGGCATGGTGCTGGGATTACAGGGATACCTGGTCTTAAAAACCTACGGCGCAGAAACGAGCCTGGGTATGGTGGTTGCGCTCTCTTTATTGCGTGAACTGGGGCCCGTGGTGACGGCATTACTGTTCGCCGGGCGTGCCGGGTCGGCACTCACTGCGGAAGTCGGGCTGATGAAAGCCACAGAGCAGTTATCCAGCATGGAAATGATGGCGGTTGATCCGTTAAGGCGTGTGGTCGCTCCCCGCTTCTGGGCCGGGGTAATTAGCATGCCGTTACTGGCAATAATGTTCACTGCGGTCGGGATCGCCGGAGGAGCCCTGGTCGGGGTGGACTGGAAAGGGATCGATTCAGGTTTCTTCTGGTCAGCCATGCAGGGTGCCGTTGATTTTCGTATGGATATTATTAATTGCGTGGTGAAAAGTATCATCTTCGCCATCGCTGTTTCCTGGATAGCGCTATTCAACGGCTATGACGCTATTCCGACGTCTGAGGGGATCAGTCGGGCAACCACCCGTACGGTTGTTCACTCTTCTCTGGCCATACTTGGGTTAGATTTTGTGCTGACAGCACTGATGTTTGGGAATTAACGCAATGCAAAGTAAAAAAAGTGAAATCTGGGTAGGTATTTTCCTGTTGCTGGCTCTGGTTGCTGCGCTGTTTCTCTGCCTGCGCGCCGCAAATCTGAAATCCCTGGGTGCAGAACCTACATGGAAATTGTATGCGACCTTCGACAATATCGGGGGGCTTAAAGCCGGCTCTCCGGTTGAAATCGGTGGTGTAGTGATCGGCAGAGTCACAAATATCTCTCTGGATGACAGCACGCTTTCACCGAAAGTGACTATGGCGATTGATGATGCCTATGCCGGAAAAATTCCGGATACCAGCTCACTGGCGGTACGTACCCAGGGTCTGTTGGGTGCGCAATTCCTGGCGCTTAACCTGGGGTTCAACGATCCGGATTTGGGATCTGCTATTCTTAAGAATGGCGATACGCTGCGCGATACCAAATCAGCCATGGTGCTTGAAGACCTGATTGGACAGTTCCTGTACAAAAGTGGCAACGGTAGCAGCAGCAAAGATCAAAGTGCATCGTCTGACAGCAATGCTCCATCTACGCCGACGCCAATTCACTAAAAGGAAAGTTTATATGTTAGTCAAACGTTTGTTACTGACCGCTATGCTGGTAGCTCTGCCGGTAGCGGCGGTGAATGCCGCGGAGACCACCACTGCGACCAGTCCGGTGGATCAGAGTAATCCTTATACCCTGATGGATCAGGCGGCGGCGAAAACCTTTACCCGTCTGAAAAATGAACAGGGGAAAATTAAACAGAACCCGGATTACCTGCGCGAAATTGTGCAGCAGGAACTGATGCCCTATGTACAGGTTAAATATGCCGGTGCGCTGGTACTGGGACGTTTCTATAACCAGGCAACGCCTGCACAACGTGATGCGTACTACAAGGCCTTCGGTGATTACCTGGACCAGGCCTACGCCCAGGCACTGGCTCTGTATCACGGACAAACTTACCAGATTGAATCCCCGCAACCGCTGGGGGATGCAAATCTGGTGGCTATTCGTGTCACTATTATCGACCCGAATGGTCGCCCGCCGGTCCGGCTGGACTTCCAGTGGCGTAAGAATACCCGTACCGGTGCATGGCAGGCCTATGACATGGTCGCCGAAGGTATCAGTATGATCACCACAAAACAGAATCAGTGGGGTGACCTGCTGCGTACCCAGGGTATTGATGCGCTGACGGCACAACTGAAACAGTATGCAGCCCAGCCTGTTTCACTGAATCAGCAAAACTGATGAGTGATTTGTTACATTGGCAGCAACAGGATCGGTCGTTGCTGCTCAGTGGCAAACTGGACCACGAAACACTGCTCCCGTTATGGCAGCAGAAAGAACATGTGGTCCGGGGAGTTTCAGAGATTAATGTTTCCGGGCTGAAGCGGGTCGATTCGGCGGGGCTTGCGCTGCTGGTTCATCTGCAAAATATCGCCACCCGCTCAGGTCAGCCGGTAGTATTTCACGGCATCTCTGATAAATTACAGTCACTGATTACCCTGTATAATCTTCAACAGATTATTGTTTCTGCTGAAGAAAGCCGATAGATATCGCGGTGTTGATGAAAAGCCCCTGCCTCCGGCAGGGGCTTTTGTGTATTTAAGATAAAGCTGCTTTCTACTAAGATATGGGCTGATTATGATTAACGGAAGCTGAATGCAATGGAAAATAATGAGATTCAGGCAGTATTAATGCAGGCTTTGTCGCTGGATGAAGTCCATGTCAGCGGTGACGGCAGCCATTTCCAGGTGATCGCCGTCGGTGAACTTTTTGAACCGATGAGCCGGGTGAAAAAGCAGCAGGCTGTGTATGCCCCGTTGATGGAATATATTGCGGATAACCGTATTCATGCGTTATCCATCAAAGCATATACCCCTGCTGAATGGGCCCGTGATCGTAAGCTGAATGGTTTCTGATTCAGGCTGCGTAAGTACAGGCTGGCAGGTCTTGCCTATTATGATTGTTAATTGAGAGCCGTGTGAATGGATAAGTTTCGAGTACAGGGTCCAACCCGTTTAAGTGGTGAAGTTACCATTTCCGGTGCGAAAAATGCCGCATTACCTATTCTTTTTGCCGCATTGCTGGCAGAAGAACCGGTAGAAATAAAAAATGTACCTAAACTGCGTGATATTGATACCACCATGAAGTTGCTGAGCCAGCTTGGGGTAAAAGCAGAACGCAATGGTGCTGTCCATCTGGATGCCAGTGGCGTTAACATTTTTTGCGCTCCGTATGACCTTGTAAAAACAATGCGTGCATCCATCTGGGCATTGGGACCTCTGGTGGCTCGCTTTGGTCAGGGACAGGTCTCTTTACCGGGAGGGTGTGCTATCGGGGCACGGCCGGTAGACCTGCATATCAGCGGCCTGGAGCAACTGGGTGCTGAGATCAAACTGGAAGAAGGCTATGTCAAAGCGTTTGTCGATGGGCGTCTGAAAGGGGCTCATATCGTGATGGATAAAGTCAGCGTGGGTGCGACAGTGACCATCATGAGTGCTGCGACACTGGCAGAAGGTACGACCATCATTGAAAACGCTGCACGTGAGCCGGAAATTGCTGATACAGCGAACTTCCTGAACACCATCGGTGCGAAGATCACCGGTGCCGGCACAGACCGAATTGTGATTGAAGGCGTTGAACGACTGGGCGGTGGTAGCTATGAAGTGGTGCCTGACCGCATCGAGACCGGAACCTTCCTGATTGCAGCAGCGATTTCAGGAGGCAAAGTACTCTGCCATAAAACCCGTCCCGAAACGCTGGATGTCGTACTCGCTAAGCTGCGTGAAGCGGGTGCTGATATCGAAACCGGTGAAGACTGGATAAGCCTGGATATGCACGGACGTCGTCCGAAAGCGGTTAATATTCGTACCGCGCCACATCCCGGCTTCCCGACAGACATGCAGGCACAGTTCACACTGCTGAATCTGGTGGCAGAAGGGACCGGTGTGATCACCGAAACCATTTTCGAAAACCGTTTTATGCACATTCCTGAGCTGATCCGGATGGGAGCTCATGCCGAAATCGAGAGTAATACCGCCATTTGTCACGGTGTGGAAAAACTCTCCGGTGCACAGGTGATGGCGACCGATCTGCGTGCTTCCGCGAGTCTTGTACTGGCAGGGTGTATTGCTGAAGGTGAAACGCTGGTGGATCGTATTTATCATATTGATCGCGGGTACGAGCGCATTGAAGATAAACTTCGTGCATTAGGTGCCAGGATCGAGCGTGTACGCGGTGAAGAAGAGTCTTCACACGCGGAATAACCGCCGGTAATTTGTGAAAAAGGCCTGACGCTTCTGTTCAGGCCTTTTTTATTACGCTTCCGCGGTGCCCGTTTTCCCGGAAAACCGGCATTTGTGGCCGGTCCTGTTAACCGTGAGGGTTACTGATGTCCGGCAGGGTGCATGTCCGGAAGCCTTCTTTGTTATGGCGTACTGTTTGTGGTTGGCGTGGTGGTTTTCCGCTCATTATGAGGCAGGCGTCGCATCAGCTTTTCCCGATCCAGTAGCTCATGAGTCACCGGATGATAGTATCGGCTCGGCCAAATCTCTGCCGGATGGACATCAATGGCGCGGGCGATCAGCCATTCTCCTTTAGGCCATGGGCGTGATAATGCATTGGCCAGGGTAGAAGAACTCAATCCGGCATTTCGTGAGACTTCTGCCAGAGACGTTCCTTTTTTCCTCAATGCGGCAATAATGTCTGCTGTGTGCCAGTCCGTTTTTTGCATATTCATCCTCTCTCCTTTTCAGATGTTGTTGATGCTCTCGAAATATCTATCGCATCTGCTTACACGATAAAATTACACCTCTTTAGGAAATAGGTATATCAAAAACAGTCGTATAATTTTGCAAAAGTAGTCAGAAAAACTGCTGATTTGAAGCATACGTCGCAAAAAATGAGGAAATTTAATGATAAACCACCCATATTTTTTGGAAATATTCCGAAATGAAGGGCCGGAAGTCTCTATGCAGAGGCGTAAAAAAAGCCCGCATGGGGCTTTTTGCTGAACGGTGAGGATGATCGTTCGGGATCACTGACTCAGGCAGGATCCTTTCGCAGGATCAATAGTCGCGCTGAACGGACATATGTGCCAGTGACTCGAGTGCCTGACGCCAGGGAGTCTGTGGCAGAACCTGTAAAGCAGCGATGGCTTTATCCGCTTCAGCTTCAGCACGCTGACGGGTCCATTCCAGTGAACCGCATTGCTGCATCGTTGCCTGAACCTCTTCTAACAGGTGACGGCCATTACCCTGTTCAATGGCCTGACGGATCATCGCGGACTGTTCGGCATTTCCGTGTTTCATCGCATGTAACAGCGGAAGGGTAGGTTTGCCTTCACTCAGGTCATCACCGACATTTTTACCCAGCGCAGCGTTATCAGCGCTGTAATCCAGCAGGTCATCAATCAGCTGAAATGCGGTACCGATATAGCGTCCGTAGTCACGCAGGGCTTGTTCCTGCGCATCGGTAGCCTCTGCCAGGATAGCGGACGTCTGAGCAGCCGCTTCAAACAACCGGGCCGTTTTACTGTAGATAACCCGCATATAGCTTTCTTCAGTGATATCCGGATCGTTACAGTTCATCAGCTGCAGCACTTCACCCTCGGAAATGACATTCACCGCTTCAGACATTAATGCGAGGATCCTTAAGGATCCCAGTGAGGTCATCATCTGAAAGGCACGGGTGTAGATAAAATCCCCGACCAGGACACTGGCAGCATTTCCGAAAGCAGCATTGGCGGTGGCTTTGCCACGGCGCATATCGGATTCATCGACCACATCATCGTGAAGCAATGTCGCGGTATGAATAAATTCGATCAGCGCGGCATTAAGAATGTGTTGATCGCTCTGATAGCCCAGTGCCCGCGCAGACAGTACCGCAATCATCGGACGAATACGTTTACCACCACCGCTGACAATGTAGTGACCTAACTGACTGATAAGCGCGACATCGGAGTCAAGCTGGTCAAGAATGGTCTGATTGACGGCCGCCATATCTGCGGAAGTAAGTTCTGTAATTTGTTCTAAGTTCATACGTCTGTTCAGTTTTGACCCGGTTTTAGCCCTTACAGGGCTTTTTAAACAAGAGTGCTCAGATAGCGTAATTGGTCTGTATCTGAATAAATTTCTCTGTCGGCAGTCGTGGCAGTCTCAGGCAGGATGAACACTGTGCCAGTGAACCACTGATGGTACCCATTGTACTTGAAAATCGATTACAGGAAACACCCGGCTGCACCCTGTGTTTTTTTTCTGCAATACAGCGCAAAGTAGGCTTGTCTTCTGTCGGATATTTGCGTAGAATTCGCGCCCTATTGTGAATATTTATAGCGCCGCCTGATTTTATCATAAGGGCTAGCGCAGAAGCGGAGTTTATATGTACGCGGTTTTCCAAAGTGGTGGTAAACAACACCGAGTAAGCGAAGGTCAGACCGTTCGCCTGGAAAAGCTTGACATCGCAACCGGTGAAACTATCGAGTTTGACCAGGTTCTGATGATTGCAAACGGCGAAGAAGTTACCATTGGTGCGCCACTGGTTTCTGGTGGTGTTATCAAAGCTGAAGTCGTTGCTCACGGTCGTGGCGAGAAAATTAAGATTGTTAAGTTTCGTCGTCGTAAACACCACCGTAAGCAGCAGGGTCACCGTCAGTGGTTCACTGATGTGAAGATCACTGGCATCAGCGCTTAATAGGAGATTTGACAAATGGCTCATAAAAAGGCTGGCGGCTCCACACGTAACGGTCGCGATTCCAATGCAAAACGTCTGGGCGTAAAACGTTTCGGCGGTGAAACTGTACTGGCTGGTAGCATCATCGTTCGTCAGCGCGGAACCAAGTTCCACGCAGGCGCTAACGTAGGTTGTGGTCGTGACCACACCCTGTTTGCTACTGCAAACGGTCAGATTAAATTCGAAGTTAAAGGTCCTGACAACCGTAAATACGTAAGCATCGTTGCTGAGTAATTATGGCAAGACCCGGACAGTCTGATGACTGTCTGACACAACGAATTAAAGCCCCGCAGCTTTTGCGGGGCTTTTTACATTCTGCTGTCATACCCGCAGAAATTCCGCGGTTTGCAGCAGAATGCTGTACACTTGACAGATACATACAGAATACTGATATCACTGGTTTGAATACCGGTATTATCCGCCGCCGGTCAGCAGAGTCGACCCTGGCGGGCCCGTCTGGCAGGCTATCGGCCTGACAGGCGCAAGAGTGACGGAGAAGAAAGATGAAGTTTGTTGATGAAGCGACAATCCTGGTCGTTGCCGGTGACGGCGGTAATGGTTGCGTCAGCTTCCGCCGGGAAAAATACATTCCCAAAGGTGGCCCTGATGGCGGTGATGGCGGAGACGGCGGTGACGTCTGGCTGCTGGCCGATGAAAACCTTAACACCCTGATTGATTACCGCTTTGAAAAGGCCTTCCGCGCCGAGCGTGGCCAGAATGGCCAGAGCCGTGACTGTACCGGTAAGCGTGGTAAAGATGTCATCATCAAGGTCCCGGTCGGTACCCGTATTATCGACCAGGATACCGGGGAAACCATGGGCGATATGACCCGTCACGAACAGCGCCTGATGGTGGCTAAAGGTGGCTGGCATGGCCTGGGTAACACCCGCTTCAAATCCTCCGTTAACCGTACACCTCGTCAGAAAACGATGGGGACACCGGGTGAAAAACGTGACCTGCAGCTGGAGCTGATGCTGCTGGCCGATGTCGGGATGCTGGGCTTGCCGAATGCCGGTAAATCGACCTTCATCCGTTCGGTCTCTGCGGCTAAGCCGAAAGTAGCCGATTACCCGTTTACCACCCTGGTACCGAGCCTGGGCGTGGTACGTATGGATCACGAGCAGAGCTTCGTTGTGGCCGATATCCCGGGTCTTATCGAAGGGGCTGCCGATGGTGCCGGATTAGGGATCCGCTTCCTGAAGCACCTGGAGCGTTGCCGCGTGCTGCTGCACCTGATTGATATCGCGCCTATCGATGAGTCCGATCCGGTAGAGAATGCCCGTATCATCCTCGGAGAGCTGGAAAAATACAGCGATAAACTGTACAGCAAACCACGCTGGCTGGTTTTCAATAAAACTGACCTGCTGGATAAGGAAGAGGCAGAAAGCCGCGCTAAAGCGATTGCAGACGCCCTGGGCTGGGACGATAAATATTATCTGATCTCTGCTGCCAGCCGTGACGGTGTGAATGCCCTGTGCTGGGATGTCATGAGCTTCATTAAAGCTAACCCGAAAGAGGCAGAGCTTGAAGAGAAGCAACCCGAGAAAGTGGAATTCATGTGGGATGACTATCACCGTGAAGCCCTGGAAAGCGGCGCGCAGGAAGTTGAAGAAGATGATGAAGACTGGGATGACTGGGACGAAGATGATGATGAAGGGGTAGAGATCATCTATCAGCGTTGATCTTCAACGATCGTCGCCTCTCTCAGGATCATAAAGCCGGGTTATCCCGGCTTTTTTATGTCTGCGATTTAGCCCTGAACGGAGACTGTGAGTCGGGCGGTACAGCATAACTTTGCCCGATCGTTACGGATCTCTGTCTGCCAGACCTGTAATTGTCCGCCGATATGCAGCGGAAAGCACTTCGCGTGTACCCATCCCTGAGAGACCGCCCAGTGATGGCTGGCGTTGACTTCAATCCCGACCACACTCTGCCCGGCCTGAGTCGCCATGTAGCCAGCGACCGACCCCATGGATTCGGCCAGCACGACAGACGCCCCGCCATGCAGCAACCCGAAGGGCTGACGGGTGCGCTCATCGACCGGCATGCTGGCCTCCAGATGCTGCTCGCCTATCAGAGTAAAGACGATGCCCAAATGGCTGACCAGGTTTCCCTGGCCCAGCGCATTCAGTTCATCCAGCGTACAGACCCGCTTCCAGAGTTCGGCCATACTTCAGCTCCCCAGGGTTGCGCCGCCATCCACCACAATATCCTGCAGGACCACGTGGCTTGCACGGTCAGAGGCCAGGAACAGGATAGTATCGGCAATCTCCTGCGGCTTTGCGATCTTCTTCAGCGGAATACCCAGCTTAAACTGTTCCGGGAAGCCCTCAATCGTCTGCTGCTCTGCCTGTGGTGTTTTCCAGAGGCTGCGTTGCATTTCGGTATCGGTGGAGCCAGGCGAAACGATATTACAGCGAACCCCGTACGGGGCCATTTCCAGACCGACCGTCAGGCACAGGCTGCGTAAAGCCGCTTTCGAGGCGCCGTAAGCCGACATGCCCAGACGCGGCGCATGCGCGGCATTAGAGGCCACGGTGACGATCGCGCCGTGCTTCTGCCGGCGGAAGTGTGGCAGGGTTTGGCTGAACAGATTGAATGCGCCCCCGGCATTTACGTTCAGGCACTGTTGCCAGTCTTCAAAGCTCAGTTCATCGGTGGCACCGATACGCAGAATACCGGCGGCATTGACCAGCACATCCAGTTGCGGTTGACGGGAGAGCAACTGCTGGCAGACGTCTTTGACCTGAACGGGATCAGCGACATTCAGTAGCTGGCAGTGAAACGGGTACTCCTGCTCACCAAACTTAATATCAAACGCAGTGACAATGGCGCCCGCCTGATGAAAAGCTAATGCCGTATGATAGCCGATACCCTGGCCTGCGCCGGTCACCCACACATGTTTAGCGTGAAAGTCCTGCTGAACGGTCATTGTGTTTTTCCCTGTGACAGAAGTGCCCACCAGCCATCAATAGAGGCATTTTTGGCGAGGGCAACAAAATCAATCGCCGGGACGGCCTGACGCCAGCGGCCAGCCAGCGCCATCATCCGCACGGAGTCCAGCCCGTAGTCGATCAGGTTTTCATCATCTTCCGGAATATCATCATCTTCCAGCAGTGGTAACACCAACATGCGTAACGCCGCTTTACTTTCCGGCAGGATCAGCAAATCTTCACAGCGGACAACTTTACCGCAACGGCCGGCGGTATATTTCAGTGCCATCATGTGTTCTTCGCGGGTGAAATCTGCCAGCGCATCGGCCACCATAAAGGGCTTAATATCGCGCATAAAGGCATCCGTGGCCGTGGTCAGGCAACCGATGTGGGCATACACCCCGGTAATAATCAGCTGGTCACGCCCCATGTCATGTAACTGCTGCTCCAGCGGTGAACGCTGAAATGCACTATAACGCCATTTGGTCAGCACAATGTCATCGGCCTCCGGCGTTAATCCGTCAACCACCCGCTGCTGCTCCGGATGGCGGTTTAATCCGGGCCCCCACATATCGTTCAGCAGTGCACGATCTTTCTCGCTCTGCTCTGCAGGCTGCGCAGTATAAAACACCGGGATCCCCAATGCTTTGCATTGCGTCCGCAGACGAGCGATATTCCCGATCACTTCCCTGACCAGAGCACTGTCCTCCTCCCAAAAACGGAGAAAGTAATTTTGCATATCATGGATAAGCAGGGCGGCTCGCCCGGGTTCAAAGGCCCATTTCACCTTATTATCAGGAAGTTCATCTGCTGTCGGCAGGCGATAAGATTCAGGTTTAGGGATACTCATAAGGACTCCATTTGCCGGGTCTGAACCGGACTACTTTTGTTGTTCTGTCAGCCATTGACGTAAGGCTTTTTTATCGACTTTACCCACCGGGGTCAAAGGCAGGCTCTCCTGCTGAATGACCCGGTCAGGTAACTTAAATTCGGCGATACCTTGTTCACGTAAGTGGCGGCGAAGATGGGCAGGTTTAACGGGCTGGCTGGCCACGATAAACGCACAACTTTTTTCGCCCATCAGTTCATCATCCATCGAAACCAGTGCTGCATGGATAATGTCCGGATGGCGTTGCAGCAGGTTTTCTATCTCTTCTGCGGCAATTTTTTCTCCGCCACGGTTTATCTGATCTTTCTCGCGGCCCTCAACCCTGATATTCCCCTCAGCGGTGATCGAGATAAGATCCCCGGAGGCGTAGAACCCCTCTTCATCAAAGCAGGTAGCATTATGGGAGGGGTTACGATAATACCCGCGGAACGTATAGGGACCGCGGGTCATCAGGCGGCCGGTAGTTCCCGCAGGGACGGGCCGGTGATGCTCATCAACCACGCGGATTTCATCATCTTCAGAGATGGGGCGTCCCTGAGTGGTGGTGATCACCTCTATCGGGTCATCCGGGCGTGTGTAGTTCACCAGGCCTTCGGCCATGCCGAACACCTGCTGTAACTGACAGCCAATTTCTGAGAGCACCCGTCTGGCCAGCGACTCACTCAGTCGTGCCCCGCCGACCTGCAGTAAAGTCAGGGACGAGAGCTCGCGGGCGTGCCCGTTTTCTTTTATGGCTTGCAGCCACAGGCTGACCGCCGGCGGTACCAGCGCGGTGACGGTGATCCGGTGGCGAGCTATCAGCGGGAAACAGAGCGTCGCACTCGGATCCCGCGCCATAACGACCTGCCCCCCGGCATAGAACACCCCCAGGCAACCCGGCGAACTCATCGGGTAATTGTGAGCAATGGGCAATGCACAAAGGTAGCGGGTCTGCCGGGTAAAGCCGCAGATATCCACGCTACCGCGAATGCTGTAGTAATAGTCGTTATGTGTTCTGGGGATCAGCTTCGGCGTGCCGGTGCTGCCGCCGGAAAGCTGGAAAAAAGCCACCTCATCGGCCGCCGACGGGGTGGGTGTAAAACCGGCCGCTGGTGTGTTGTACAAGCCGGAAAGACTGAGATCAGCCGGAGTCGCGTTATGCATGACCACGGTCCTGAGTGACGGGATTTGCGCTGAAAATGCCTGCAGAAACTGGTCATCGGTAAACAGATTATGCTGACGGTCGGCAATAAACAGGACCGGCTCTGTCTGGCTGGCGTAAGAAAGCAATTCGCTTTTCTGGTGGCTGAACAGTGCATTGACCGGGGCGACACCGAGCTTCAGTAAGGCGAAGAACACCAGATAAAATTCGGTGCCGTTACCCAGTTGTACCAGTGCCGTGTCGCCCTGTTGCAGACCACGTTGTTGCAGTTGTGCGGCCAGTTGATCACTGAGGGTATCCAGTTGCTGATAGGTCAGCGTTCTTTCTCCGTCAAGGATAGCGATGGCCGGATTATCTTTCTGCCGCCCGCAGATATCACTGAGGGGCTTATCTATCCAATAGCCTTTACGACGATAGCGTTCTGCCAGCGCGTCCGGCCAGCGGGTATAAGGGAGCGTCATACAGTTACCTTTCTGTTCTTTCAAGGCCGAAAGCCCGCAGCATCGTATTCAGTTTGATGCCGGTTTCCCGCCATTCGGAATACGGGTCGGAGGCAGGAATGATCCCTGCGCCGGCGAACAGGGTGACCGTTTTCTCTTTCACCGTGGCACAGCGGATGGTCACTACCCATTCGCCATTACCCTGGTCGTCACACCAGCCCACCATGCCGCCGAACAGTTTCCGGTTAAACGGCTCCAGCGTTCTTATCAGATCCAGTGCCTGCCGGTGAGGGTAGCCACTCAGCGCCGGTGTCGGATGGAGCAGGGCCGCCAGCGATAAGGCTGACGTGTCAGTGTGTTGTAAAGTGCCCCGGATATCGGTCGCCAGATGCCAGAGTGTGGATGTCGTCAGCAGATGCGGTACGTCCGGCACCGAGAGCGTTTTACTGACCGGCTGCAGTGTCCTGCGCATATCATCCGTGACCAGCTGGTGTTCCCGGCGATCCTTTTCCGAGTTCATCAAATCCCGGCCCCGCAACGTATCTTCTGCCGGATCCGCTGAGCGTCCGGCAGACCCGGCTAACGGACAGGAATAAAAATTCGCCCCCTCTTTTCTGAGTAATAACTCAGGGCTGGCGCCCAGCAGGGTGGCTCCGCAGGATAACGGAAGGTGGAAGTGATAGTTATCCGGGTTCTGTCGCACAATCTGTGACATCAGTCCGGTCATATCGATAGCGTCACGACTGCAAATTTCCTGCAGGCGGGATAGCACAACTTTATCGGCCTCACCGCGCTCCATCGCTTCAATGGCTTGTGACACCATCGCCATAAACGCCGGTTGTTCCGGGATCAGGCGGGAGCCCGTGACCTCTCCGCCGGCAAAGTCCGGAGACGTTTTCGCCGCCCTTACCAGGTGATCGCGGTCAATAAACCGGTAGCTTTCAGGAATAAAGAGTTCTGAAGGTTGACAGGGATCAAAAGGGATCGCTCCGGCAATGACAGGATGCCGGATACCGGCAAGACGGGCTTCCCGCAAGGCTGCTTCTGCCTGCACCGAAAACCGCGCGCCTGGTGTGCCATCTTCAGTTAACGGGGATGTCAAACGTCGGAAACAGCCATCGGTTAACAGGCTTTTCCAGCGGGAGGTAAACAGGAAACGGTCTGACAGAGAAGGAAAATCATACACGGAGGGATTTTCAAACTGTTCCATTTCTACCATAATCTAATCCTGGAATGATAAGATAATTAATAATGATTATCATTTGTATTATTCGTGTAAACTAACCGGATCCCCGGAATGTGTCAATGGGATCGTCATTTGCAGAGGAAAATCCGCGCGCTATGCGACAGTTCATTTCCGGCAGGGCCATAAAAAGCACCTTAAAATCACAGCCGCAGGTTTACATTCTGCGGGCTGCGTTACTCCTGTTATTTATCGTTTTTCGTGCTGACGCCAGCGACGGGTGGCCACGGCAGATCCACAGTGAAACAGGTACCGTGACACTTCAGCAGCCTCCGCAGCGGATAGTCTCTACCAGTGTGACGCTGACCGGAGCCCTGCTGGCGATAGATGCACCGGTTGTCGGCAGTGGTGCCGGTGCTCCGGGAGGACGCTTTACGGATGCGGAAGGTTTTTTACGCCAATGGGGGGATATCGCCCGGCAGCGGCAGGTGAAACGACTCTATATCGGGGAGCCTAACGCCGAGAGCATTGCCGGCATGATGCCGGACCTCATTGTGGTCAGTGCGACGGGGAATGACAGTGCTATCCGTCTGGTGAGCCAGTTACAGGCGATCGCGCCGGTCCTGGTGGTCAATTATGACGATAAAAGCTGGCAACAGGTGATGACATTGCTCGGACGCGCTACCGGACATGAAGCGCTGGCCGGAAAGCGGGTGGCGGAGTTTGACCAGCGGGTTGCCGGCTTAAAACCACAGCTGAAGTTACCGCCGCAACCGGTCTCTGCCATGATCTGGAACGGCGGCGGCCGCGAAGTGAATCTCTGGACCGCGGCGTCTGCTCAGGGTGAACTGTTGCAGGCTCTGGGGTTTACGCTGGCGACGCCGCCGGCTCAGGTGAAAGGCAATATCAGTATGGGGCACCGTAAAGACATTATTCAGCTGTCAGGTGAAAATGTTGCCCGCGGGCTGAACGGGAAAAGCTGGCTGCTCTTTGCCGCCGCCGGAAACACCGTACCGGACGTCCTCAGCGATCGTTTTCTGTCGCAGTCGGATGCGGTACTGAATAAACAGGTTTATGCCCTGGGCAATGATAATTTCCGGCTGGATTACTACAGCGCCAGTCACCTGCTGGATACACTGCAGAAGTTATTTACTCACTGAGTTCTCCGGGACACCGGTTTCCTGCCGGTGCCCTGATTAATGGCGGGCTTTCCCGCCGTGTAAGGTCCGGAATGTTATGCGTCAATCCTGCTTACTGATCCTTCTGGTGATCTGCCTGCTGTTACTGGTTATGCTCAGCCTGAGTGCCGGGGCCGTGCCGGTCTCTTTTCGCGAAAGCTGGCAGGCCCTTTTTTCTCCTGATCCCTGTCTGTCGCAGAACTGTACCCTTATCCGTTATGCCCGGTTACCGCGAACCCTTGCCGGTATTGCGGCGGGGGCTTCTCTGGGACTTGCCGGCGCATTACTGCAGACACTGACGCGAAATCCTCTGGCCGATACCGGTATCCTTGGCATAAATTCAGGGGCATCATTTGCGATTGTCCTGGGGATGGCTTTTGCCGGTGCAGACACGCCTCTGGCCTGGCTCGGGTTTGCTTTTGCGGGCGCATTGATTGCATTGCTGATCATCTCTCTGGCCGGTGCCGCCGCCGGGGGAAACATTAATCCGTTACGCCTCACTCTGGCCGGGGTGGCGCTGGCCGCGGTACTGGAAGGTATGACGAACGGTCTGTCGCTGATGAACCCGGATATCTATGATCACCTTCGCTTCTGGCTCAGTGGTTCGCTGGATATTCGCCAGTTTACCTCGTTACTTATTCTCAGCCCGGCGATGATCACGGGGGGAGTGCTGGCTCTGCTGCTGGCCCGCTCTCTGAATAATATCAGCATGGGCGGGGAGGTTGCGGTAACACTCGGGACCCGGGTGGTACGGACGCGGATCCTCGGGCTGATCTCGGTGGCATTACTGGCCGGGGCAGCCACCGCATTAACCGGGCCTATCGCCTTTATCGGGCTGATGGCCCCTCATCTGAGCCGCTTCCTGGCGGGATCCGATCACCGGCGGATGTTACCGGTGACGCTGCTGCTGACTCCCTGCCTGTTACTGATGGCCGATATTGCCGGGCGCTTCCTGGCGGCCGGTGAACTGCGGGTTTCTATTGTTACCGGCTTTATTGGCGCACCGGTACTGATTTTTCTGGTCCGGAGACAGTCTCAGGGAGCGATATTATGAACCGGCAACTCACGGGCGGGCTGTTGTTAATCGCAGTGCTGGTGACGGTCAGTTTTCTTGCCCTGACGCAGGGGACGTTTACGCTCAGTGCCGGGCAATTCGGGCAAGTCCTGTTGGGGAAAGCGCCAAAGGCGATGACGATGGTGGTACTGGACTGGCGTTTACCGCGAGTGTGTGCCGCCATGGTGACCGGTGCGGCGCTGGCGCTGAGCGGCGCTATCTTCCAGTCACTCCTGCGTAACCCGCTGGGGAGTCCGGATGTGCTTGGTTTTAATACCGGCGCGTTTTCTGCGGTGTTACTGATGATGGTTTTCCTGCCGGGGGAACCCGCATTACTGGCGCTGGCAGCACTGGCCGGAGGGTTACTCACCGCGCTGATGGTCTGGTTATTTGCCTGGCGTAACGGCATTAATACCTTCCGGCTTATTCTGGTGGGGATCGGGATCCGTGCGTTACTGATGTCGCTGAATAGCTGGATAGTCACTACAACCTCGCTGGATACGGCGTTATCGGCCGGGTTATGGAGTGCCGGATCCCTGAATGGCGTCAGTTGGCAGGGGTTGCTGCCGGTGGCGGGGGTGCTGATCCCGGTTGCTGCGATTGCAGGGCTGATGGCCCGGAGAATGCGTCTGCTGGAGATGGGCGATGAGATGGCTATCGCGCTGGGCGTCCCCGCCGAACGCAGCCGGATGATTTTACTGGTGCTGGGCGTCATCCTGACGGCGGTTTGTACGGCGCTAATCGGTCCGGTGTCTTTTATTGCGCTGGTAGCACCGCAGATTGCGGCCCGCTTTACCCCGGGACGGCGCGATTCCCTGGCACTCAGCATGCTGTGTGGTGCCGCTCTGATGCTGACCGCGGATTATCTGGCGACTCACCTGTTTGGGGCCTATCAGTTACCGGTAGGTGTCGTTACTGTCAGCCTGGGGGGCATGTACTTAATGAGTTTACTGATCCGTGAGACGCGTTATCGATGAAGACATTGACTTCCCCCCTGGCAGGTGAACACCTGACGCTGGGGTACGACAAAAAAATAATTATCCGTGATCTGTCGGTTGCGATACCGGCCGGAGAAATTACGGTGATCATCGGGCCGAATGCCTGCGGAAAGTCCACGCTGCTGAAAACACTGAGCCGCCTGATCACACCTGTTGCCGGGAATGTGCTGCTGAACGGTAAAGATATCAAAACGTATCCGACGAAAGAGATCGCCCGTCAGTTGGGGTTATTACCTCAGTCACCCGCGGCGCCCGCCGGGATCACGGTACGCGAACTGGTGTTCCGCGGGCGTTATCCGTACCAGACGTTGTTTAACCGGGCAGGCGCGCAGGATAATGACGCTGTCATGCGTGCGATGCAGGCGACCCGGGTGGATCACCTGGCTTGCCAGGCGGTAGATACTCTTTCCGGCGGACAGCGTCAGCGGGTGTGGATTGCGATGGTGCTGGCGCAGGAAACACCGCTGTTACTTCTGGATGAGCCCACGACCTGGCTGGATATTACCCACCAGATCGAGCTGATGGAACTGATGCGTGACCTTAACCGCCAGCATGGCAGAACGCTGGTGGTGGTGTTGCATGAGCTGAACCATGCCTGCCGTTATGCCACTCATCTGATAGCAATGCGTGACGGGCAGATTGTGGCGCAGGGTAAACCGTCGGAGATTGTGACCCCGGCACTGATTGAACAGGTCTATGGCCTGAAAGCGATGATTATCAGCGACCCGGTCGCCGGAACCCCGATGGTGATCCCCACCGGAAGAGAGTGATCATGGACGGCAGCGATCACCGTCAGTGACCGCCGCCGTCACAGAACCGCTAGCGCAGGGCTGCCGACAGCAGTCTGTCGAGTTCCGGCCCTATCCGTGCAAACACATCTTCAGCAAATATTTCTGCATGTGCACACTGGACGGGGATAATTTCTGTCCGGCTGATATACGGGGCCCAGCACTGGTCAGCTTCCATCCCCGGCTGGCGGGTTTTCTCCGCGACAAACAACGTGGCTTTCCCCCCGAAACGGGCGCTGGTCGCGGTCCCCAGTAGCCTGACCGCACTGCTATAGTTAGCACTGATGATATCAAACATCACCGACATATCTTCGCCGGCCTGGTTCCGCTGGCTGGCCATAAAGGTTTCCCGCTCCCGATCCACTTCGGCCAGCACGGCCGGGTCCGGCAGATTTTCACCCTGTCGCTGATCCCAGCGCTGAGTTTCCGGCGGCCAGGTATCAAGTAACCCGAGGAATGCCACGTCTTCGCCGGCGGCTTCCAGGCGTGCCGCGATCCCCTGTGCCAGCGTTCCCCCGAGAGAGTAGCCGGTAAGGTAGTAGGGGCCGTGGGGCTGATGCTCACGCAGTCGCTGCAGATGGTCATCGCAGAGTTCATTAATGTCCCGGCTCCGGTTGAGAATACCGCCGGCAGACGGGGACTGAACACCGATGACTGACCAGCGCGGGTCCAGATACCTGCGCAGTACACTGAACTGCCAGGCAAAGCCGGAGGCCGGATGGAAGCAAAATAAGGTCGGGCCGCTACTCAGACGCAGCGGCAGCAAAGGTTCATAACCGGCACGGCGGGCAGGATCCTCTGCGGGCTCACTGATCAGTGCAGCCAGTTTTTCCACGCTCGGAGCCACCATAATCTGACCGACCGTGACCTGACGTTGCAGTACCCGACGCAGCCGGGCAGCAAGGCGCATCGCCAGCAGGGAATGGCCGCCCAGCGCAAAGAAATCATCGCCGGCAGAGACAGAGTCACAGTTCAGCAGTGCAGCAAACTCTGCCGCCAGCTGGCTTTCCAGCCCGGGGGCAGGGGCGCGCCGGACCGTATCGCATTGTACAGAAGGCAGAGGCAGGGCTTTACGATCCAGCTTTCCGTTAGGACTCAGCGGGAAGGCATCGACCTGCATAATGGCGACCGGCACCATGGGCGGTGGCAGGCAGGCTTGCAGAGCTGTCAGTATCTGCCCGCTGTTCACCGGCGCCGGGCTTATCACATAGGCGATCAGCTGACGTGAGTCTTCCCATCCTTCGCTCTGTGGACCCAGGGTTCTTGCCAGCGTCACCGCCTGATCAATGCCCGGCAGTTGCAGTAGCTGGTGGTCTATTTCTGTCAGTTCAATGCGCTGGCCACGAATTTTCAGCTGATCGTCATTACGGCCCAGGTATTCAATGGCGCCGCTGGCCAGACGACGTACTACATCTCCGGTCCGGTACATCCGTTCACCCTCGCCACCGGGCAGTGCCACAAAGCGGGAGGCGGTCAGCCCCGGGCGACCCAGATAGCCTTTCGCCAGTTGCACTCCACTGAGCCAAAGCTCCCCGGCCACACCGGCAGGGAGCGATCTGAAACGGTTGTCGAGCACATGTAAACCGGTGTTCCAGACCGGATAACCAATCGGTACGCTGTTACCGGTGACCGCGGCTAACTCCGGCCCGAAGGCCGGATAACTGCTGACATCCACCGCGGCTTCGGTCGGTCCATAGAGATTATGCAGAGGGGCACCGCAGACAGACTCCCACTGACGTGCCAGTGCAGTCGGCAGGGCCTCACCGCTGCAAAATACCCGTTGTAACTGGTTTCCCAGGCGACGTGCACTTTCAGCACAGAGTGTGGTGATAAAGGCCGATAACATCGACGGAACAAAATGCAGCGTGGTGATACGATAATCAAGCATCAGTTGCAGCAGAATATCCGGCTCACGATGGGCCTCCGGAGGGGCCATCATCAGGCGGGCCCCGGTGATCAGTGGCCAGAAAAACTCCCACACCGAGACATCAAAGCTGGCCGGTGTTTTCTGTAAGACCACATCCTGAGCCGTGAGCGGATAACTGTCCTGCATCCACAGCAAGCGGTTAACAATGGCCTGGTGTCCGACCAGCACTCCTTTCGGCCGACCGGTCGACCCTGAGGTATAGATCAGATACGCACCATCCTGCGGGGCCGGTGGCTCAAACGTGATATCCGGTGACGGTTCCGGAAGTAACGACTGATAGTAGCAGGCCGGGACGGTGCTGAGTTTCCGGAATCGCTCAGCCAGAGCACTTCCGGTGATCAGCAAGGCCGGTGCGGCATCCTCCAGCATAAACTGCAAACGTTCATCCGGATAACCGGTATCCAGAGGCAGCCAGACGGCACCGACGCAGACGATCGCCTGCAATGCCAGCGAAAGGAAAACGGAGCGGGGCAAAGCCACCGCAACAATATCCCCGCGCCTGACTCCGGCATCGTTCAGTTGTTGTGCCAGAGCGAGTACCTGCCGGTGCATCTCATGGTAGGTCAGTGTGTGATGAATATCTGCCAGCGCCACGGCTTCCGGTGTACGTTCGGCCTGCCGGCGAAGCAGGCTGTACAACGTTTCCGGCACTAACGGGACCTGTGTCCGGTTGAGATCACGGATCTGACGGGCTTCATCCTCCGTCAGAAGTCCGGCATCGCCGCACTTCAGTCCGGGCCTTTCCCCGAAACGGGCCGCCAGCAGAGGCAGACGTTGCAGATAGCCTGCCAGTTGTTGCGGCGTATAACGTTCGGCGTTAGCCAGCAGTTCGATGGTCAGGTCCCCGTCTTCGCCGGGATACAGCGCAATTTCAAGATCACGCACCGGCCCCGATGCCAGATGCTCTGTTTCTGCGGTCACGCCGTCAAAATCCAGACGGTAGTCAAACATTTTGACGTTGATCACCGGTCCGTACAGGGGGTGATGATCTGCATTCAGACCGGCATCCCGCATAATTTGCTCAGCGTTGAAACGCTGGTGCCGGCGATTTTTTTTGATTTCCGCGGCAAGGCGGGATGCCAGCGCCGGCAGAGTCAGTTCCGGATCATAATCGACCGCCATCGGTAAGACGTTAATGACCGGTCCGGTGGCACACAGGGCTGCTGAGCCAAGACGGCGCATAAAGATAAACCCGGCGCTGAACGGTTGTTGTCCTGTCAGTCGGGCCAGCCACAGAGATACCAGAGCGATAGCGCCATCGGTCAGTGTTAACCCGTGAGCGGTAAATTGTTCACTGAGCGGTTGTAATCCGGCAGCGGGCAGCACCTGTTGCTGACGTATCAGTCGGATGCCCGGGACCTGCCCAGAGAGAGTCTGTTCCGATAACGTCACCGGAGACGGAAGTGTGGCCAGCTTTTCCTGCCAGTAGCGGCTGTCGCGTTGCCATGCGGGAGAATCCTGATACTGCAGGTATTCGTCGACGACGGCAGAGAACGGAATAAAAGGTGATGATGTTTCCGGCGTTTTCTGCATCCTTGCGGTATACAGCCCGGCGATATGCCGGGTCAGTGCGGCAAAACTGAATCCATCCACGGCGATATGGTGATAACGCTGGTACCAGAGCCAGTGCGTATCGCCAATCTGTAATAACAGATGCCGGTACAGAGGTTTTCCGGAGGTGATACGCAGATCGCTATCGAGATCCCGGCGAATGTAGTCTTCAGCGACGGCCCGGGGGTTTGTTTCCTGCCGTAAATCATAATATTCCGGGACGATAGCCGGGAGCGGACCAGGAATTTGTACCGCTTCGCCGTCCTGCTCTTTATACCGCATCCGGAGAGTATCGGCGCTGGCCATAGCGCTGATAATGGCCGCACTGAGCACCGGCTGAGAAAGTTCGCCGGGAATATCTATCAGGTGGGCAACAGCGTAGGCATTGCGGTGGGGGGACAGCTGATCAGCCAGCCAGATCCCCGGCTGAGCGGCTACCAGCGGTAACGTATTTTGTTTCTCAGTCATGATGATTTTCCCGGGCGGTAAATGACGCGGGACGAAGCGTATCCCCGTTCTTTTCCAGCCAGAGCAGGCACTGTTCCAGTGTGTCCGGGCCCGCGACCTGTTCCCAGCCGGCCGGGATTTCCATCCGGTCAGGCCACACGCTGTACTGTTGCTGGTGGTTTTTTAAAACACAGGCCGTTGCCTCTGGCTGGTCAAAAGGATGCAGATGATCCACGTCAGGCTCCTTATTCGTCGCTTTCAGGGAAGGGGGATGACTCACCGGGGCCGAGCAACGCCTGTAACCCGCTCAGCAGCCCTCCGCGCCAGCATAGCGCATCGTGCCCGCCCTCAATCTGCGTCAGGGTTGCCTCGATATTCCGGCGTTGTAATGCCCGGAAAAGTTCATCACCGGCCTGCCAAACCACCGGTTCACGGCGGCCCGCCTCAAGATAGATTTTTCGTGGATGAGAGGAGAAATGGCCTTCGTCCAGTTCGCGGGTCAGAACACCCCGGGTGCCTCCGTGCTGAGGCCACCAGAACGACCCGGACAGGCTGATAGCATTGCCGAAAACGTCCGGCCAGTTTAGCGTGGCATAGACCGCGGCAAGGCCACCGAAACTCTCTCCGGCAACCAGAGTGCGGGCGGCGTCGTGCTGCCAGCCGGTCTGCCGGGAAATCAGCGGCAAAAGTTCCTGCTGCACCGCTAACCAGAAATCTTCATTACAGGGCAGCTCATGACTGCGGTGCTGACGATCGATGGTATCTATCATGACGTAGATGGCAGGTGGTAGTTTTTGCCGATCTGTCAGGGACTGCAGGGGGGCTGCCACCGGCATCTGTTCAGCCCAGAACTGTCCGTCGAGCAGCAATACCAGGGGGCGGTTCGGGGCTTCAGGCCGGCCTGTCTCGCAGAGCCAGACAGTGCGTTGATTATTCAGTCGCTGACTGTGCCACTGTAACCGGCGGATGTTCAGGGGTAAGGCGTGCCCCTGATCCAGCGGAGCCCAGTCGGCCTGGCAGGGTGCCTCCGGCATATGCAGCGGAGAGACTGACATGCCCCGTCCACCCTGCCAGGGGCGTAGCGGGTTCAGCGGGTCATGACCGGCGATGGCAAACTTTTCGCGCCACCAATCCTTGCGCTGATCAAGGTCGGTTAACCTCTCCGGCGATTCGGCAGACGTATCCGGGATCAGGCAATAGCTGCCGCGCCAGTCGGCCGGGAGTTCGGTCTGCCAGTACCAGACATCGCTGCCGGTGATCCGCTGTAAGGAGCGGGGGGGGGCCGGCTGATGATGATCCGTAATACCGGTGATATTAATCCAGACATGCCGGAAGGCTGACGTTTTTTCGCTACCCTGCGGGTCACGCCAGAGGAAGGTGACCCGGCAGAGCGCGTTTTCCAACCGCTCGATCAAGGGTAATCCTCGTTGTTGCTGTTGTTGCCACCAGAAGTCAGTTCCGGGAGAGATAAGCCATTCAGGGGTCACCATCGGCACCGTGTTCAGATCAATAAAGGGTAATAGTATTGATAATACTATTGATAACTATTTCCATTTGCAATAGTCTGTTTCACCGCCTGCCGTTGTCGCACTTAAGCAACTGTTCGTTGCCTTTGAACCTTTTTCAGGCGCACAGAGCATAAGCAGTTGTCCGTCGCGGACTGCAGCTAAAACTTTTTAAAATAGTGGCTAAATAAGCGGTTCCTCGCCATCACATTCCCCATGGCAGAGGACCAGGATCCCCATAATGAAAAAATTATCCCGACTTTCAACTGCGATTTGTCTTGAGCTGGGCGTCAGCGCCTTTTTTTCTTTTCAGGTGATGGCGGCAGAGACCGCGGCTGTGACAGGGACGTCGGCCAGCCAGCAGCAAGTGACAACTCAGGCGCAAGACAGTAAGACGCAGGCCGGGAGTGGCACGCTTCTTGTGACCGCCAGACTACAAAATCTACAGGCACCCGGTGTGTCGACCATTACTGCGGATGAAATCCGTAAACATCCGCCAGCCCGTGATGTGTCAGAAATCATCCGCACCATGCCGGGCGTCAACCTGACCGGAAACTCCACCAGTGGTCAGCGCGGAAATAACCGGCAGATCGATATTCGTGGTATGGGGCCGGAAAATACCCTGATCCTGATCGATGGTAAACCGGTGTCCAGTCGCAATTCTGTCCGCTTTGGCTGGCGGGGCGAGCGTGATACCCGCGGTGACACCGGCTGGGTACCGCCGGAAATGATCGAACGTATCGAAGTCATCCGTGGCCCTGCGGCTGCCCGTTACGGTAATGGTGCGATGGGAGGGGTGGTCAATATCATTACCAAACAAGCGACCAATCAGTGGCACGGTTCCTGGGATACCTATCTGAATGCCCCGCAGCACAAGTCTGAAGGTTCCACCAAACGGACTAACTTCAGCCTGATGGGGCCGGTATCTGACAGCCTGACATTCAGTCTCTGGGGCAACCTGGATAAGACGCAGGCAGATGCTTATGATATCAATGAAGACCATACCACTCCCCGCAGTGGTTCCTATGCAGGTAGCTACCCGGCAGGACGCGAAGGGGTTATTGATAAAGAATTGCACGGCAAACTGAACTGGGAATTTGCCCATAATCAGCACCTTGAATTTGAAGCTGGCACCAGCCGTCAGGGTAACCTCTATGCCGGCGATACGCAGAATACCAATACCTCGGCCTACGTGAAGTCTATGTACGGTAAAGAAACTAACCGTATTTACCGTCAGAACTATGCGCTGACATGGACAGGGGTCTGGGATAACGGTATCAGCACCAACACTTATGCCCAGTACGAAAGAACCCGTAACTCCAGGATCACCGAAGGGCTGGCCGGCGGTACGGAAGGTATTTTTAATACCAATGCCGGCTTCTCGGATATCGATTTAAGTGATGTTCTGCTGCACAGCGAAGTCAGCATTCCGTTTACCGCGCTGGTTAACCAGAACCTGACGCTGGGAACGGAATGGAACCAGCAAAAAATGAAAGACGGTATTTCCACCAGTCAGGCACTGACAGGGGACCGTACCGGGGGGGCTATTGACGGCGTGACTACCGGTACCCGTAACCCTTACTCCAGCGCCGATATTTTCTCGCTGTTCGCTGAAGATAATATGGATATTACCGACAGTACTGTGCTGACCCCGGCATTGCGTTTTGATCATCATTCCATTTCAGGGACTAACTGGAGTCCGTCCCTGAACCTGTCGCAGAACCTGACAGATAATGTCACCCTGAAAATGGGGATTGCCCGGGCTTATAAAGCGCCGAATCTGTATCAGACGAACCGGAGTTATATTCTCTACAGTAACGGGCAGGGATGTAATGGATATGCCGGTTCGGGACCCGGATGTTATCTGATGGGTAACGATAACCTGAAAGCCGAAACCAGCGTCAATAAAGAAGTGGGGCTGGAGTACAAAGATGATGCCGGTTTGCAGGCGGGTATCACCTGGTTCCGTAATGACTATCGCAACAAGATTGAGGCGGGTACACATTCTATCGGAACCAGCAGTACCGGAACCTATATCTACCAATGGCAAAACGTCCCGAAAGCGCTGGTGGAAGGATTGGAAGGCACATTGAATATTCCGGTGACTGACACACTTAGCTGGAATAATAATATGACCTGGATGTTGCAGAGCAAAAACAAAACCACCGGTGATCGCTTATCTGTTATCCCGCAGTTTACGCTGAACTCCGGTCTGACCTGGCAGGCGCGCGAAGACCTGTCTTTAGCGACAACCCTGACCTGGTATGGTCGTCAGAAACCTAAACGGCTTGATTACCGCGGTAATGTGGTGAGTTATCCGGATACCCGCGAAGTCAGTCCGTACAGCATTATTGGTGCCAGCGCGACCTGGGATGCGACGAAAAATGTCAGTCTGACCGCCGGCATCGAAAATATCTTTGATAAACGCCACTTCCGTGAAGGAAATGCCCAGTCGACCGGCACTATCACCTCTACGGGCGTGGTCGATCCGATCACTATCTACGGTGCAGGTGCCAACACGTACAATGAATCAGGCAGAACCTTCTATATGAGTCTGAATACTCACTTCTGATCCTGTTCTGATAATGCATCACCCATAAAAAAGCCGCTTTCATGACTGAAAGCGGCTTTTTCTTTGCCCGTTAGTATTGCTGATATAAATCGCGATACAGACGACTTTCAAACCGTACCAGCGGGGCACGGCGGGTTCGCTGGTCCTGAGGCGGTACTGCGTAACCGGAAAGGTACTGCACAAAGGCAATCCGGGTACCGCTGGCCGTGGTCAGGAATCCGGCCAGGTTATAAACCCCTTGCAGTGAACCGGTTTTCGCAGACAGCTTACCGTCAACACCGGCTTCATGCAGTCCGCCACGATACTGCAGTGTGCCGTCATGGCCGGACAACGGCAGCATACTGATAAAGTCCAGAGTGCTGTCATTTTTACCGATATATTGCAGGGCCTGCATCATCGTTGCCGGAGAAACCAGGTCATGACGTGATAACCCTGACCCGTCCATCTGAACGGTATTGCCTAAATCAATACCCGCTTTTTCCCGCAGAATACGTCTGACCGCATCTGAACCGGCACGGTAGGTTCCCGGGACATTGAAATAGTAGTGGCCGATCGTCCGGAAAATGGTATCCGCATACATGTTATCGGACACCTTCAGCATATGGTGCAGCAAATCATGCAGAGGTGCCGAGTCATGGCTGGCCAGCAGCGTCGCCGGAGGCGTCGGCTGCGTGCGGCGCAGAAGATGGCCGGTATAGTCGATATCCGCCTGACGTAATTCATCACGCAGGATCTCTCCTGCCCAGGCCGCCCCGTTCTGTACGGCAAACGCTAACGGTAACGGGTCTGCCCGTTTACGCAGACAGCCGGTCAGGGTGTAGCGGTTCAGTTCGCCCGGCACGACATCCAGCTCGCAATATTGCCCTTCACCGGAGTCAGGGGCAATCGTCCGTACTTCACTGAACATATGCGCAGGATAATAAGACGCGATACGGATATACGCATTTTTCCCCGGCGTATCAGCGCTATACAGCGCCACTGAGAAACAGTTTTTATCGATAATTGCAGCCCCCGGTGGGGCATCAAAACATTGTGTCAGGTCATTCCAGGGCCAGCCCGGCGCCGCATCATGGCTGGCGAACACAGAAGTATCGATCACCAGGTTGCCATCAATATGGGTAATACCCTGTTTTTTGAGGCTGCTGACCATGGCCCGCAGATCCTGGCGGGTAAAGCTCGGGTCGCCGGCAAACCGGGCGACCAGATCCCCTTGTAATGTTCCGTTACTGATTTTCCCGGAGGTTTCAAACGTGGTACGGAATCTGAAATCTTTGCCCAGCTCCAGCAAAGCGCTCAGCGCCGTGAAAATTTTCATGGTACTGGCCGGCAGCGCCATTTGCTCACCATGATAGTTGACCAAAGGTTCCTGCGAGCCGACTTTTTCTGCCAGAAATGCCAGACTGGCCCCGGTCGGCAGATATTGTGTATATTGCTCTACAGGAATAGCTGCCTGGGCCTGCAGAGTAAAAGCGAGAGTCAATCCTGATATAAGTCGTAAAAATCGCATAATCTCGGGCTAAGTAACGGAGGAAGTCGCAATACTACGTCCCCTTATAGGGCAAAGTAAACGATGACCCATAGGGAACTCCGGGGTAAAATACGTATCAAAATGAAAAATTGATCCTTGTCTGTGGTGAATATTGCCCCGGACAGGGTTGTTTTATTCTGAAATTAACGCGTTGCAGAACGTTGTTTTCTGCAGTCATCAGTCAGGATGACACTTCTACACATAAGATAACGAGGAGTTTAAGATGAGTCAGGTTCCTATGACGCTGCGTGGGGCTGAGAAACTGCGTATAGAACTGGAAGAATTAAAAACAGTTAAACGTCCGCGGATCATTGCCTCAATCGCGGAAGCCCGTGAACACGGGGATTTAAAAGAGAATGCCGAATATCATGCAGCTCGTGAAGAGCAGGGTTTTTGTGAAGGGCGTATTCAGGAAATCGAAGCGAAATTATCAAACGCACAGATCATTGATGTGACTAAAATGCCAGCCACAGGACGGGTTATTTTTGGTTCAACTGTGACGGTTTATAACACCGCGACCGATGAAGAGTCGACTTACCGCATCGTGGGTGATGATGAAGCTGATTTTAAGCAAAATCTGATTTCTGTGAATTCACCTATGGCACGTGGTTTGATTGCAAAACAGGCAGATGATGTCGCCATTATCAAAACGCCGGGCGGCGATGTGGAATATGAGATCCTGCGGGTGGAATACCTGTAATCTCTTGCTACGCTTAAATTACTTGCGGTGAACCCTACAGACATCCCGGGCAGTCATTGCCGTGAAATCTGAGCGTTAAAGCGACACCGGGACCTTGAGCGTGGTAACATAAGTTGTTCTGCAGGAATGTAAAGAACAGAAAAGGCCGCGGTGCGGCCTTTTCACCCACACCGGAGCGTGGCAATTTCTTTGGCGCCGGAATCAGCGTGGCAGAGAAATTTTGTTTTCTTTAGAACGGCGATACAGCACCAGTATTTTGCCGATAACCTGAACTTCACAGGCTTTGGTCTCACGGACGATTGCGCTAACAATTAAGTTTTTTGTTTCGCGATCTTCGCCGGCAATTTTCACCTTGATCAGCTCATGGTGTTCCAGTGCACTTTCGATTTCCGCCAGAACACCTTCAGTCAGGCCGTTGTTACCTAACATGACAACGGGTTTCAGGGGATGTGCCAGACCTTTGAGGTGCTGTTTTTGTTTGGTACTCAGATTCATCGTATTATTTACTTACTCAGGGATTGAAAACAGGTCATTGTACCGCCATCTCTGGGTTATCGCCAAATCAACGCGACATTTACGTGATGTTTTATCGCGAGGATGTGGAATTAGTTGGAAAAATTATGACCGGTAAGAAGCGTTCAGCCAGTTCAAGTCGCTGGCTACAGGAACACTTTAGCGATAAGTATGTGCAACAAGCACAAAAAAAAGGGTTGCGTTCGCGCGCCTGGTTTAAACTGGATGAAATTCAGCAGGGTGACAAATTATTTAAACCCGGCATGACTATTGTCGATCTGGGGGCAGCCCCCGGCGGTTGGTCCCAATATGCAGTACAGCAAATAGGATCGAAAGGACGCATTATTGCTTGCGACCTGCTACCGATGGACCCTATTGTAGGGGTAGACTTCCTTCAGGGGGATTTCCGTGATGAAGCTGTCCTTGCGGCATTGCTGGAACGGGTCGGTGATAATAAAGTTCAGGTCGTCATGTCTGATATGGCACCGAATATGAGTGGTACCCCGGCAGTGGATATTCCACGTTCGATGTATCTGGTAGAACTGGCGTTAGATATGTGTCGGGATATTCTGGCGCCGGGTGGTAGTTTTGTAGTGAAAGTGTTTCAGGGAGATGGCTTCGAGGAATACCTGCGGGAAATTCGCTCCCTGTTTACGAAAGTGAAAATTCGGAAGCCTGACGCTTCACGTTCACGTTCACGTGAAGTGTACATTGTAGCGACTGGGCGCAAACTATAGTACCCTACGCTGTCTGTTAACATCGTTGTAATATGAGGTTAATCCCTTGAGTGACATGGCGAAAAACCTGATTCTCTGGCTAGTCATCGCGGTCGTACTGATGTCGGTATTCCAGAGCTTTGGGCCCAGCGAGTCGAATGGCCGGCGGGTTGATTATTCAACTTTCCTGTCGGAAGTGAACCAGGATCAGGTCCGCGAGGCACGTATTAACGGGCGTGAAATTGACGTAATTAAAAAGGACAGTGGTAAATATACGACCTATATCCCTGTCAACGATCCCAAGTTGCTCGACAACCTGCTGACTAAAAATGTGAAAGTTGTCGGTGAGCCACCTGAAGAGCCAAGTCTGCTGACTTCAATCTTTATTTCGTGGTTCCCGATGCTGTTACTGATAGGCGTGTGGATCTTCTTTATGCGCCAGATGCAGGGCGGTGGCGGTAAAGGCGCTATGTCTTTCGGTAAAAGTAAAGCGCGTATGCTTACCGAAGACCAGATCAAAACGACGTTTGCTGATGTTGCCGGATGTGATGAGGCAAAAGAAGAAGTCAGTGAGTTGGTTGAATATCTGCGTGAACCCAGCCGTTTCCAGAAACTGGGCGGGAAAATTCCTAAAGGCGTACTGATGGTAGGTCCTCCGGGGACCGGTAAGACCCTGCTGGCAAAAGCGATTGCGGGTGAAGCCAAAGTACCTTTCTTTACTATTTCCGGGTCAGACTTCGTCGAAATGTTTGTGGGTGTGGGTGCGTCCCGTGTCCGTGATATGTTCGAGCAGGCGAAGAAAGCCGCACCTTGTATCATCTTTATCGATGAGATTGATGCTGTAGGCCGTCAGCGTGGTGCAGGTCTGGGTGGCGGACACGATGAACGTGAACAAACGCTGAACCAGATGCTGGTTGAGATGGATGGTTTTGAAGGTAACGAAGGTATTATCGTTATTGCCGCGACTAACCGTCCGGATGTTCTCGACCCTGCGTTACTGCGTCCGGGACGCTTTGACCGTCAGGTTGTCGTCGGTTTACCGGATGTCCGTGGCCGTGAGCAGATCCTGAAAGTTCATATGCGTCGTGTTCCTCTGGCAACAGATATCGATGCAGCAATCATTGCGCGCGGGACGCCTGGTTTCTCCGGGGCAGACCTGGCGAACCTGGTCAACGAAGCCGCACTGTTTGCCGCCCGTGGCAACAAACGTGTCGTCTCCATGGTTGAGTTTGAGAAAGCGAAAGACAAAATCATGATGGGAGCGGAACGTCGCTCAATGGTCATGACCGAAGCTCAGAAAGAGTCCACGGCATACCACGAAGCAGGCCATGCAATTATCGGTCGTCTGGTGCCGGAACACGACCCGGTACACAAAGTGACCATTATTCCGCGCGGACGCGCATTGGGTGTCACCTTCTTCCTGCCGGAAGGCGATGCTATCAGTGCCAGCCGTCAGAAACTCGAAAGTCAGATTTCGACCCTGTACGGTGGTCGTCTGGCTGAAGAGATTATCTATGGTGCTGAACGTGTTTCGACCGGTGCGTCTAACGATATTAAAGTGGCCACTAATCTGGCACGTAATATGGTAACGCAGTGGGGCTTCTCAGAAAAACTGGGGCCATTACTGTACGCAGAAGAAGACGGTGAAGTCTTCCTGGGCCGCTCAGTGGCTAAAGCGAAACATATGTCAGATGAGACAGCACGTATTATCGACCAGGAAGTGAAACATCTGATCGACAGCAACTATGATCGTGCCCGCACGCTTCTGAATGAAAACATGGACATCCTCCATGCCATGAAAGATGCGCTGATGAAGTACGAGACCATTGATGCTCCTCAGATTGATGATCTGATGGCCCGTCGTGATGTTCGTCCGCCAGCCGGTTGGGAAGAGCCGAAAAACAGCGGTTCTTCATCCGACGGTAACAGCGGTACGCCTGCACCTCAGCCTCCGCGTCCGGTTGATGAACCGCGCACTGAGGATCCAGGTAATACAATGTGTGAATCATTCGATAAATAAGATGATTTCGCGTTAAAATGAAACCCCGGCTTGTCCGGGGTTTTTTATTGCCGTTTTTTGCTGCAGGGAGAAGTTGCTCAATGAAGCTGTATGCCCGGGATTCCGAACTCGACCTCTCATTCCCCCATGTGATGGGAATACTCAATGTGACTCCGGACTCATTCTCAGACGGCGGAAGCCATGTCACCCTGTCTGACGCTATTACTCATACCAACGAAATGGTGATTGCCGGAGCCACTATCATCGATGTCGGCGGTGAGTCTACCCGGCCAGGCGCGGCAGAAGTCAGCGTTGAGCAGGAACTTGAGCGGGTGATCCCGGTCGTCACCGAAATTGCCCGTCGCTTTGAAGTCTGGATATCCGTGGATACGTCACGCCCGGAAGTGATCCGCGAAGCGGCCCGGGCGGGAGCGCATCTCATTAATGATGTGCGTGCCTTACAGGTGCCCGGGGCATTATCTGCGGCAGCAGAGACCGGGCTGCCGGTCTGTCTGATGCATATGCAGGGGCAACCGGAAACCATGCAAAACGCGCCAGGCTACACCGATGTGATTGCCGAGGTGGATCGTTTTTTTACGGAACATATTGCACGCTGTATTGAAGGCGGAATAAAAAAAGAGAATCTCCTGCTCGACCCGGGCTTTGGTTTCGGTAAAAATCTCGGGCATAACTATCAGCTACTGGCCAGTCTGCACCATTTCCATCATTTCGGTCTGCCCCTGCTGGTCGGAATGTCACGTAAATCGATGATTGGACAGTTGCTGAATGTCGGACCGAACCAGCGTCTGAGCGGGAGCCTGGCATGTGCGGTGATTGCTGCAATGCAGGGGGCACAAATCGTCCGTGTCCATGATGTTAAAGAAAGTGTTGAGGCGCTGCGGGTTGCGGAAGCCACATTAAGAGCGAAAGGATAACAGTATGAGTGAGCGCAAATATTTCGGCACCGATGGGATTCGCGGCAAGGTTGGTGAAGCGCCGATTACGCCAGACTTTGTACTCCGTTTAGGCTGGGCGGCCGGTAAGGTATTAGCTCGCCATGGTTCAAAGAAAATTATTATCGGTAAAGACACGCGGATTTCCGGCTATATGCTGGAATCTGCGCTGGAAGCGGGCCTTGCGGCTGCCGGACTGTCGGCGGCCTTTACCGGGCCAATGCCCACGCCGGCCATTGCCTACCTGACCCGTACCTTCCGCGCAGAAGCAGGTATTGTGATCTCAGCGTCCCATAATCCTTTCGATGATAACGGTATTAAGTTCTTTTCGACCGAAGGGACAAAACTGCCTGATGATGTCGAAACGGCTATCGAACAGGAAATGGAAAAAACGATCACTTGTGTGCCTTCCGCTGAACTGGGCAGAGCCAGTCGTATTGTGGATGCCGCAGGTCGTTACATTGAGTTCTGTAAGGGGACCTTCCCGAGTGAACTGAACCTGAATGGTCTGAAAATTGTGGTCGACTGTGCAAACGGGGCGACTTACCACATTGCTCCCAATGTATTGCTGGAACTGGGGGCGGAAGTCATTACCATTGCCGCACAGCCGGATGGGATGAATATTAATAAAGAGTGTGGTGCGACCGACCTGCGTTTATTGCAGCAGCGGGTACTGGCAGAAAAAGCCCATGCAGGGATCGCTTACGACGGTGACGGTGACCGTATTATGATGGTTGACCACGAGGGCAACCAGGTCGATGGTGACCAGATCCTTTATATTATCGCCCGCGAAAAACTGCGCCAGGGGAACCTGCGTGGCGGCGTCGTCGGCACGCTGATGAGTAATATCGGCCTGGAACTGGCCCTTAAGCAGTTAGGGATCCCGTTTGCCCGAGCGAAAGTGGGCGACCGCTATGTGCTGGAAAAACTGCAGGAAAAGGGCTGGCAGCTGGGTGCTGAAAACTCAGGCCATGTTATTTTGCTGGATAAAACCACCACCGGAGACGGTATTGTGGCCGGTCTGCAGGTATTAACGGCAATGGTGCGTAATCACATGAGTTTGCATGACTTATGCAGCGGCATGAAATTATTGCCTCAGGTACTGGTGAATGTGCGCTTTAGCGGGGATTCGGATCCGCTTACGGCAGCCTCCGTGAAAGCGGTGACTGAAGAGGTCGAAAAGGAGCTGGGCAGCCGGGGCCGTGTACTGCTGCGTAAATCAGGCACAGAACCTCTGATTCGTGTCATGGTGGAAGGCGAAGATCGTCAGCAGGTCACCTTGCTGGCTAACCGGATTGCTGATGCGGTGAAAGCGGTATAATTCATTCTGCAAAAAGCCACTGCCGATAAAATCACCAGAGTGGTGTTTTTATCGGCAATCGGAATCTGCGAAGAAAATTGCTCTTGCAGAGAATCACGCCATTGGTTAGTATTCAGACCCGCTTCTGATAGGTAAGTATTTATTTATCGGCGCAAGGTGAAGCTTTAACTGTACGGTGGCGTACAAGGAAACAGGTCAATTATGTACGAAGCTCTTTTAGTTGTTTTCCTTCTGGTAGCACTTGGCCTTATCGGCATGGTAATGCTGCAGCAAGGTAAAGGCGCTGATATGGGAGCATCTTTTGGTGCTGGTGCGTCAGGTACACTGTTTGGTTCGAATGGGTCTGGTAACTTTATGACTCGTACAACCGGCATTCTGGCTGCGCTGTTCTTTATATTGAGTCTGCTCCTTGGCAACATGAACACCAACAAAAGCGCCAGAGGAAGTGAGTGGGAAAATCTGAGTGCCCCTGCGAAGTCTGAACAGACCCAGCAACCGGCTAAACCGGCAGCACCAGGTAGCGACATCCCGCAGTAAGTAGTAAAGCAGTAAACAAAGTAATATCAGCAGTACCCTTACTTTCGACGACTGGTTTCTCCGGCGTCTTAAGCAGTACCGAGGTGGTGGAATTGGTAGACACGCTACCTTGAGGTGGTAGTGCCCAATTGGGCTTACGGGTTCAAGTCCCGTCCTCGGTACCAATTCAGTTTAACTTGCAATTATTGCATGTTCGGCGTAATATTCGCCACGTTTCGGACGCGGGGTGGAGCAGCCTGGTAGCTCGTCGGGCTCATAACCCGAAGGTCGTCGGTTCAAATCCGGCCCCCGCAACCACTTTCCCTTAGAGTTGTTTTTCAAAAGACCAGCAGGTATCCTTTCTCACCTGATTTTGAAAAAAACTCTTTTGGTATGTGCTTTTTCGCATGGCGAAAAACACAGGGTCCAGTGATAAAAAGCCCCGAATATTCGGGGTTTTTTGTTATCAGGTAATCGTAATTTTGGGCTTCAGGCCCTTTTTTTATGTCTTGGGGGTGGGCTTGTCCACATTAGAACAAAAATTAACAGAATTAATCACTGCTCCGGTAGAAGCGCTCGGCTACGAACTGGTTGGTATTGAGTTCGTCCGCGGTCGTACCTCGACTCTGCGTATCTACATTGATAGTGAGGATGGCATCAATGTTGATGATTGTGCTGATGTCAGCCGCCAGGTAAGCGCTGTTATGGATGTCGAAGACCCGGTGACAGTCGCTTATAACCTTGAAGTTTCCTCACCAGGTCTTGAAAGACCACTGTTCACTGCCGCACACTACCAGCGTTTCATCGGCGATGAAGTCAGCCTGGTATTGCGTATCGCGGTGCAGAACCGCCGTAAATGGCAAGGTATCATTAAAGCCGTAGAAGGTGAAATGGTGACCGTGACCGTCGAGGGTAATGATGAAGTATTCGCGCTGAGCAATATTCAGAAAGCGAATCTGGTCCCCCATTTTTAAACGTCCGGATTGAGGCTAACCAGGATGAACAAAGAAATCTTAGCTGTTGTAGAAGCCGTTTCTAACGAGAAATCTCTGCCGCGCGAAAAAATTTTTGAAGCGCTGGAAAGTGCGCTTGCAACAGCCACAAAGAAAAAATACGAACAGGAAATTGATGTTCGTGTTTGTATTGATCGTAAAAGTGGTGACTTTGATACCTTCCGTCGTTGGCTTGTCGTTGAAGAAGTGACGCTGCCTACCCGTGAAATCACACTGGAAGCGGCGAAATTCGAAGACGAAAACCTCAATCCAGGCGATTTTGTTGAAGATCAAATCGAGTCAGTCACTTTTGACCGTATCACCACCCAGACCGCGAAACAGGTTATTGTTCAGAAAGTACGTGAAGCTGAACGTGCGATGGTCGTTGACCAGTTCCGTGAGCAGGAAGGTGAAATCATCACCGGTGTGGTGAAAAAAGTTAACCGTGACAATATCTCACTGGAAGTCCGCCCGACCGATGGTTCTATTACCAGCGCGGAAGCGGTGATTATCCGTGAAGATATGCTGCCACGTGAAAACTTCCGTCCGGGTGACCGTATTCGCGGTATTCTCTATGCCGTCCGTCCGGAAGCCCGCGGAGCGCAACTGTTCGTCAGCCGCTCTAAACCTGAAATGCTGAAAGAACTGTTCCGCATTGAGGTGCCGGAAATCGGCGAAGAAGTGATCGAAATTAAAGGCGCGGCCCGTGACCCGGGATCCCGTGCGAAAATCGCAGTAAAAACGAATGACAAACGTATCGATCCGGTGGGTGCCTGTGTAGGTATGCGCGGAGCTCGTGTGCAGGCCGTTTCCAGTGAACTGGGCGGTGAGCGTATCGATATCGTGCTGTGGGATGATAATCCGGCACAGTTTGTTATCAATGCCATGGCCCCTGCTGATGTCGCATCCATTGTTGTGGACGAAGATAATCACACCATGGATATCGCTGTTGAAGCCGGTAATCTGGCTCAGGCGATCGGCCGTAATGGCCAAAACGTACGTTTAGCTTCACAGCTGAGTGGCTGGGAACTGAACGTGATGACAGTTGATGACCTGCAGGCTAAGCATCAGGCAGAAGCTCATGCAGCCATCGATATGTTCACAAAACACCTCGATATCGACGAGGAATTTGCCACTGCACTGGTAGAAGAAGGGTTCTCTACTCTGGAAGAACTGGCCTATGTGCCGGTCGATGAGCTGCTGGAAATCGATGGGCTCGATGAAGAGATGGTAGAGGCTCTGCGTGAACGAGCTAAAAATGCGTTGACCACCCTGGCGTTAGCGAAAGAAGAGAGTTTAGGCAACCAGAAACCTGCGGATGACTTACTGGCACTGCAGGATATGGATAAAGACCTGGCCTATCGTCTGGCAGCTAAAGGCGTCTGCACTCTGGAAGATTTGGCTGAACAGGGTATCGACGACCTCGCAGATATTGAAGGGCTTTCCTCAGAGAAAGCCGGTGAGCTTATTATGGCTGCACGTAATATCTGCTGGTTTGGCGGCGACGCATAACAAACAGGAAGGAACAGCATGACTGATGTAACTGTAAAATCGTTAGCTGCAGAAATACAGACCCCTGTCGATCGTCTTGTACAGCAACTGGCTGATGCAGGGATTTCCAAGTCTGAAAATGACTCTGTGACAGAGCAGGAAAAACAACAGCTCCTGTCGCATCTGAATCGGGAGCATGGTACTGCCGATTCAGGTAAACTGACTCTGCAACGCAAAACGCGTAGCACCTTGAATATTCCGGGCACCGGCGGTAAAAGTAAATCGGTGCAAATTGAAGTCCGCAAAAAGCGTACCTATGTGAAAGATGATGCCGAGGCAGAACGCCAGGCAGAAGCAGAAGCGCAGGCACAGCGTGAAGCGGAAGAGGCGGCACGCCGTGAGGCTGAAGAAGCAGCCAAACGCGAGGCCGAAGAAAAAGCGAAACGTGAAGCTGAAGAAAAAGCGAAGCGTGAAGCCGAAGAAAAAGCTAAGCGTGAAGCTGCGGAAAAGACAAAAGTGACAAATCAACAAAACAACGATATGACCAAGGCAGCGCTGTCAGATAAAGCTCGCCGCGAAGCGGAAGCCGCTGAACTCAAGCGTAAGACCGAAGAAGAAGCCCGCCGTAAACTGGAAGAAGACGCGAAACGTATCGCGGAAGAAGCCCGTCGCCTGGCTGAAGAGAAAGGTGAAGAGTGGCAGAAGCCAGTTGAAACTGAAGATTCTTCTGACTACCACGTCACCACCTCGACGCATGCCCGTCAGGCAGAAGACGAGAACGACCGTCAGGTTGAAGGTGGCCGTGGCCGTACCCGTACTGCAACGAAGAGCCCGCGTGCCAAAAAAGGCAACAAGCACTCTGAAGCGAAAACTGACCGTGAAGAAGCCCGTGCCGCTATCCGTGGTGGTAAAGGTGGTAAGCATCGTAAAGGCAGCGCACTGCAGCAGGGCTTTAACAAGCCGGCACAGGTCGTTAACCGCGATGTTGTTATCGGCGAAACGGTAACTGTTGCTGAACTGGCGAACAAAATGGCCGTTAAAGGCTCTCAGGTCATCAAAGTGATGATGAAACTGGGTGCGATGGCCACCATTAACCAGGTGATTGATCAGGAAACTGCGCAGCTGGTTGCTGAAGAGATGGGTCATAAAGTTATCCTGCGTCGTGAGAACGAGCTGGAAGAAGCCGTAATGAGCGACCGTGATCTGGGGGGTAACACCGAAGCAGAATCACGTGCGCCGGTAGTGACCATCATGGGTCACGTTGACCACGGTAAAACCTCTCTGCTGGATTACATTCGCTCTGCGAAAATTGCCTCCGGTGAAGCGGGTGGTATTACCCAGCATATCGGTGCTTACCACGTTGAGACCGGTAACGGAATGATCACCTTCCTGGATACCCCGGGCCACGCCGCGTTTACCGCAATGCGTGCTCGTGGTGCTCAGGCGACCGATATCGTTATCCTGGTGGTGGCTGCAGACGATGGTGTGATGCCTCAGACTATCGAAGCTATCCAGCACGCCAAAGCGGCTAACGTACCTGTCGTGGTTGCGGTGAACAAGATTGATAAGCCGGAAGCCGATGCGGACCGTGTTAAGAACGAACTGACTCAGTACGGGATCATTCCGGAAGAGTGGGGCGGCGAAAACATGTTCGTCAATGTATCTGCGAAAGCCGGTACCGGTGTTGACGATCTGTTGCAGGCTATCCTGCTGCAGGCGGAAGTTCTGGAACTGAACGCAGTACGTAGTGGCATGGCAAGCGGTGTTGTTATTGAATCCTTCCTGGACAAAGGACGTGGCCCTGTGGCGACCATCCTGGTGCGTGAAGGGACTCTGAACAAAGGCGATATCGTCCTGTGTGGCTTTGAATATGGTCGTGTTCGTGCCATGCGTAACGAACTGGGCCAGGAAGTCCTGGAAGCCGGTCCGTCTATCCCTGTGGAAATCCTGGGTCTGTCAGGTGTTCCTGCCGCCGGTGATGAAGCGACAGTGGTTCGTGACGAGAAGAAAGCCCGTGAAGTTGCACTGTATCGTCAGGGTAAATTCCGTGAAGTTAAACTGGCTCGTCAGCAGAAATCTAAACTGGAAAACATGTTTGCGAACATGAGCGAAGGTGATGTTTCTGAACTGAACATCGTTCTGAAAGCGGACGTACAGGGTTCTGTGGAAGCTATCTCTGACTCTTTACTGAAACTGTCTACCGACGAAGTGAAAGTGAAGATTGTTGGTTCCGGTGTCGGTGGTATCACTGAGACGGATGCTACGCTGGCCGCAGCCTCTAACGCTATCGTACTGGGCTTCAACGTCCGTGCCGATGCGTCAGCGCGTCGTGTTATCGATACTGAAAGCCTGGATCTGCGTTACTACTCCGTCATCTATCACCTGATTGACGAAGTTAAAGCAGCGATGAGCGGTATGCTGGCACCTGAATACAAACAGCAGATTATCGGCCTGGCCGAAGTCCGTGATGTCTTCAAGTCACCGAAATTTGGTGCGATTGCTGGTTGTATGGTGACCGAAGGTATCGTGAAACGTCACAACCCAATCCGTGTTCTGCGTGACAACGTGGTTATCTACGAAGGTGAGCTGGAATCTCTGCGCCGCTTCAAAGATGACGTTAACGAAGTCCGTAACGGTATGGAATGTGGTATCGGTGTGAAGAACTATAATGATGTTCGCGCCGGCGATGCTATCGAAGTGTTTGAAATCATCGAGATCAAACGGACCATCGATTAATCGTTATCGGATTACGACGATTTGGGAGGCCGCTGGCCTCCCGAATTATTTGAGAGGAGCAAAATATTATGGCAAAAGAATTCGGTCGTTCTCAGCGTGTGGCTCAGGAACTGCAAAAAGAAATTGCCCTGATCATTCAGCGTGAAATCAAAGATCCACGTCTTGGAATGATGGTCACCGTCTCCAGTGTTGAAGTCTCCCGGGATCTGGCCTACGCCAAAGTCTTCGTGACCTTCCTGAATGACAAAGACGAAGACGCAGTAAAAACCGGTGTCAAAGCCCTGCAGGATGCTTCCGGGTTTATTCGTACTCTGCTGGGGAAAGCGATGCGTCTGCGTATCGTGCCTGAACTGACATTCTTCTATGATAATTCCCTGGTTGAGGGGATGCGGATGTCTAACCTGGTCTCAAGCGTGGTCAAAAACGACAACGAACGTCGTGGTCATACTGCAGAAGAGAACAAGGAGGACTGATGGGCCGTCCCCGTCGCCGTGGTCGTGATATACACGGGGTACTGTTGCTGGATAAGCCCACCGGTATTTCCTCAAATGACCTGCTGCAGAAAGTAAAACGTATTTATAACGCCAATCGTGCCGGGCACACCGGTGCGCTTGACCCTTTGGCGACGGGGATGTTACCCATCTGTCTGGGGGAAGCGACCAAGTTTTCCCGTTATCTGCTGGACTCTGATAAGCGTTACCGTGTTATTGCCCGATTGGGGCAACGGACAGATACGTCTGATGCCGATGGTAACGTCGTTGAAGAGCGTCCTGTGACCTTTTCTGCAGACGAACTTGCTCAGGCGCTGGAAAGCTTTCGCGGGGATACGCAGCAAGTCCCTTCGATGTTCTCTGCACTGAAGCATCAGGGACGCCCGCTGTACGAGTATGCCCGCCAGGGGATCACTGTCGAGCGCGAGCCGCGGCCGATCACGGTATACGAGTTACAGTTTATCCGTCATGAAGGTGATGAACTGGAGCTGGAAATCCATTGTTCGAAAGGGACATACATCCGGACCATTATCGATGATCTGGGTGAAAAGCTGGGCTGCGGAGCGCATGTCATTATGCTGCGTCGCGTACAGGTCGCCCGTTATCCGATGGATAATATGGTGACTCTGGAACAGTTACAGGCACTGGCCACCCCGGATGAGCAAGGGCAGGTGAATACCGCGCCGCTGGATGCGTTACTGATGCCTATGGATAGCCCGGCCGCGGATTATCCGTTAGTGAATCTGCCTGAATCGGTCAGTTACTGGTTTAAACTGGGACAGCCGGTACAGATAGCCGGAGCGCCTTCTGACGGGCTGGTGCGTGTCAGTGAAGGTGAGGCTAAAAAATTCATCGGCATGGCAGAAATTGATGATCAGGGCCGTGTTGCGCCGCGCCGACTGGTCGTTGAAAATTTCGACTGAGTTATTTGCACTCATCTCTGGCGCAGAGTAGAATGGCGCGGCTTTAAAGTGGGAAGCTGAATTAGAGATCGGCGACCTGAAATCAAACATATACTGGAGTTTATTATGTCTCTAAGCGTAGAAGCTAAAGCAGAGATCGTTGCTAAATACGGTCGTGGTACTAATGACAGCGGTTCAACTGAAGTTCAGGTTGCTCTGCTGACTGCTCAGATCAATCACCTGCAGGGTCACTTCTCTGAGCACAAAAAAGATCACCACAGCCGTCGCGGTCTGCTGCGCATGGTTTCCCAGCGTCGTAAGCTGCTGGACTACCTGAAGCGTAAAGATGTTGCACGTTACACCAGCCTGATCGAAAGCCTGGGTCTGCGTCGCTAAGTCTGACGAATTTTTTCCAGGGCCAGAATTGTGCCTCGGTATCATTCTGTTTCCGGCGAAAAAATTTGAGCGAGTTTCGCGAAAAGGGGGCCTTTACGGCCCCTTTTTTTGGGTGACTGGCAGTATTTCTGTTAAAACTCATGTATTGTTACTGTGAGTGATCTTTATTTGCACGATTCGCGCGGCTAATGAGAAACCTTATCCGCCCTGAGTATCGGGACGTGAGCTTTGTCATTAGTCGCGAGGATGCACAAAAGATCAAAACCAAAATTCAGGCAGCCCGAACGCGGCGTCTGATAAAATTAAAGGATCTAAATTTTGCTGAATCCGATTGTACGTAAATTCCAGTATGGCCAGCATACGGTCACTCTGGAAACCGGAATGATGGCTCGCCAGGCGAGCGGTGCCGTAATGGCAAGCATTGACGACACTTGTGTCTTTGTGACCGTCGTCGGTCAGAAAAAAGCGAAGCCAGGCCAGGACTTTTTCCCGTTAACCGTGAACTACCAGGAGCGCACTTACGCTGCCGGTCGTATCCCGGGAAGCTTCTTCCGCCGTGAAGGTCGTCCGAGTGAAGGTGAAACCCTGATCGCTCGTCTGATCGACCGTCCGGTACGTCCGCTGTTCCCTGAAGGTTTTGTTAACGAAGTCCAGGTCATTGCGACCGTGGTTTCCGTTAACCCACAGGTAAGCCCGGATATCGTTGCGATGATTGGTGCCTCTGCAGCACTGTCTCTGTCAGGTGTTCCTTTCAATGGCCCAATCGGTGCGGCACGTGTAGGTTATATCAATGACCAGTACGTTCTGAACCCGACCCGTGATGAGATGGCAGAATCCCGTCTGGATCTGGTGGTTGCCGGGACAGAAAATGCCGTACTGATGGTTGAATCAGAAGCGGATATCCTGAGCGAAGAGCAGATGCTGGGTGCAGTCGTGTTTGGTCACGAGCAGCAGCAGGTTGTTATCGAGAACATTAAATCTCTGGTGGCTGAAGCGGGTAAACCTCGCTGGGACTGGCAGCCAGAGCAGGCGAACGAAGCCCTGAATGCACGTATTGCTGCACTGGCTGAAAGCCGTCTGAGCGATGCTTACCGCATCACTGAGAAGCAGGAACGTTACGAGCAGGTTAACCTGATCAAGAGCGAAACGACTGCAGCATTACTGGCAGAAGACGAAACGCTGGACGAAGGCGAAATCAGTGATCTGCTGCACGCCATTGAGAAAGACGTTGTACGTGTTCGTATCCTGAACGGTGAACCACGTATCGATGGTCGTGAAAAAGATATGGTTCGTGGTCTGGATGTCCGTACCGGTGTTCTGCCACGTACTCACGGCTCTGCGCTGTTTACCCGTGGTGAAACTCAGGCGCTGGTTACCGCGACACTGGGTACTGCGCGTGATGCACAGAACCTGGACGAGCTGATGGGTGAGAAGACCGACAGCTTCCTGTTCCACTACAACTTCCCTCCATATTCTGTCGGTGAGACCGGAATGGTTGGTTCGCCTAAGCGTCGTGAAATCGGTCACGGTCGTCTGGCGAAACGTGGTGTGCTGGCAGTCATGCCAAAACAGGATGCGTTCCCGTACACCGTTCGTGTTGTTTCTGAAATCACAGAATCAAACGGCTCATCTTCAATGGCTTCTGTCTGTGGTGCTTCTCTGGCGCTGATGGATGCCGGTGTTCCTATCAAAGCTGCCGTTGCCGGTATTGCGATGGGTCTGGTAAAAGAAGGTGATCGTTACGTGGTACTGTCCGATATTCTGGGCGATGAAGATCACCTGGGCGATATGGACTTTAAAGTTGCCGGTAGCCGTGAGGGTGTCACTGCCCTGCAGATGGATATCAAGATTGAAGGTATCACTCGCGAAATTATGCAGGTTGCACTGAACCAGGCTAAGGGTGCGCGTCTGCACATCCTGGGCACCATGGAACAGGCTATCAGCACCGCACGTGTTGAAATTTCTGAATTCGCACCGCGTATTCACACTATCCGTATTAACCCGGATAAGATCAAAGACGTCATCGGTAAAGGTGGCTCTGTGATCCGTGCCCTGACCGAAGAAACCGGCACCACCATCGAAATCGAAGATGATGGTACCGTGAAAATCGCTGCAACCGACGGTGACAAAGCGAAAGAAGCCATTCGCCGTATCGAAGAAATCACCGCAGAAATCGAAGTGGGTCGTATCTATAACGGTAAAGTGACCCGTATCGTTGATTTCGGTGCTTTCGTTGCGATCGGTGGCGGTAAAGAAGGTCTGGTACATATTTCTCAGATCGCTGATAAGCGTGTAGAGAAAGTGACAGACTATCTGCAGATGGGTCAGGAAGTACCGGTTAAGGTACTGGAAGTCGACCGTCAGGGTCGTGTCCGCCTGAGCATCAAAGAAGCGGTTGAAAAGCCGCAGGCAGAAGAAAATACCGCGGCGAACCCGGCTGACGCTGGTTAATCGTCCGATGATTATCCTTCCCTCTGAGTATTCAGGGGGAAGGATTTATGTTATCGCGAGGGCAGGATTCCTTTGCACGGCAGGCGGATGAAAGGATATTCATCCTAATGTTTGTATTCGGGAGTGGGATAATGAAGCCTTATTTGCGTTGGGGTTTTGTTGCAGCAGCTTTAGTGCTTGCAGGATGCAGCAGCTCTGACAACTGGCGTCAGAATGAAGTTCTTGCTGTCCCTTTGCAACCCACATTGCAACAGGAAGTGATTCTGGCAAGGATGGAACAAATACTTGCCACTGGTGCCCTTACAGATGATGAACGCGCACAGCTTTTATATGAGCGCGGAGTGTTGTATGATAGTCTTGGTTTGCGGGCACTTGCACGGAACGATTTTTCCCATGCATTGTCTATAAGACCAGATATGCCGGAAGTGTTTAACTATCTTGGCATATATTTAACCGAGGCAGGTAATTTTGATTCTGCCTATGAAGCGTTTGATTCTGTACTAGAGCTTGATCCAACTTACAATTATGCGCATTTAAACCGAGGTATCGCCCTCTACTACGGTGGACGATACAAGTTAGCGCAAGATGATCTGCTGGCGTTTTATCAAGACGATCCTAATGATCCGTTTCGTGCGCTTTGGCTCTATCTCGCAGAACGTGAGATTGATGCGAAAAAAGCGAAAGTCGCGCTCAGACAGCGTTATGACTCTGCGAATAAAGATCAATGGGGATGGAATATTGTCGAGTTCTACCTGGGCGATATCAGTGAGAAAACACTGATGCAACGACTACAGGCAGATGCAACGGATAACACCTCGCTCGCTGAACATCTCAGTGAAACCAACTTCTATTTAGGTAAGTACTACCTAAGTCTGGGGGAGAAGGACAACGCAGAAGCGTTGTTCAAACTGGCGGTTGCCAACAACGTGAATAACTTTGTTGAACACCGATACGCATTGTTGGAACTGGCAGAACTCGGCCAGGCACAAGACGACTTATCAGAATCTGACCAGCAATAGCTGACGAAAATTGACACCCTTTTTTTTTTCCTGTCATCCTTCGGGGTGAGGGGTGTTTTATTCGTCAAAAACTTCTAATTTGAGCCGGTTCACACTTTTCAATGAAAATAACTGAAAGTTTTCATGACGAGTTATGTAGACTGGCCGCCGTAATCTAAGAGGCACGTGTACTACATGACTGATATTCAAACCACTTTTTCCGATCTGGGCCTTAACGAATCCATCCTGTCTGCGCTGAATGACATGGGATACGTTAAACCATCACCAATCCAGGCTGCCTGTATTCCACACCTGCTGGCAGGTCGTGATGTCCTGGGTATGGCTCAGACCGGTAGTGGTAAAACAGCGGCATTTTCTCTGCCATTGCTGAACAACATTGATCCTGCCCTGAAAGCACCTCAGATCCTGGTGCTGGCGCCAACGCGTGAGCTGGCGGTACAGGTAGGCGAAGCCTGTAATGAATTCTCTAAACACATGCGCGGTGTAAACGTCCTGGCCCTGTACGGTGGTCAGCGTTACGACGTCCAGCTGCGCGCTCTGCGTCAGGGACCACAGATTGTTGTGGGTACACCTGGCCGTCTGCTGGATCACCTGAAACGCGGTACCCTGGATCTGTCCAACCTGCGTGGTCTGGTACTGGATGAAGCTGACGAAATGCTGCGCATGGGCTTTATCGAAGACGTAGAAACTATTATGGCCCAGATCCCTGAAGGCCATCAGACTGCGCTGTTCTCGGCGACTATGCCTGAAGCTATTCGTCGCATCACCCGTCGCTTTATGAAAGATCCGCAGGAAGTGCGTATCCAGTCAAGCGTGACTACGCGTCCTGACATCAGCCAGTCTTACTGGACTGCTTATGGCCGTAAGAGTGATGCGCTGGTGCGTTTCCTGGAAGCTGAAGATTTTGATGCTGCAATCATCTTCGTTCGTACCAAAAATGCAACGCTGGAAGTGGCTGAAACGCTGGAGCGTAACGGCTACAGCAGTGCTGCCCTGAACGGTGACATGAACCAGTCACTGCGTGAGCAGACTCTGGAGCGCCTGAAAGATGGTCGCCTGGATATCCTGATTGCAACCGATGTTGCTGCACGTGGTCTGGATGTTGAACGTATCAGCCTGGTCGTGAACTACGACATCCCGCTGGATGCTGAATCTTACGTTCACCGTATCGGCCGTACCGGTCGTGCGGGTCGTGCGGGTCGCGCTCTTCTGTTCGTAGAGAACCGTGAGCGTCGTCTGCTGCGTAACATTGAACGCACCATGAAGCTGACTATCCCTGAGGTAGAACTGCCGAATGCGGAACTGCTGAGTACCCGTCGTCAGGCGAAATTTGCTGAACGTGTTCAGCAGCAGCTGGAAAGCAGCGATCTGGATCAGTACCGTGCACTGCTGGAGAAATTATCTCCTCAGGAAGATCTGGATATGGAAACTCTGGCCGCAGCTCTGCTGAAAATGGCTCAGGGTGAACGTCCGCTGATCGTTCCTGCTGATGTCCCTCGTCCTGCGCGTCGTGAATTCCGTGACCGTGATGAGCGTAGTGATCGTGGGGGTCGTGACGACCGTCGTGGTAACCGTGAACGTGACGGTGGTGACCGTCCGCGTCGTGAACGCCGTGATGTGGGTGATATGCAGATGTACCGCATTGAAGTTGGCCGTGATGATGGTGTTGAAGTACGTCACATTGTTGGTGCTATTGCCAACGAAGGTGATATCAGCAGCCGTTACATTGGTAACATCAAACTGTTCGGTACTCACTCAACGATTGAGTTACCGAAAGGTATGCCGGGTGAAATCCTGCAGCACTTCACCAAGACGCGTATTCTGAACAAACCGATGAATATGCAACTGATTGGTGATGCACAGCCACAGTCCCGTGAACCCCGTCGTGGTGGCGGTCGTGATGGTGGCCGTGAAGGTGGTCGTGAAGGCGGCGGACGTCGTTTCTCTGACCGTCGCGAAGGTGGTGGCCGTGGTTCTTTCAGCGGTAACCGTGAAGGCCGTGGCCCGCGTCGTGAAGACGGTGCAGCACCGGCTCCGCGTCGTCGCGAGTACTAATCCGCAGGACGGGCAGAGACAGATCATTCTCTGAATTTGCCTGCTATCCTGAATAAAAAAGCGAGGGGATTATCCCCTCGCTTTTTTTTTAACTGTCTCCGGAATACCTGTCTGCATTACTGCATCAGTGACTGTGCCGCCGCCATCGCCAGAGAGAAGGAATAAATTCTGGAATCAGGGTCAAAAATCTGACCGTTAACGATGATCTCATCAGCCTGATATTGCTGCTGTAAGGCAGCCATCCCCTGCGTGACCGAATGTTGATCACCGACCAGTGACATTCCTAATGCACGCTCCACCCCGTATTTTTCTGCCGGTGACCAGAGCGGCTCCATGGTTTCTACCGGTTCGGGCAGGGGGCCTGGCATACCGCGACGCAGGTTAATAAACTGCTGTTGCTGTGACGTAAACAGGAAGCGCGCTCTGGCTTTACTTTCCGCCGCAATCACATTTACTCCGATAACCACATAGGGTTCCGCCAGCCGGGCGGAAGGTCTGAATTTTTCGCGGTAGAGCGTGAGCGCATCGGCGAGCATATCCGGGGCGAAATGCGAGGCAAAAGCAAACGGCAAGCCCAGCTGCGCAGCAAGTTGTGCGCTATAGAGGCTGGAGCCTAATAACCATACCGGGATCTGTAACCCGACTCCGGGTACCGGCTGAACGTCAAAATGGCTGCCTGCCGGCGCATCAAACCAGCGGATCAGTTGTTCAATATCCTGCGGGAAATTCTCTTCATGACTGGCTGACATATGACGGCGTAAGGCCATCATCGTGCGCTGGTCTGACCCTGGCGCCCGGCCGATCCCGAGATCAATTCGTCCGGGATAAAGGGTTGCCAGCGTCCCGAACTGTTCAGCAATCACCAGCGGGGAATGGTTGGGGAGCATAACTCCGCCTGATCCCAGGCGCAGGTGTTTGGTATTGGCTGCCAGATAACCAATCAGTACTGACGTTGCTGCACTGGCAATGCCCGTCATATTATGGTGTTCGGCCAGCCAGTAGCGGTGATATCCCGCGGATTCCGCATATTTTGCTAACGCCAGTGAGTTGGCGAATGCAGCCTGTACAGAAGCCTGAGCCGGGACCGGAGAGAGATCCAATACAGAAAGCTTAAAGGGTTTGAGACGGGACATAAGTATACCTTTATCATACCGAAGCACCTGGCCGTCGCCAGCAGGGTGATGCTGAAAAGCATCCCCCTGAATGTAGCTTTTTTCAACGGCGAATACCTACGCGGATTGTGCCCCTAAGGTCGTCTCCAGTGCCATACCCTCGATATGATGCCAGTAGCCATTACAGTACGTTCGTTTATCCAGCGTAAAAGGTGTCTTTATGTGCAGATGGTTGCGGAATTCGCTGATTAAGGCGGGGGTATCCTGATCCTGCGGAGATAACCGCAGTACATCGACCAGGGACTGCATTGCCTGCTGTTCATTACCCAGATGGTAACAAGAGCTGCTCAGGGTCTGGATACCATTAAGCACAAAGACCGGTTGTCCTTCCTGTGACAATACCTGACGGCCCTGCGGGTAACGCAGGCAGCAGGTTTCACAGTGGTCTTTATCACGGTTTTCTGAACGTGCAGTGAAGCAGCGTGCCGAAAGCGCCAGCGGCAAATGACCGTAACCGAACACTTCCACTTCAAACTGATCCCGGAAGCCGTCCCGCTCACACGCTTCCAGCAGTGCTTTCAGCCAGTCGCGGGAAAGTTCTACCGGCATGCACCAGCGCACCATACCCTGTTTCAGCAGTATTTTCAGGCTGGCGGCATTATAGATGTTCAGCGCATAACCCGCGACGAAAGGTAACCTGTGGGTAGCCGCCAGATTAACGGTGCCCATATCATTCGCTTCCACCATAAATTCGCCGTTATCCACATAGCGTCTCAGCTCTTTCAATTCAGAAGGTGACTGTAATAAGGCCAGTGTACTGAGAACGACTTGTTTTCCGGCCGCCGCCAACGGCCTTGCCATCTCCATCCATTGAGAAAATGACGTCGCACGGCGTTTACTGCAGACGGTTTCCCCCAGATAGATAATGTCCGCGTCACTGCTGGCGGCCTGTTGGTAAAAGGTGTTCAGTTTTTCTGTCGGCCAGTACCACAACACCGGCCCGAGCGAATATTTCATGGTTGTTTCCTATTGCCATTGGCGGTGCAGAGCACCCAGTGTGGTTTGCGTACCTTCCGCCAGTTCACCCAGTTGCTGCATCCAGCGCGGGTCGACATTAAAGGTCGCCGGAGATTTCAGACAGTGGTCGATGGCTTGCCGCCAGACGGTCGCTACCTGCCTGACATAGGCGGGGCTGCGCTGTCGTCCTTCAATTTTTACCGAGACAATACCCATCTTTTGCAGTTCCGGCAGTAAGGCCAGCGTATTCAGGCTCGTGGGCTCTTCCAGCACGTGGTAGCACTGACCGTCAACCTGATAGCGTCCTTTACAGAGTGTGGGGTAACCTGCATTTTCGTGTGGCGGATAGCTATCGATAAGCACTTCGTTAAGCCTGGCCTCCATGCCTTGCCTGGTGGTTTGCCAGCGAACAAATCTGGCCGGTGAGCAGGCACCCGCGGTATTCGGGGATTCACCTGTCATCCAGGAAGAAAGATAGCAGCGTCCTTCGGCCATAATACACAGGCTGCCGAAGGCAAAGACTTCCAGCGGGACGGTGGTTTCCCGCGCCAGTTGCCGGACCTGGTGTAATGACAGGACGCGCGGCAGAACGACACGATGAACAGCGAACTCACGTTGATAAAAGAGAATGGCTTCGGTATTGGTGGCTGACGCCTGGACCGATAAGTGCCGCTCCACGGTCGGGTGGCGGGTACAGGCGTAATCCAGCAAGGCGGGGTCGGCGAGGATCAGTGCATCCGCGCCGCTGTCTGCGGCAATATCAATTGCCTGTTTCCAGCGATTGAACCCCTCCGGATGAGCGAACGTGTTGACCGCGACATGCAGCTTTTTCTTTCGCTGATGCAGATACCGGGCCGCTTCTTTCAGCCGGACAGGTGTGAAGTTAAGCCCCGTAAAATGGCGGGCATTGGTATCATCTTTCAGGCCGACATAGACAGCGTCAGCCCCGTTATCTGCGGCGACTTTCAGCGCGGGTAAATTTCCCGCCGGGCACAGCAGTTCCATAGCGTTCTCCCTGTAAAGATCAGGGAGAAAAGTGTAGGGAAATTTATCCACCGAAAAGTTGATACAGGGCAGTGTATGGCGGGTTAATCACAAAAATTGTCGCAGCGATAGTTAAAATAGCAGCCGTCTTCCTACCACCGATTTGAGGAAAAATATGCTGCAGCGATTACATCATCATCTGGTCAGTGAAATGCCGAACCTCCTGGCCGGGCCTCTGGGTCTGGTTCCTTTCTCCTGTAAAAAGGCCTTATTACGGCAACTGATAAACTGGCAATACCGGCAGCTGATCACGGCCGGTGACATTGACTTTCTGCATCAGCGCCGTCTGGGCATTGATATCCGTGACCTGCGGCTGAAGTGGGTGATGACGCTGGAAAACAACCGGATTATGATCACTGACGGGCAGGACGCGGATGTCTGGTTTCGTGCGGATACTAATGATTTGATTTTACTCGCGGCAGGCCGGAAAGACCCGGATATGTTATTCTTTCAGCGTCGGCTGGTTGTGGAAGGCGATACAGAATTAGGACTGGCAGTAAAAAACCTGATGGATGCTATCGAGCCCGAATCTATGCCGGCAATATTACTTAAGGGGTTGCAGCATCTGGCTGCATTTACAGAAGCAGGAATGACACAGGACGCCAGCGTAATAACGGTGCGCGAAGAGAACTCATGCTAATTCGGACTGAAATTGGTATTGATGCGCCAGGCATCGACCGTTTATTGAAAAACTGCTTCGGCTCAGAGCAGGAAGCGGAACGGGTCAGACAGCTACGTGAGCAGGGGTTACTGACCCTGGGGATGGTGGCTACCGATGACGAAGGCCAGATTCTGGGATATGCAGCCTTCAGCCCGGTCACTCTGGCGGGAGAAGACAAAGGCTGGGTGCTACTGTCTCCTCTGGCTATCGATGCCGCCTGCCGGTCACTTGCGCTTGATGAACAGCTGGTCCGGGAAGCCCTGGATACCCTGAATGAGTTTGGCTATGGGGCTGTGGTTGCCAGAGAAAACCTGCCCTGCCTGACACAGGTCGGGTTCCGGCCGGGTGAAAAACTGCATTATCAGTTACCGGCCGATAACCGGCAGCAGACGTTGCTTATTTATCCGCTGGCGAACGATCCGGTCGGGGATGAAGCCGGCGAGTTACAGCTTTCCGCGCCGTTTTACGGGTGATCGATAAGCCAGGGTGACAGGTCGGCGGGCTGGTCGCTGACCAGTAACAGCTTATCCGCCCGGGTCCGTTGCTTTACCTGGTATTCCAGTCGTGATGCCTGTGACCGGTCACCGGCAGGGCACTGAAATACCAGCGTCAGCGGACCTTTACCCCGTAACGCCCTCGCACCTGTACCGCGCTGATGTTGTAAAAATCGCCGTGCGACATCGGTAGTAATCCCGGTATACAACGCACCGGTGGCTGTACGCACCATATAAAGAAACCAGCGATTTTCCATCCTGATAATTATCCTGTTCAGTTCAGAGCGGGCAGTGTAGCGCGCAATGTCTGCGAATGTCATGATTTCATCACCCGGGGATGCCTATGTCGGATCTGCACCATTGCCTTAACTATCTGAAAAAAAACCATGTGCTGACACTCTGTACCGGTAGCGGTGACACCTTATGGGCAGCCAACTGCTTTTATGTGCTGGATGAAACCGGCATTGCGTTCTGGCTGATGACGGAGGAGACCACCCGGCACGGTGAATTAATGCGCCTCAACCCCCGTGTCGCAGGTACGGTGACCACACCCACCCGTTCTGTCATGAAGATTCAGGGCATCCAGTATGCGGGAGAGATATTCCGTCCTGAAGGTGAAAGGGAAAAGCAGGCGCTGGCCTGTTATCAGCAACATTTTCCGATTGCCCGGGCGATGAAAGCCCCGTTATGGGAGATACGGCTGGATGAACTGAAGATGACCGATAACACTCTGGGTTTCGGAAAAAAAGTCCACTGGTCCCGTTCTTCCTGAGTACCATTCATGGCGTCTGCAGGACGCCATTCCCTTCCGCTATTCTGATCCTTTTTGTGCTGATTCCGGCTATCCCCCGGCGTTAATTTTCGGATATCTGAATACCCGTTGCGGGTGATAAATTAAAAACACTGACAAGAAATGTTAATTTCTTTAATCATTTTTGCTTGCAATTAACAGGGCTGGCGAACCATAGTGAAGGCCGGCAGTATGAAAGTGAATACCCGTTCTGCACTTAATGCTTCAGAGCCATCATAAGGAATTACTGTCAGATAAGCGCGTTAAAGCTCCTCACTTGCATGAGACAACCAGTCCATATTATACGTTAATTTAATTTATTAAAATTAACGTGTTATCTAACGGTTTCTGTTTTACCCGGGGGATATATGCACAATGAGACATTGCCGATACACTCATCTCAGCCATCTACTGCACACCATATTGTTCAGCGTAACGAAAAGGGCATGTTACCCAACCTGACCTCCCTGAACGGTATCCGCTTTATTGCAGCCATCGGAGTATTCTTTTTCCACTCTTCACTCAACGCCATACTGGCACCCTTTGCCAGCCCACGTGTCAGTGACGTATATTCCTTTATCTTTAGCATTTCAGGCTGGGTCAGCGTTTCCCTGTTTTTTATTCTCAGCGGTTTTGTGATGGGCTGGTCATCCCGCCCGGTCGATCACCCTCTGCGCTTTTACCGGCGGCGCCTGGCGAAAATCTATCCGATGAACGTGGTCGTCATGCTGATAGCATTACTTTGTGGTGTGGTCAGCATCCATCGTCCGGATATTTGGGTACCTAACGTCCTGCTGGTGCAGGCCTGGATCCCGAGGGTAGAGAATTATATCGGCGGGAATACCCCCAGCTGGTTTCTCGGGGCCATTGTTCTGTTTTATCTGCTTTTCCCGGTCGTGTTCCGCTGGGTAAAAGCACTGCCGGCAGATAAACTCTGGACCACCGTTTTTCTCTGCTATGCCGGGATGATTATCAGCCAGTCCGTCATCTACTACTTTACGCATAATGAACCACTGCTCTCCGGCTGGCCTTTTCCGATCGGTGAAATTCAGTTCTGGCTTTCCTATACATTACCGATCACCCGGATTTTTGAATTTGTTATCGGCCTGGTATTGTCCAGAATTATTCTTGAAGGCTATTTTATCCGCATCAGTACCGGCGTGAGTTTTTCGCTGGTGGTGCTGAGTTATATTATTGATTTATATGTTCCTTTCCAGTTCAGCTTTAATCTCGTGATGTTACTGCCGCTGGTTTTATTGCTGGGCTCGCTGGCGGTCAGCGATATTCAGGGGAAGACCTCATTCCTGAACTGGCCGGTGATGCAATGGCTGGGCGATATTTCCTTCGGGTTTTATATGATCCACTTTACCCTCCTGATGCTGCTTAACCGCTGGATCGGCGGAGAGAAATACACTACGCCGGAAGCTGTACTGTTACTGGTGCTGGCGATCATTGTCAGTGTGTTCTGTGGCTTGCTTCTGCATAAATATGTCGAAATTCCGTGCGGTAATTACCTTAACTCCCGTTCCAACGCCGCAAAACCGCTATCCCGCAGGGAAGGTGTGCGCTGAAAGCTCCTCTGACGGCCCGGGCAATCAGGGCTCCCGGGCCTGACGCAGATACCAGATCCGTTGATTCCGGCTACCGCGCCATTTGAGTGACAGATCCTTTTCAGATTCGATGAAGGGACCATCCACCAGCACGTGAATGTGCCGCGTGACTTCGCGCTGGGCAGCGGTCAGCCATTGAAAATGGTATCCGGTCCACAGCCAGATATCCTTTTCCGGACATTCACTGACGACGCGCTTCACCAGTTGTAACACGGCAGTGACATTGGCCGGGTGGAGCGGATCGCCGCCGGATAAGGATAATCCCTGGCGCGGGATGCGTGTGTCGTTAAGATCCGCGATGATCCTGTCTTCCTCCTGACGGGTAAACGGCTGGCCGGAATCCACCCGCCATGTGGACTGGTTATAGCATCCCCGGCAATGATGTTCACAGCCCGCGACAAACAGAGTGCAGCGGGTTCCCGGTCCGTTGACCACATCCAGCGGATAGTAGCGATGATAATTCATGTCATGATCAGGCCAGCCCGTCGGGCATATGTTTTACCCGGCGTCTGACTTCTTCCTGTTTTCCGTGATTAAAGGGGCGGGCATCGGGACTGCCCAGGTAACCGCACACTCGCCGGGTCACAGAGACTCTGGCCGGCTCATGATTACCGCATTGCGGGCAGGTAAATCCTTTGCTGGTACAGTTAAACTCGCCTTTAAAACCACAGTCATAGCACTCATCGATCGGGGTATTGGTGCCGTAATAAGGGATACGGGAATAGCTGTAGTCCCAGACATCTTCCAGGGCTTTCAGATTATGGCGCAGGTTCGGATACTCACCATAGCAGATGAAACCACCGTCAGAGAGAGCCGGATAGGGAGATTCAAAATCAATTTTATCGTAAGGATTGGCGGCCTTTTCCACATCCAGATGGAAACTGTTGGTGTAATAGCCCTTATCGGTGACTCCCGGAACCACACCAAATTCAGCAGCATCCAGCCGGCAGAAACGATCGCACAGGTTTTCACTCGGCGTGCTGTAAAGACTGAACCCGTAACCGGTCTCAGCCTTCCATAAGTCGGTCGCCGCGCGTAACCGGCTGACAATCGCCAGGGCGGTCTGCTGCAACTCTGCGGAGTCAAACAGATGCTGCTGCTGACCTTTCAGCGCGTTAATCGTTTCATGCAGGCCGATAAAGCCCAGTGAGATCGAGGCCCGGCCGTTCCGGAATATCTTGCCGACGTTGTCATCCGCATTGAGGCGGACACCACAGGCCCCTTCCATATACAGGATCGGCGCAACTCTGGCACAGGTATCCTCCAGCCGGTGGATACGGGTCAGTAACGCCTGCCGGGCGATCTCCAGGCGTTCATCGAGCAATGACCAAAAGCGCGTCTCATCGCCTGCCGCTTCCAGAGCGATCCGCGGGAGGTTCAGACTGACCACACCGATATTGTTCCGTCCTTCGTGGATCTGCCGGCCTTCTTCCTCATAAACGCCCAGAAAACTGCGGCAGCCCATCGGGGTCTTAAAAGACCCGGTAATTTTTACTACCTGGTCGTAATTCAGAATATCCGGGTACATCCGCTGGCTGGCACATTCCAGCGCCAGTTGTTTAATATCGTAGTTACAGTCTCCGGGCCGGTGGTTGATCCCGTCGCGGATGGCGAATACCAGTTTCGGGAACACCGCCGTTTTATGGTTTTTACCCAGCCCGGCGATGCGGTTTTGCAGAATCGAGGTCTGGATCATGCGGGAGGCAGCAGATGTCCCCAGTCCGAAACCGAAAGTCACAAACGGCGTCTGGCCGTTCGCGGTGTGCAGGGTATTCACTTCATATTCCAGTGCCTGAAACGCGTCATAACACTCTTTACGTGTCCGGGCCTCGGCATAGGCTTCAACATCGGCAACCTGCCATTCCCGGCCCGTATCACGGTGACGTTGCAGGCTGGCTTCCACATAGGGCGCGAGGACTTCATCAATACGATTAATCGTGGTACCGCCATAAATATGGCTGGCGACCTGAGCGATGATTTGTGCGGTCACTGCGGTTGCCGTGGCAATGGATTTGGGCGGCGCAATTTCGGCATTACCCATTTTAAATCCCCGGGTCAGCATTCCTTCCAGGTCAATCAGCATGCAATTGAACATCGGGAAGAACGGAGAGTAGTCCAGGTCGTGAAAATGGATTTCTCCGCGGTCATGCGCCTTCATCACCCGGGCCGGTAAAATATGCTGCCGCGCATAATGTCTGGCGACGATCCCTGCCAGTAAATCCCGCTGCGTCGGGATCACTTTACTGTCTTTATTCGCATTTTCGTTCAGCAGAGACGTATTCGTCTGTTCAATCAGCCCGCGGATCTCCCGGTAGAGCTGGCTGCGCTGTTCGCGACGGGTATCTCTGTCATGACGATATTCAATATAGCTGCGGGCCACATCCGGCCACGGACCTGTCATCAGCGTATCTTCTGCCACCTGCTGTATCCGGCTGATATCCAGCTCCGGGTTTTGCAGTAACTCTGCACAGACCTGGTCGGCCATCTGCTCACAATACGCGGGATCGGTCACTCCGGCGGCACTGGCTGCGGCCCGGATGGCATCCACGATGCGCTGCCGGCAGAAGGGTACTTTGCAACCATCCCGTTTTACAACGATAGTATCCATCAAGATCACCTATATATAGTGTTAGATATAATTCTAAGCACTATATGTAGTATTTTCAGTGAAATAAGTGATTGGAGTTTGATTCAGAACAAAGAAGCTTAAAAAGGCAAATGAAGGTGTCAGGACGGTAGTGAAGGCAGCATAGGGGAGAAATAAAGTGCGGAAGCGGCTCCCGGAGGAGCCGCTATCGGTATCAGCGACGGACGGCAATCGCTTCAATTTCAATTTTTACGTCTTTTGGCAGACGAGCGACTTCCACGCAAGAGCGCGCAGGAAAGCCGGACTGATTTTCAGTAAAGAAGGCTTCATACGCGGCATTGACGGTGGTGAAATCGTTTAAGTCTTTGACGAAGACGGTGGTTTTTACGATATCGCCAACGGTCAGTCCGGCTTCTTCGATAATAGCTTTGACGTTTGCCAGAGACTGGCGGGTCTGAGCAGTAACATCCTCAGGAACATCACCGGTTTTTGGATCAACCGGGATCTGGCCGGAAGTAATGATCATATTGCCGAGATCGACAGCCTGTACATACGGGCCGATAGCAGCCGGTGCATTTTCGGTACTGATGACGCGGGACATAACTTCTCCTTAATGAATATACGAGGACGACTCAGCCCTCAGGCGGATGCATCCCCATTATAAAAGGGTGAGTGATGATTACCAGTGCCCCATGACGACATGACGGGCAAATTCTTTTTCACAGTATTTGCAGGTCAGCATAATGTCCTGTGGCCGCTGACGTACCGTAAATGATGAGCTGACCGGTTCGTTATGGCTGATGCAGTTACTGTTCGGGCAACTCAGTACCCGCTCTATTCTGTCAGGTAATTCCGGCACTCTTTTGGCGACGACATCATAGTTGTCGATACGGTTGACGGTGGCATGAGGAGCATAAAGCGCCAGCTGGTTGATCTGTTCCTCTGTCAGAAAGGTATTTTCGATTTTAATCAGATCTTTCTGCTGCATTTCACCGGAAGGCAGGTTAAGACCAATGGTAATCCGCTGATCGGTTTCTGTCAGGCGGAACAATGAAAGTAACCGGAAGCCGACACGGGCCGGAATATGGTCAATGACAGTACCGCATTTGATGGCTTCAACCTGTAATTTATTATCCTGAGTCATCTTTCTGTTCCCCCGTTATGCAGTGAGTTCTTTATTTAACACCAGAGCCAGTAATGCCTGGCGGGCATAGATACCATTCCCGGCCTGGCGGAAGTACCAGGCATAGGGCGTCGAATCGACATCGGTATCAATTTCATCCACGCGGGGCAAAGGATGCAGCACCTTCATCGTCTCACGGGCACCGGTCAGGTCGGCCGCCCGCAGGATAAACTGTGCCTTTACGTTGGCATATTCGGAAGGGTCCAGGCGCTCTTTCTGGACACGGGTCATATATAAAATATCCGTCTGCGGGATCACTTCCTCAATAGAGGCGTGGCGCGACCAGGTAATGCCTTTTTCGTCGAGCAGATCCGTAATATACGCAGGCATGGTCAGGGCTTCCGGCGCAATAAAGAAGAAACGGTTATTGTCGAATTTAGAGAGGGCCTGAGTCAGGGAATGGACGGTCCGGCCATATTTCAGGTCGCCCACCATGGCAATATTCAGATTATCCAGCCGTTGCTGTGTTTCACTGATGGTGAACAGATCGAGCAGGGTCTGAGTCGGGTGCTGGTTTGCACCATCGCCGGCATTCAGTACCGGGATATCACCGGCGAATTCGGTGGCCAGCCTGGCGGCACCTTCCTGCGGGTGACGCATCACGATGGCATCCACATAGGTGCTGATGACGGAAATCGTATCGGCCAGCGTTTCTCCTTTTTTGCCCAGTGAAGTATTACCGCCGTCAGAAAAACCGACCACGGAAGCCCCCAGCCGGTGGATAGCCGTTTCAAAAGAGAGGCGGGTACGTGTCGATGCCTCAAAAAAACAGCTGGCAATCACCTTATGCTTCAGCAGCTCTGGTTGCGGCGATGCCTTCAGCCGTGCAGCAGTCTCTAAAACCAGCTCCAGCTCATCACGGTTCAGGTCATTAATGGAGATAATATTTTTTCGATAGAGGGGGTTAGCCATAAGTAATATCCTCGGCACGAGCAGATGACAGGCAAAAAAAAGCCCCTGAAACAGGGGCTTTTTTTATGAAATAGACATTGATGCGGGAAAAAAACGGGCTGCCACCTGCGTTCGGGCAGGTACGGATCTCATGTTGTGTCATGATCTGTGGCATGCGATTTCCCGGAAAATTTTCGCGCATTATACCGGCCACAGAATTCCTGACAAGAGAAGCCGGCATAAAATGCAGGGCCGGTAGCGATGATTCAGGGAACCTTCAGCAGAGTACAGATTTCCTCATAAAGCGCAGAAATCTGCCTGCACTGTCGGGGCGCAATCCAGACATTATCGCTGCCGGCGACCACGCCCATTACCGGGGCCAGGTCCTGACAATCAAGGATCCGTGCGACTGCACGGCCATAACCTGCGGCCGTATGGATCAGAATAAATTCATTGTTGCAGACAATATCGATCACCATCTCTGCAATGGTTCTGCTGGCGCGCGGCGCTAACTGCAACAGGGGGTTAAGGGTATAGATCCGTTGCCCCCGGCCATTACGGATTTTGATAGCACCGAGCATTTTCAGTAAACGCGACACGGTTGACTGGCTTATCAGGGCATAGCCGTTACGTTTCAGATCACGGCGCAAGGCTTCCTGGGAAAGATAACTGTTTTGCATAATCAACCGCTGGCAGAGGGCCAGCTGTCTGAGTTCTTTCTGACTGGCGGGGGTGAGAACAGGCATAATGACATCTCCATTGTCAGCCGGGGATGGCCCCGGACCGGACGTCGGCGGCAGTGACAGCGCCCTGGCTGGCGTCCACTGAGTCAGGGGCCTTTGTCAGTTATAGTAACGCAGAGACACTGAGCAGGACTATATTCAGTATCACAAGGATCACCATCAACGGTGCGACCCATTTCAGGTAACGGACATAAGGTACTCTGGCAATCGCCAGCCCGCCCATGACCACCGCTGACGTCGGTGTTATCAGGTTAACCAGCCCGGAAGCTGACTGATAGGCACTGACGACTATCTCGCGCCCGGTGCCTGTGAAGTCGGCCAGAGGAGCCAGTACCGGCATACTCAGTACCGCCAGTCCGGAAGACGATGGCACCAGAAAGGACAGCACCACTTCAATAAGCCAGGTGACGTTGATAAAGATGACCGCCGGTAAGCCGCTGACCATATGCTCTGCAGCGTTCAGCAGAGTATGGGTGATCATGCCATTATCCATGATCACGACAATGCCGCGGGCGATACCGATAATCAGCGCGACTCCCAGCAGATCGCGAGCCCCGTCGATAAAGGTGGTAGTGAAGGTTTCTTCACTCATACCTGCCACCAGAGCCACAAGAATGGCCGCCGCGAGGAACATGGCGGAAATTTCTCCCATCCACCAGCCCTGTACCGCGACACCGTAAATCATAATGACAAACGCCACCGCGAACAGCACCAGAATGATCTTCCGTTTCAGAGTGAATTCCAGACTCTCTCCGGTCTGCTGAGACAGAAAGTAGCGGCGGTTTTCGTCAGCCTGGTCGGCAACGATGGAGAGCCCGGGGTCTTTGCGGATCCTGAGTGCATAGCGGCGTACCCACCACACACACAGCAACCAGCCGCTGACCAGCATCGCCACCCGCAGCATAATCCCGTCAGTGAACGGTATTCCTGCGGCGTTAGAGGCAATCACGGTAGCAAACGGGTTGATGGTGGACCCCAGCGTGCCGATACCGGCCCCCAGCAATACGGTAGATGCGGCGACCAGCGGATCAAAACCGGCGGCCATCATGACCGGGACCAGCAGAGAGTAAAATGGCAGGGATTCTTCTGCCATCCCGTAGATAGTGCCGCCCAGCGCGAACAGCCCCATCAGAATAGGGATCATCCACTCTTCTTTTCCCTTCAGTCGTAACATGACTCGCTGGATCCCGGCATCGATCGCCCCGGTTTTATTGGTGACTCCCAGAAAGCCACCAATGATGAGAATAAAGAGTGCAACATCAATGGCACCGGCTTCCCCTGTCTTGTGATCCCAAAGCCCGTCTATCGGTGCCAGAAAAATATCGGTGATCCCCTGAGGGTTGGAGGCGACGGTATGATAGGTTCCGGCGACAGGGACTTCCTGCTCCAGACGGGGATTCATCTCCATCCGGTACTGACCGGCGGGAATTATCCAGCTCAGTCCGGCCACCAGAATAATCAGCCCGAACAGAATGGTATATGCAGAAGGGAATTTAAGTTTTTTCATGTCACTCTCCCTGCAGGTACGCCGGACAAGCCGTACCTGCGTTCGGTCAGTTAATCGGCCAGGGTTGCCACCATCACGGCTTTAATCGTGTGCATACGGTTTTCTGCTTCATCGAAAACAATCGACCGGGCAGACTCAAAAACCTCCTCACTGACTTCCAGCCCTTTCAGTCCGAAAGTCTCTTCGATTTCCCGCCCGACCGTCGTTTGTTCGTTATGGAACGCGGGCAGACAGTGCATAAATTTCACCTGCGGATTGCCGGTAGCTTCAACCACCTGCTGATTGACCTGGTAGGGAGTCATCAGGCTGACACGCTCCGCCCAGGCCTCTTTCGGTTCACCCATCGATACCCAGACATCGGTGTAGAGAAAGTCGACATCTTTCACACCCTCAGCCACCGATTCGGTAAGAGTGATACGGGCGCCGCTGGTGGCTGCAATGTGACGACACCGGCTGACCAGTGCTTCGTCCGGCCAGAAAGCCCGCGGAGCGACCAGACGAATATCCATACCCATAATGGCCGCGCCGGCCATCAGGGAATTCCCCATGTTGTTGCGGGCATCGCCCAGATAAGCAAACCGTAACGAGTTAAGCGACCGGCCGGGCGCATGTTCCAGCATGGTCATTAAATCCGCCAGGATCTGGGTGGGATGGAACTCATCGGTCAGGCCGTTCCAGACCGGTACGCCGGCATTATCTGCCAGTTCTTCGACTATCTTCTGCCCAAACCCGCGGTACTCGATACCGTCATACATACGCCCCAGAACCCGGGCCGTGTCTTTCATCGATTCTTTGTGGCCAATCTGGGAACCGGAAGGCCCCAGATAAGTGACCTGTGCTCCCTGGTCGAAAGCCGCGACTTCAAACGCACAGCGGGTGCGGGTGGAACTCTTTTCGAAGATCAGCGCGATATTTTTACCGGTCAGCCGGGGACGTTCCTGACCACAATGTTTGTCATGTTTAAGCTGACGGGCCAGCGTCAGCAGGTAATGAATTTCATCGGCGCTATAATCCAGCAGTTTCAGGAAGTGACGGTTTTTCAATGTGACTGACATAGTGAATATCCTTATTTTCAGGGGAAGACTGTCTGCCGGATGAAGGCAGACAGCAGGGAGTAAAGCGGGGCATCAGCCCGGAATGATCAGCGTTCCTTTCTGTCCGCTGAGGATCCTGCCGCCGTCCTGCAGAGAACCGATACCGGCATACCCGCCACAGGTTCTGACAAACTGACAGCAGGCATCCACTTTCGGCCCCATGGAACCGGCATCAAACCGGGTGCCTGCCAGCGAACTGACGGTGACCTGCCCGATAGCCTCCTGAGAGGGTGTTCCCCAGTCCCGGTAGACGGCATCTGCATCGGTCAGGATCAACAGTGCATCGGCCTGTAGCTGAGTGGCGAGCAGGGCAGCAGAAAGATCTTTATCGATCACCGCTTCGCAGCCTGCCATTGTCTGCCCTGTTTGCACCACAGGGATCCCTCCGCCGCCATTGCAGATGACCAGATGATCATGCTGCAATAAGGTATGGATGGCCGCGCTTTCCGAAATAGCCAGAGGGGCAGGCGAGGGCACGACGCGGCGAAAACCTGTCCCGTCCTGCTTGATACGCCATCCCTTTTCAGCGGCCAGGTCAGCGGCCTGCACGGAGGTATAGACCGGGCCTATATATTTACACGGGTCCTGAAACGCCGGATCAGCGGGATCCACGGTCACCCGGGTCAGCAAGGTCGTGACTTCCTGAGAGGGCAGTGCATTCCGCAATGCCTGTTGCAGCATATACCCCACCATTCCCTGACTTTCTGCGACCAGAATATCCAGCGGATAGGGTGCGACGTCAGAATACGCCGCATTCTGTAAGGCAAGCAGGCCGACCTGCGGGCCGTTGCCGTGCACCAGAACCACCCGCCACTCATCGGTCAGACGAGCAATGACACCGGCAGCAATAAGAATATTTTGCTGCTGAATACCGGCTTCCAGTGGTTCACCCCGTTTAAGGAGTGCATTACCACCAAGCGCTACGACCAGAACAGGTTTTTTCTCCATCTGTTTTTCTCCTTGTTATTCAGATCCCGTCTCTTTCCAGCGGGCAGCTCATACACCTTGCTCCGCCACGGCCACGTCCGAGTTCATCACCGGCAATTGGCAGTACAGTGATCCCGGCCTGGTCATACTTTTCATTGGTCCGTAAATTACGCTCGTAGCTGACGACGACGCCCGGACGCAGGGTGAGGACATTGTTGGCATCGTTCCATTGCTCCCGTTCTGCTTCAAAACGGTCGCCGCCGGTAGTGATCACCCGTACCTGATCGATCTCCAGGGCTTTTTCCAGCGCGATAAGGTAATTCGCTTCTGCTGTACGGATTAAGCCGCCTTTACCGTCAGGCGTTAAGATCCAGCAAGGCATGCCGGTATTAATGATTTGCGGATAGACGGAGAAAGTGTCGATATCCAGGTGGGTCATCACGGTGTCGAGATGCATACAGGAGCGTTGTTTCGGTAGCTCCATAACGACCACGCGTTTTGCCTGATGGTGACGGAAGAGGGAGAGAGCCAGAAATTCGATTCCCTGAGCCGTGGTACGTTCTGAAAGACCGATAAGGACACTGCCACGACCTGCCACCAGCACATCGCCACCTTCCAGTGTGGCATGGTCATAGTGACGATCTTCATCACCGTAATATTTAATAAAGTCACCACCCGCAAAGGCCGGGTGCCAGCGATAGATAGCCCGCAGATTATAGGTTTCACGCTGTCTGGCAATTTTTGCCATCGGATTAATGCTGACCCCCTGATAAATCCAGCATGAGGTATCGCGGGTAAATAAATGGTTGGGCAAAGGGCGGGTAATAAAGTCATCCGTCGTGCTACTGCGACCGGTAATACTGCAGATTTCCTGAGGGACTTCATCCCGGGTCAGTCCCCCGGTCAGATGACGGGCAAGCTCCCGGTGAGACATCTGACCCAGCCAGTTGCGGATCTCTTCAGCAAAGCCCGGGCCTAAGCGGTAGTCGGAAATCTGTTGCTGCAATAACCAGCGTTTTGCTTCAGGAACATCCAGTGTCCGGGTCAGTAAATCGGTCAATAATAATACTTCCACCCCCTGTGCCCGCAGGACTGCGGCAAAGCGGTCATGTTCTTTTCCGGCCCGTTCGACGTCTAATACATCATCAAATAATAAATCCTGACAATTTTCCGGAGTCAGCCGTTGCAGGCTAAGGTTCGGACGATGCAGCAGAACGCTGCGTAATGTGCCAATCTCTGAACCGACATAATGCCTTTCCATAGATACTCCTTATCGGTGGAAATACCCAGCGTAACCGGAAAAATTATCCGGTGCTGATACTGAAAACATCCAGAAAATAATCAAACAGAGAGGGGGGAGATGTGATGAAAATCAAATAAAAACAGCGAACCGTCACTGGTTAACCTGTTTATGATTCACGTCATTAATTAGTGTTTTTTCTGTTTTTATAAAATGAAAATATATTCATTAAACAGGAGTAAATATTGATATGGGTATGAATAAGGGGATGTGTTTTAAAGCTTATTTATTCTATCTGTTTGAATAATAATGACTTAATTTTGTGGGGTGAATAATAATGCATTTTTCAGAGTGATTATTTTTTCTCGCGGGACGTCAGTGGAATAGTTATTCGTTCTTTTCCGGAAGAATTGTTTTTTATATTTATGATCAGAAGAGGATATTTAAAATTATGTTTTAATAAACAACTCGTTATCCACCCTGGATAAGTCTGTAATGTTCAGGTTATGCAGGAGTAATGAATAGTATTCACGAAATGTTGAGAAAGAAACAGGGAGGAAAAAAATAATTATGCGTTGATCAACTCAGAAGATCATAAAAAAGAACGGACCACGGTAAATCCCGTCGCCCGTCTGTTCAGCGGGTTATTGCTGGCCCAGCGTAGCTACCATCACCGCTTTAATGGTATGCATCCGGTTTTCGGCCTGATCAAAGACAACACTGTGCTCTGATTCAAACACATCGTTAGTGACTTCAATCCCTGAGCTGAAACCGTATTGCTCAGCCATTTGTTTACCCATGCTGGTCTGATCATCATGGAACGCAGGCAGACAGTGCAGGAATTTGACGTCAGGGTTGCCGGTCAGTGACAGCATCTGTGCGTTCACCTGATAAGGGCTGAGCAGAGCAATCCGTTCGGCCCAGGTTTCTTTGGGTTCGCCCATCGACACCCAGACATCCGTATAGATAAAGTCAGCGCCTTTGACGCCGTCTTCGATAGATTCTGTCAGCGTGATTTTACCGCCGGTCTTTTGTGCTGCGTGGCGACACTCTTCGACCAGGGCCTCTTCCGGCCAGCAGGCTTTTGGTGCCACCAGGCGTAAATCCAGACCGGTCAGTGCTGCCGCTTCCAGCATACTGTTGCCCATATTGTTACGGGCATCACCGACGTACACCAGCGTCATGTCTGTCCAGGCTTTGCCTGGCAGATGCTCCTGCATCGTCAGCAGATCGGCCAGCAGCTGGGTCGGGTGAAATTCAGTGGTCAGTCCGTTCCATACCGGGACACCGGCATATTCTGCCAGTGTTTCAACAATTTCCTGCTCATATCCACGGTACTGGATGCCGTCATACATGCGGCCCAGTACACGGGCAGTATCTTTAATCGATTCTTTATGGCCAATCTGGTTGCCGCTGGCACCCAGCCAGGTAACTCTGGCTCCCTGATCGTAAGCGGCAACTTCGAAAGAGCAACGGGTACGGGTCGAATCTTTTTCGAAGATGAGCGCGATGTTCTTACCTTGCAGAGACGGGGACTCTTTGCCCTGCTTCTTATCCTGCTTTAGCCGGGCGGCCAGTTGCACCAGTTCATTCAGTTCGGCAGGGGTAAAATCTAACAGTCTCAGGAAATGGCGCTGATACAGCTTACTCATACATCACTCCGGGTAGCGATAAATTATCTGAATTAATATTCAATCTATATGTATGAATATTCATTTTCAACCTTATTTTCAGGGATCGTGTGCTTTAGTGTAGTGCCACGCGTAATGCTGTGGGAAAATACCCTTCTATCCGGGGAATATTACCCCTGAACGTACTGAGGAATTTCCCTATGACATTCGAAGCATTTATGGAAGAACAGCGTGAAGAGACACGCGAAATCATTGAAGAATTACTGGAAGACGGTAGCGATCCGGATGCGCTCTATACCGTAGAACATCATTTATCCTGCGACAGCTTTGACGCACTGGAAAAAGCCGCCGTTGATGCATTCAAACTGGGCTACGAAGTCACTGACCCGGAAGAGCTGGAACTGGAAGATGGCACCACCGTGATGTGTGTGGATATCATCAGTGAAATTGCACTGAAAGATGAGCTGATCAATGCCCAGATCGAACAGCTGGTCAAAGTCGCCGGAAAATATAACGTTGACTACGATGGCTGGGGCACCTACTTCGAAGATCCGGATGCTGAAGACGAAGATGAAGAAGGCGATGACGAAGATACCTCCGCAGAGGATGCCCCCGTCCGCCACTGACCGGTCTCTTCTGACGGTATTTTTCCCCTGGTCTGACGGTATCGTGAGGCCAGGGCGTTTTATCCGCCCTGATTTTCAAAGTCACTGAACCATGAATTACGCCGCTCTCGTTGCTCCCCTGTTACAGTTTTTACATTGCCGGACGCCACAGGCCTGGATTGATGAAGCATCCAGACCGGAAAACCTGCCGCTATTATTAACCGATCACCTGACCTGTGAACTGAAAGCGGCCCAGACTGCGGCGTGGCTTATCCGTAAATACGTTGCCGATAAACCCGGCGCGGAAACCCTGATGCGCTGGCTGGCACCGTACGAAAATTTTGTCTACCGTGAGCATCCGGACAGTGATTTTATTCATGCCCATCGCCATCTGGGGAAAAACATTACCCGGCATGACGCTTTTCCCGGCGCAGATGACCTGATTGATAAAATGGTGTTGTTAATTAAAGAAGAATTACATCACTTTTATCAGGTACTGGAGATCATGCAGTCCCGTGGCATTGAGTATCATAAAATCACCGCCAGCCGTTATGCGAAGGGATTATTGCGTGAAGTGACAACGCATGAACCAGACACGCTAATCGATAAGCTTATCTGTGGTGCCTATATTGAAGCACGCTCCTGCGAACGCTTTTATGCGCTGGCTCCTTATCTGGAACCCGGGCTGGCCAGCTTTTATCGGTCGCTGCTGCGTTCCGAAGCCCGCCATTATCAGGATTACCTCGCACTGGCCTGGCAGATTTCGCCTTATGATATTACGGCCCGGATACAAACGATTGGTGAAGCGGAAGCCCGGCTGATCACTGACGCTGACAGTGAATTACGTTTCCATAGCGGCCCCGTGATCACGGCCTGAAGCGTTCTCTGTTCCCGGGAACGCCCTCTGGCTGCAGATCTTGCCCGTGATAGCACAGAGACATTCATTTTATTTGAATAAGATCAGCAAATCGTTCAGCTTTTAAGCGTACCTCTGCCGGTCTATCATGCAGCGCATCGGGGCCATACCGGCCCTTATCGTGAAGATGAATAAAGGTAATCCTTATGAACTCTGTCAAAACTTTCGTTGCAGTTGCCGCCCTTTCTCTGATTTCTTTCGGCACCTTTGCTCAGACTATCACCACCACCGCCGGGACACTGGATGATGCTGAAGCACAAATCGCGGCGCAGGCGCATAAGAGCGGTGACTCTTACAGAATTACCGAAGCGACCGTGAAAAACTGTGTGCATATGACGGCTGAACTGAATAAATAAGTTTCCTTCCTACCAGTGAGTTAACCACGGGCTGCCTGCCGGCAGCCTGGTAGCAGACCCACTCTCCCTGCGAACTCAATGTCTTTCACTCTGTATTTTTTCCTTAAACCACCGGTGATGCACTCACGCCAGGCAGAGCCATGGCCGACTGAGGGTGATCTTTATCCGGTATTCAGAAAGTCAGTATGCATACCGGCAAGGGATAACTGCGGAGTTGCGGGTGGCCCGGGCACAATAAAAAAGGCTGCGATAGCAGCCTCTGACAAAATACCCGGGGTTCAGATCGTCGCTGAGCCGCGTAAGATGTTACCTTTCAGTACCGGTTGCTGGCGATCCTTACCATAGACTGACCAGCTGACGCCCTCATCACTGAGTTCAAACAACGCTGTCGCCAGGGTATTTTCCTGATCCGGGTCATCTGCCGCCAGGCGGTAAACCGGAAGTGCCTCCTGACTCTGGTCAGAAAGGATCATCAGGCTACGCTTAGCCGACAGTGTCTCGTCTGTAGCCAGCAATGCTTCAATCACCTGCTGACGCGCCGCAGAACTGTCGGTGATCACCTGTTCCGTCGCCTGCTGTTGCGGATGGACCAGATGATTCGCGTGTCCGGTACTGACTTTTAACGGCAGAATACTGCAGCCAGTGCCGGTCGCTTCAATACTGAAGATCCGCGAATCACCGGCACTGGCCAGCATGTGATGGAATGCGCCTGCCCGGTCCGGAGAGGTAAGAACTGCTACCGCCTGGTCCAGGCTCACAGCATTCAGCGCCGCTCTGGCCAGTACCTGACGAGGCAGTCCCTCAGGGCGTTCAATCGCACGGATATTATTGACGGTATTGACAATGCCGTACTGATTTACAGAAAACGTATGTCCGCACAGAGAGCCGGGGTAGGCGAAACTCAGGTAAGACACGCCCTGATCCGGTATCACCTCTGCCAGGAAACACGCATCACGTAACTGCGGGAAGCCATCTTCATTATGTGCAATGACGATGTCATCATGTTCATTACGCCCGGCCAGGGTGGTACAACCATCGGACGTGGAACGTACCAGATCCCCGCGACAGTTCCAGGCAAACACTTCATCAGTATCCGCCTCCAGCCCGCAAGCCAGGCCCTCAATTTCAAGCCAGATGTCCGGATAGTGCAGCTTTACTGCCGCCGCCATGGCCTGTGCCTGTGCGGAATCTTTAAGGGCGGTGACAGTCTGCCACAGAGGCGTCAGCGTAAGCTCCTGGTGCCAGGCAGTGTGCCCCGCCTGGCCCAGTTGTTTTCCGATAGTGAAGGTATCGCCACGGAATGTGAGTTTTTTCATAAACGGGTGCCTGTCCGGAAAGATTACGATACGTGCTGCAGGAATTCCTGCAAACGCGCGCAGCCTTTACCGCTCTCGATCAGTTCTGCCGGCTCGCCGTCTTCTGCAATCGTTCCGCCATCAATAAAGATCAGGCGAGAGGCAACATCGCGGGCAAAGCCGATTTCATGGGTGACAATCACCATGGTCATGCCTTCTTCGGCCAGAGAGCGCATCACCTGCAGCACTTCATGGCGTAATTCAGGGTCCAGTGCAGAGGTTGGTTCATCAAACAGCATCATCTGGGGTTTCACCGCCAGGGCTCTGGCGATGGCAACACGTTGCTGCTGGCCGCCGGAAAGCTCTGAAGGGTAGTGATCGGCCCGGCTTGCCAGACCGACACGTGTCAGCAGTGCCATCGCCTGCTCACGGGCTTCCGCTTTGCTGGTATGGCGGACACGAAGAGGGCCAAACATCACGTTTTCCAGCGCCGTCAGATGCGGGAACAGGTGAAACTGCTGGAAGACCATGCCGGCTTCACGACGAATATCACATTCATTCACGTGCGGGTCGGTCATATGCATTCCGGCGACGATAAGTGCGCCGGAAGAGATCTCTTCCAGTTTGTTGATACAGCGTAATAACGTTGATTTACCGGACCCGGACGGGCCAATGATCACCACGACTTCGCCGGCATCAATCTTCAGATTGATATCATGCAGCACCTGTGTTGAGCCAAAATTTTTCGAGACATTTTGAAATTCAACCATACTCATAAGATATGCATCCTTTTTTCCAGTCTTTTAAGCAGGAAGCTCAGACACAGAGTCACAATCAGATAAAGTGCTGCTACCGCTGTCCATACTTCGAGTGCGCGGAAGTTTCCGGCAATAATTTCCTGGCCCTGACGGGTCAGTTCAGCCACCCCAATCACGATAAACAGTGAGGTGTCTTTAATACTGATGATCCACTGATTACCGAGCGCCGGGATCATACGACGCAGAGCCAGGGGCATGATGATATGCCATGTGGTGGCGCGGGAAGATAATCCCATGGCCAGTCCGGCTTCTTTAAAACCTTTATTAATCGATAAAATCGCGCCACGGGTGATCTCAGCAATATAAGCGCCGGAGTTAATCATAATCGTGACGACAGCGGCGGTGATCGGTTCAATGTGAACCGGCAGCGCTAACGGCAGGGCGAAGTAAATAAACATCACCTGCACCATAATCGGGGTGCCGCGGATAAGTTCGACAAAAACCAGTGATAACGCTTTTGACACCCTGCCGCCCAGTGCGCGACAAACACCGGCAGCCAGGCCGATAACAAAGCCGCCCATCAGGCCGACAATAGAAATAAAGAGGGTCAGCTTTAACCCTTGCAAGAGTATTGGCACGGCTTGCCAGACATAACTGATGTCAAAATTCATAGTATTACCCGTACAGTGTAAAAAAACGGGGCCAGCCATCGCTGGCCCAAAAACTTACTTAGGTTCTTTATCGAACCATTTCAGATAAATTTTGTTATAGGTACCGTCAGCACGTAATGCTTTCAGTGCAGCATCGACACGGGCGGTGTAAGGGCTGTTTTTCTGCAGGGCAAAACCATACTGCTGCGGCAGCACGCTGTCGGTTTCACCGGTGGCTTTAATTTTTCCGTCACCGGCTGTTTTCACGTAGTAAAGAACGTTTGGTGAGTCGTGAACAACGGCATCAATATTACCGGCCTGCAGATCGAGGTAAGCATTGTCGATGTTCGGGAACTCAACGTAATCGGCTTTTACGTGTGCTTTCATAAAGCTGGCTGCCGCAGTCCCTTGTTTCAGGCCAACACGTTTACCGGCCAGATCACTGAACTTAGTGATGCCGGTCGCTGAGCTTTTCACTGCCATCAGCAGGTCAGCGTTATAGTATGGGGAGCTGAAATCCACGACCTGAGCGCGAACCGGTGTAATGGTGATACCCGCCATGGCAACATCGATATTACGCGACTGCAGACCCGGGATCAGACCACTGAAATCCATCGGTTGCAGGGTGTAATCGACGTCCATTTTTTTCGCAATGGCATTCCACAAATCGATATCAAATCCGACGTACTTATCGCCTTGTTTAAATTCAAACGGAACAAACGCAGTATCCACGCCGACGGTTAACTTATCTTTTGCCATCGCATTAAAACTGAATGCTCCGGCCAGTAAAGCTAATGAAATCCCGACAGTATTTATTGTTTTCAGCATAGCGATTCCTTTGTATAGATCGGATGATGTGTGTCAGTCATAGTGATAAAAGCAATATATGTGCCACTATTTTTACTTTCTGATAAAAAAGGAGAGTGAAAAGTAATATTATGATTTTTAATGTTTTTTAATATTACCCGGCGACTCACGGCTGACAGATTTCAGAAAAAAGGGGCAATAACTTTTACTTATAGGGTGATATGTTCGGGGGGCACTTTTTTGGTGCCCCATTTTGGAAGCGGGAGGATCTTTTTGGTGCCTCCCGGCGGTTGACTAAAAACCGTCAGGCATTGACGAGGGGGGCGTTCCGGCACAGTTCATGACCATAGCGAGCAGAGAGTAATAGCCATTGACGCCAATCAGATCCATCACGGCAGTTTCACCAAAATGGCTCACTGCTTCATGCCACAGGCTATCGCTGACTTCCTGCTGTCGGTGTAACTGCTGACAGAAGTGGTACACCAGCCATTCATCTGCGGCTAAGTCATCCGGGGCAGGTTGTTGCTGATTGCGGATCGCCAGAATAGCGGCGGCAGAAATCCCCTGTTGCTGTGCCACCGGCGCATGGATCTCCCACTCCACCGGCTGAGACCAGTGCCTGGCGGTGAGCAGAATCGCCAGCTCGGAAAGCCTTTGTCCGATGGCACTCCGGTAGCGCAGATACTCGCCCAAACGCTGGACATGTGACATCAGCTCGGGACTGCGCAGCAATGCCAGAAACGGGGGCAGCAGTGCCCCCCGCGGGCCATTGATCACCTCTTCTGCTAAGAGACGTTGTCCGGGCGTCCACGCTTCCGGGGCCAGGTCAGGCAGGCGGTGAGTTCGTGCCATCATGACTGTCCCGCCGCTTTAGCGGTTTCCCGGATAATGACCTGTTTCAGTGTGCCCACCACAAAATCGAGCTGCGACTGTTCAATAATAAAAGGCGGAGCAATAAGGATGTGATCCCCTTGCTGTCCGTCAATCGTACCGCCCATCGGGTAGACCATCAGTCCTTTTTCCAGGCAGGCACTTTTGATGGCAGCATGCAATTTGTGTGCAGGATCGAATGCCGTTTTTGTTATTTTATCCCTGACCAGTTCGACGCCGGCGAATAATCCGCGTCCGCGGGTATCTCCGACAAAATCCAGACCGGCCAGTTCGGCATGTAATTGCTGTAGCAGATAATTTCCCTGGTGTTGCACGCGACTCAATAAGTTTTCCCGCTCGATCACCTGCTGGACGGCCAGCGCTGCCGCGGCGGCGGTAGGATGGCAGATATAGGTATGACCATGCTGGAACATTCCGCTACCGTTACGCAGCGGTTCCATAACTTTATCGCTGACCAGTACGGCGCCAATCGGTTGATATCCGCCGCCCAGTCCTTTCGCCACTGTTACGATATCCGGGACCACATTGTCCTGTTCAAAAGCATGCAGTGTTCCGGTCCGGCCCATACCGCACATCACTTCATCAGCGATGTACAACAGGCCATATTTGTCACAAAGTTTCCTTACCCCCGCGAAATACCCCGGGGTCGGCGGTACAGCACCGGTCGTGGCGCCGCTGACGGTTTCGGCGATAAAACCGATAATTTTGTCCGCACCGGTATCAAGAATGGTCTGTTCCAGTTCGTTCAGCAGACGTTGGGTATACTGTTGTTCGCTTTCTTCCGGCAGGCGATCACGGTAGGCATTACAGGCAGAGACCCGCGCCACATCCATCAGCAGAGGGGCAAATTGCTTACGACGCCACTCATTGCCTCCGACGGCGAGGGCACCCAGCGTATTCCCGTGGTAGCTCTGACGGCGGCCGATAAAGGTGGTTTTTTCAGGTTGCCCGGTTTCCACGCAATACTGCCTGGCCAGTTTCAGTGCCGTTTCTACCGCTTCAGAACCCCCGGAAACGAAATAAACAGAATTCAGATCCCCGGGAGCCGTACGTACCAACTGGTCGGCCAGTTGCTCCGCGGCATCACTGGTAAAAAATCCGGTATGTGCATAAGCCAGCGTATCAATCTGCTGATGCAGGGCCGCCAGCACATCAGGATGACCATGACCCAGGCAGGAAACGGCTGCTCCGCCGCAGGCATCAAGGTAACGTTTTCCGGAACGATCGGTGATCCACACCCCTTGTGCAGAGGCGGCAACAGGGGGGGTAACCTTCAGACTGCGGTGAATAATATGGCTCATAGTGATCCTGTGGCGGCGATAAGCAGGGGAACTCCCCCCCGGACAGGGATCATACTCTCAGATCCATTTGAATCATTCAATCAATTAATGATTCAAATGGATCATTTTTAGGAGCTCTGTTTCCCGGGGAGGATATAGGTCCCGGAATCAATCAGATAGCGTTCAGCACTTTCTATGCGACGGATAGCGTCTTCGCCATGTCTGGCGACCAGCGCAGCCATAAGACATTCGGCAAGTCCCATCGCAGAAACAACAGAGGGGAAAAATGACGGGCTATGGGTGGAAAAAAGCAGGGTACAGGCAGCCGCCTGTGCCAGCGGGGACACTGCCGAATCTGTCACTGCAATCAGCGTCGCCCCGGCAGCTTGTGCATACGCGATGATTTGCAGCGTTTCGCGGGAGTAAGGCGCGAAACCGCTGATCATCACCACATCATCGGCACTGATCTCCCGGGTAAAAATCTCCTGATTATTGGCCAGCCCGTCAATCAGCGAGACGTGCCGGTGAAAGAGACGATAAATATAATGCAGTGACCAGGCGACAGAGAAGCTGGCGCGGAATCCGCAGATATAGACATGTGAGGCATTATCCAGCAGGGTAACGGCTTGCTCCAGGGCTTCCCGGTTATTATCCCTGGTCTGTTGCAGGTTAGTACCGAAGGCAGAGAAGACTTCATCATACAACGCCGGGTGCTGTTCTTTATCCTGCAATCCGTAGGCCCGTGAAGCATAGCTATCATCCGCCAGTCCCAGGGATTGTATAAAGGCCGATTTGAGTTCCCCCCAGCCCTGATACCCCAGGCGTTGAGCCAGCCGCAGCAGAGTGGCAGGTTTAACGCCTGCACTCCCGGCAAAGGCGCGCATTGACAGCACCACCAGCTCGCTGCTGTGTTCCAGGACAAACTCCGCGGCTTTTTGCAGTTCCGGGGTCAGCGCGGGGTAGAGTTCAACAATAATTTTTCGCGGGTCCATGTCGGCCTTTCTCCGGGTTTCGGGGTCGGCAGGGATGATACCTTGCCCCGGAGGGTAAGGGAAAGTGGCTGATTGGGGAGCCGGTGAAAACCGGGGGATTTTTATCTCAGGGTTGTGAGTGTTCGGTTCATCTGTGTGTTTTTTAATCAGCGCGGTGAGTGTTCCGTTCGCTTTATAATAAGGCATGCTGCCTGTAATCCGCTGCGGGCGACCGGGCAAAGGGCGCATGGCCGCGCCCTCTGCACTCCCGGCCTTGCGACAAGCCTGCCCGCCGCTACGCGGTACCTTCACTTACTCATATGTCCTTTACGGACCGGTCATGATTCGCTCCTGCTCAGCATGACCTCTCGCCGCGTCCCTGCGGCTCGCCCTGGCCACATTCGCTCGCTCAGCGGTGCGATGTCGCGGTAATTCACCGGATTGGTAGCCCGGAGAAAACCGGGAGATTTTTGTCTCAGGGTTGTGAGTGTTAGGTTCATCTGTAATTTTTTAAACCCGCAGTAGCTTCATGGCTGAAAATGAGTGAACGAATGAGCCAGGAGGCGAGTATTGCGATTACTCCTGGGAGACATATCACACCTGTCACATGAAGCACTTTCCTGCATCACGACTGCGCCGTAGCATACACTCCGCTAGCGCTCCATGACTGGTTAAGGGCTCCGCCCCGAAACCCGCACTGGCGAAGGGGCCGGGCCTGTCGATTACCTACCGCGAGAGCGCCAGCACGCTGAGGGGAGCATAACAGGGCAGAAAATCCGGTTGCTGAGCGCCTTAGAACAGCTATAGCTGAATTGCCCGATCAGGCCGGACGAGTGAGATAGCCCCTTCGGGGAATTGCAGACGATGTGTGGTCTTATGCCCGGGATAACAAGTGGCTGAGCGGACAACTGAGTTATTTGAGCCGGTAAGTACGAGGTGGTGGCAGCGTATGTGCGAGTGGTGCATGAACAGCGTCAGAACGAACTGACACAAGAACGTGACTATCCGGAGCCACCGTTGGAACTGTGGAGGTAATTTGAGCTAAGTCCTGTCAGGAAGCGGATGGGCTGATTTTAACCACTCAAAATACAGGGAATGAGTATAGTGATGACCGCCGATAACACTTGTTTCACCAGCCTTATACCGACGTCTAAGACTGTGACATGCGGAAAGCAGAAGCTTTACTGGCTGGAGCTTCAGTTTGTGGACGAGGGCAACCAGCCGGTATCCGGCCTGAAGGTCCAGCTGGAATATCATCCGCTGGCTACGGCGGCGGAACTGGCGCTGTGGGCCAGGGATGACCATACCTGGTTTGATCCCACACCTCCCCCGAATCCGCCCGCCGGCATCACTGACCGTCAGGGTCTGGTGCGGTTCGACGACCTGTACTGGCTGGCTGTAAACGTGAAAACGGACGGGCAGCAGCTGGCCGATATCATGGAGCAGCGGCCGCTGGGCCTCCGGAGAAACCCGAACAGCCAGCCGGTGAGCGGAAACGCCTTTCGTCGTGAGACGCGGGACATGAACTGGCGCTCAGACGTGCAGGAGAAAGCGGAGGCCGCCGGCCACCACCATCACTATGTGACCATCGGGGAACTGTGCGACCGGTTGCCGGAAATGCCGGGCTGGGACGGGGCTGAGCCACCGGTGTTCCATTTTCCGCCAGGAAAGGCGCTGAAAGGGACGGAAATTGCGCGGGATGTGCTGGAGCAGCGTCATGTGATAGAAATCTGCCCGTTCCGGGCGTGGGTGTTGTCCCTGCATGATACGAAAGACTATGATCTGGCGAACGCGCTGAACCTGGGCATCATGGCCGATCTGGCGTATTCCGCTGAGGCTAAGAACCCGACAATCGATTATTTTTTCCGGCGGAAGTGTCAGGATATGTCTTGCCTGCCGCAGCTTGCGAAATACCCGAATTATTTTCACACACTATCAGTGGATGTGCCGTTCCGGGAAAGGTATCAGCCTCCGGTCTACCTGAACACCGGGGAAGGGGGGGAAGGTGATACCCGCCTGTTTACGGTGGAATGTGCTGCGCATGTGCTGGTCGCCTGGTGTGGTACCGACAGCCTGCTGAACCTCCTGACCGATTTGTCCTTTGCCCCGAAGCGGTGTCTGCCGGAGCTGGCCGGGGCAGGGAGCGTGCACGGTGGTTTTTTGGAAGCCTATCAGCTGGTTAATAGGAAGTTTGAAGATAAATTTAATGCTCTAAAAACAATAATAAAAAAGCACAAGCCCTTATTTATTTGTGGCCACAGTCTGGGCGGGGCACTGGCGCTGTTATATGCTTCTGAGATGAAAGCCTTTAGCCCTGTACTGTATAGCTACGGGATGCCAAGAACCTTTACCCGCGCGGCGATCGTCTCTCTTGGCGGCATCACGCATTACCGGCATGTCAACGACAATGACACCATCACGCAGATCCCGCCGGATGCCGATCTCGATAATATGTTCTACGAGAAGTGGGGGCCGCTGGGTGACAAGCTGGGATTTGACTGGTCACTGACCACCGCAGCCGGATTCAGCGTGGCGGTAAGGGATCTGACATACCAGTCTGTAGGGCTTATGGAGAAAAAAGATCCTTACTGGCATCATGGCAGTACGGTGATATTTTTCCGGGCGCAGCAGTGCGCGATGCGGGCCGCCAGTTCTTACCGGAAAAGTCTGGTCGACGGGCAGGCATATACCCGGCATTTTGTAGCCACCAAGCTGTATGTGGTGCCGTCCCTGAATGAAGATTGTCTGAAATCTACCGGTGAGCATCAGGCGGCGTTTATCCGGTGTCTTAATCCGGCCAGCCTGGCAAAGACCTTTCCGCAGAATACTAACCCGGCCCTGAACGGTATCGGAACCGACCCCCGCAGCCATTCGATGACACACCGGTACCTGCCCTACATCCACAATCAGTTGCTGGAACTGGCCGATCCGGCCAGGGACATGGTTAGGAAAGAGATGCGGGTTATGTTCCGGGAGGAGGTTAAGAAAGGCGCGGCCTACAGTAACCCGGAAGAGGTTGAACGTAACCGCCAGTTTCTGGCACTTCAGGATATGTTGTCGGTGACGCTGAGGCGAACACAGGCAGAAGAAACAGGGAAAAATGCCCTGCTGCGCTTTGCGGCGGTAACGGAGGAAGAAGTTGAATTCTCTCAGTAAAATCGCTGTCATTGCGTGCGCTATGACGCTGCTTTCCGGCTGTGATAATCGCCCGGACCGGACTCTCTCTCCTCCTGCTGGCACAAAGTGGGTGGATGTGACTTTTCGGGTCCCTGAGGGAAGTTTGCTGCAGCCCGCTGAGCTGCTATACCGTTCGGTGCAGTGCAAATCTGTCCGCTATAACTCCAGCAATGAGCCGCATGATATACCAGGCTATAACGACGTTGAGCGGACATTCGGTGTACCTGATGGTGATAATGTCCGGCGTCTGCGGGTTGCTATAGATGGTGGCGGTCCGTGTCAGTGGCAACTGAACTCGCTGAAAGTGAGCTTCAGGATCGCGGACGATGCTCCTCTGGTGAAGGGAAAAAAGGTTATCGAAACAAATTATATCTTTGATTTCGGGGACTATGGTCTCAGTGATGGCTATGGGACTGGCAGGGCACGGAATGTCTCCGGGGCTCTGGATATAAAGACAAATTTTTTTCCGATGATAACAAAATTCACTATTAACGATATTAGTATGAAATTTTTCGGTGGTGATACAGCCACTGAAAAGTGGCGTAGGCGTTTCCGGCTTGACGATACTAATCATATATCTATTAAACCGATTGTTCACCTGACTAGGATTGTTACCCTGGAACCACCCGTTAAAACTGATAATTGGACGGCAATATACCCGGATGGAAGTTGTTCGGAAATTCCCCGCATTGACCCTGACTATGACAAATTGCTGTCGATGAAATAGGCGATATATGCACTGATTAGCTTAAGGAGTAATTTATCGTCCACTCATAAGTCACCTCTTGATAGTGACGTTATAGCCTTTGAGCGTATCCGAATCTATTAAGCTACTTACACAGTACGTATAACGGGCGGAAAAAGCTCAGAGCGGATAACCGGGGAACCGGATAATTTATTTGTGTCAGCACGGTGAGTATTCCGTTCGCTTTATAATAAGGCATACTGCCTTAGCCCCGCTGCGGGCGACCGGGCAGGGGGCGCATGGTCGCGCCCTCTGCACTCCGGGCTGTGTATTCAGTGCCGGTGCCTGTTATCGCTATTTATAAATCAATCAGATCCCCGACGATGTGAATCGCATAGCTCTGCAGGAGAGAAAATGGATTTCGCGATAAGGCAATTCACCTGTTCTGACGGCATCAAAAATATGCTGAGTAGTGATAGTATCGACCGGAAGGATAACATCACAGTGGCCACCGGGGCGGGGAGTACATGCACGTCCTACCGCCATATCGGCTCGCAGCATGTAGTTTTTTACTACACTTCTCCCTGAATAATCTTTTATCGGTGAAGGTGAATCGTTCCTCTGTAACTGCTCATACAGGCCCATGACCTGACGGTTTGAGATAGTTTCGCCATGCCTGACATACCAGTTAGCCGTCACATTGGGCGGTATATGTGTCATCATCGTCATGCTGCCGAAAATAAAATATGAAGGTACAAATCTCCCGTGACTAATCACAGCGACCCGGCGGGCAGGGTAGGGGTTGCACCTGCGTACTATTATACGTTTTCCATTAATAAACTGAGTCAATTCCATTTGAAATACCTTTTCGGGATGGTTTTATGATAAGGCTTTTCCGTTGTCAGGATTTTACCGGCAGATGAGCAAATAATGCCGGGCTGTCGCCGTTTCCCTGATCCCCGGGAGACGGCTGACGGATGAATAGCCGTACGTACTCAAGAGTCGCATAGACATATCTCTTGCGTCAGATACCGGACAACGGATGTCTGTTATAACAAAAACCGATTGAACGGACACATAAATAATGCCGGTTTCGTGTATCTGATAATTTAAAATACTTCAGGCGATGGCGGAGTTGTTAATCAATGCCTCTCAGGCAGAGCGGCCACTATATCCGCCGGTTTTCAGACCACGGAGACAAAAAAGCCGGGACATGCCCGGCTTTCTCTTTTACTCAACCTCACTTACAGTGCAGCAATTACTGCCTGCTGTTCGGTCAGTTTGGTTTTGGCCTGCTGCAGGTCGGCTAAGCGCTCACGCTCTTTTTCAACAACCGCCGCCGGGGCACGGGCAACAAAACCTTCGTTGGACAGCTTCGCATTGATTTTTTCAATCTCTACGTCCACTTTGGTCTGCTCTTTTGCCAGACGCTCCAGCTCCGCTTCCTTGTTGACCAGACCGGCCATCGGGATCAGCAACTCAGCACCTTCCACCAGCTTGGTGACCGAGACCGGTCCTTTATCATCGGCTGACAGCAGAGTCAGGCTCTCCAGACGGGCCAGACGCTTCAGGAAGTTACGGTTTTCACCCACGCGGCGAATAACGTCTTCCGTTGCACCGCGTAATAACAGATCCAGAGGCTTGCTCAGGGCAATATTCATCTCTGCACGAATATTACGGACGGCGATGATGGCCTGCTTGATCCACTCGATATCTGCCTGTGCCTGCGCATCTTCTTTATCCGCTTCCCAGGCCGGGAACGGCTGCAGCATGATGGTGTCATCGCTGTTACCGGTCAGCACCTTCACACGTTGCCAGATGGTCTCGGTGATAAACGGAATGATCGGATGTGCCAGACGCAGTAATTCTTCCAGTACGGTGACCAGCGTATGACGAGTACCACGAAGCTCGGCTTCGCTGCCATTGTTCATCACCGGCTTGGTCAGTTCCAGGTACCAGTCGCAGAATTGGTTCCAGGTAAAGTCATACAGCAGGCTGGCCGCGATATCGAAACGATAGCTGTCCAGTGCCTCGCGGTAGGCTTTTACGGTGCGGTTAAATTCGCTCAGGATCCAGCGGTCAGCCAGTGACAGAACTTTCTCGCCACCGTTAAAGCCGCAATCCTGGTCTTCCGTATTCATCAGCACGAAACGGCTGGCGTTCCACAGCTTGTTACAGAAGTTACGGTAGCCTTCAAGACGCTTCATATCCCAGTTGATATCACGACCGGTCGACGCCAGTGCCGCCAGGGTGAAACGCAGGGCATCTGTCCCTGAAGGCTCAATGCCATCCGGGAACTGCTTCTCGGTACGCTTGCGGATTTTTTCCGCCAGCTGAGGCTGCATCATGTTGCCGGTACGTTTTTCGATCAGCTCCGGCAGGGAAATCCCGTCCACCATATCCAGCGGATCGATAACGTTACCCTTCGACTTGGACATTTTCTGTCCTTCGTCATCACGGATAAGCCCGGTCATATAGACCGTTTTAAACGGAACCTGAGGCTTGCCGTTTTCATCTTTCATAAAGTGCATGGTCAGCATGATCATGCGCGCAATCCAGAAGAAAATAATGTCGAAGCCACTGACCACGACGCTGGTCGGGTGGAATGTCCGCAGTGCTTCCGTATTTTCCGGCCAGCCCAGGGTAGAGAAAGTCCACAGACCTGAAGAGAACCAGGTGTCCAGCACATCTTCGTCCTGACGCAGTTCCGCATCTTCCGGCAGATTGTTTTCGGCACGAACTTCCGCTTCAGTACGACCTACATAGACATTACCGTCGTTATCGTACCAGGCCGGAATACGGTGACCCCACCATAACTGACGCGAGATACACCAGTCCTGGATATCACGCATCCATGAGAAATACATATTCTCGTACTGCTTAGGAACGAACTGGATCTCACCGTTTTCTACGGCTTCTACTGCAACCTTCGCCAGCGGAGCGGTACGGACATACCACTGATCGGTCAGCATCGGTTCGATAACGACACCACCACGGTCACCGTAAGGTACGGTCAGATCATGAGGCTTAATTTCTTCCAGCAGACCGGCAACTTCCACTGCGGCCACGATGGCTTTACGGGCCGCAAAACGTTCCAGGCCGGCAAATTCCGCAGGGATGGCGCCATCATAAACGTCGCTCTCTTCGCCGTTCGTATCATACACCTGTGCCTGAGTGCGGATATCGCCATCAAAGGTCAGAATATTGATCATTGGCAGCTGGTGGCGACGCCCGACTTCGTAGTCATTGAAATCGTGTGCCGGAGTGATTTTTACGCAACCGGTACCTTTTTCCATATCGGCATGTTCATCACCGACAATCGGAATACGACGGTTGATTAGCGGTAATACCAGGTATTTGCCAATCAGGTCTTTATAGCGTGGATCTTCAGGGTTAACGGCAACCCCGGTATCCCCCAGCAGGGTTTCCGGACGCGTGGTCGCAACCACCAGGTAATCTTTACCTTCGGCGGTAGTGGCTCCGTCGGCCAGCGGGTAACGGATATGCCACATTGAGCCTTTTGACTCGCGGTTTTCCACTTCCAGGTCTGAAATCGCGGTACGCAGTTTCGGATCCCAGTTCACCAGACGCTTGCCACGATAAATCAGATTTTCTTTATACAGACGGACAAAGACTTCTTTTACCGCATTCGATAACCCGTCATCCATGGTGAAGCGCTCACGCTCCCAGTCCACGGAGTTACCCAGCCGGCGCATCTGACGGGTGATGGTTCCGCCGGATTCGGCTTTCCACTGCCAGATTTTATCGATAAACGCATCACGGCCGTAATCCTGACGGGTTTTACCTTCTTCAGCGGCAATCTTGCGCTCAACGACCATCTGGGTAGCGATACCGGCGTGGTCAGTACCTGCCTGCCACAGGGTATTTTTCCCCTGCATCCGCTGATAGCGGATCATGGTATCCATGATAGTCTGCTGGAATGCGTGACCCATATGCAGGCTGCCGGTAACATTCGGCGGCGGGATCATGATGCAATAGCTTTCCTGGCTCTCATCACCATTCGGTTTGAAGTAGCCTTGCTTTTCCCAGTGCTCGTAAAGCGGCTGTTCTATCTCTTGCGGATTATATGTTTTTTCCATTTCTGCTATGTCGTTTTTGGCGCCGGTAGGGTTGCCGTATTCAATTGGAAACCGACGCTGCGATACGCTTTATAGCGGTCACGCGCCAGCTGCTTCAAAGATTCTTCATCAGGGACAAAGTCTATCACTTCATGGAAAGCGGTAGCAAAATCTGCAAACCACGGGAGCAGGGTGATCAGCAGGTCGCGGGAGGCATTCCCCCGTTTTTCCGGCCACGCCAGTTCAACCGGTGCGCCATAACGTGGCCCTTCACCGGCCAGATTATGGGGCACAAAGGAATCCGCCGGTCGCTGCCAGAGCGCTTCGTCCAGACGGACGGCCTGCGCTTCGTTTTCACAGGCCACCAGAATACGCTTACCCTCACGCCAGCGCGCCGCGGCCAGTTCACAGGCCATGGCTTCAACTGCAGACAGGGGCTCGTGTGGTGTATCGGGGCCGGGAAGGTAAAAGGTGGCATTTTTCATGCGATTGCCTGTATTCCATGAAGTAAAAAGAGTGACCAGGGTCACTCAGGGTAATCCGGTTTCTGCCGTGAAGATACCGGCAGGACAGCCCCCGGCTCAGCAGGGGACTGCCGGTACAACCTTACTCGTCGGTGCCCAGACCGGCACGGTTCAGCAGGAACTGTGACAGCAGAGGAACCGCACGACCGGTTGCGCCTTTGGCTTTACCTGAACGCCATGCAGTACCTGCAATATCCAGGTGCGCCCAGTTATATTTGCGGGTAAAGCGGGACAGATAACATCCGGCAGTGATAGCACCGCCAGGCCGGCCGCCGATGTTTGCCATATCCGCGAAGTTGGATTCCAGCTGATCCTGATACTCATCGCTCATCGGCAGACGCCATGCGCGGTCACCGGACTGCTCAGAAGCACTGATCAGCTCGTGCGCCAGCGGGTTATGGTTAGACAACAGTCCGCTGATATGATGGCCCAATGCTATCACACATGCGCCGGTCAGGGTGGCAACATCCACCACGACTTCCGGATCAAAACGCTCGACATAAGTCAGAGTATCGCACAGCACCAGACGCCCTTCGGCATCGGTATTCAGCACTTCAACCGTTTGCCCGGACATAGTGGTCAGGACATCGCCCGGACGTAATGCACGGCCGTCAGGCATGTTTTCACACCCGGCCAGCACGCCGACCACGTTCAGTGGCAGTTTAAGCTCGGCGACCATGCGCATCACACCGTAGACGGTGGCCGCGCCGCACATATCATACTTCATTTCGTCCATGCCTTCCGCAGGCTTGAGCGAGATGCCGCCGGCATCGAAGGTCAGCCCTTTACCGACCAGAACAATCGGCCGCGCATCGGCGTCAGGATGTCCTTTATATTCGATAACCGACATCAGCGATTCATTCTGCGAACCGGCACCGACCGCCAGATAAGCATTCATCCCCAGCTCTTTCATCTGCTGTTCGCCGATGACGCGGGTGGTGATGTTCTGGCTATAGGCATCCGCCAGTTGTCGTGCCTGAGACGCCAGGTACGCCGGATTACAGATGTTTGGCGGCATGTTGCCGAGATCTTTTGCTGCTTTCACCCCGGCGGATACTGCCAGACCATGCTGAATAGCACGCTCACCGCTGGTCAGTTCACGACGGGTAGGGACGTTGAAGACCATTTTACGTAACGGACGACGAGGCTCGGCTTTGTTGCTTTTCAGCTGATCAAAGCTGTACAGAGACTCTTTTGCTGTCTCAACCGCCTGGCGGACTTTCCAGTAATTGTTACGGCTTTTGACATGCAGTTCGGTCAGGAAGCACACAGCCTCCATTGAACCGGTGTCATTCAGCGTATTAATGGTCTTCTGAATAATCTGTTTATATTGACGCTCATCCAGTTCCCGCTCTTTACCACAACCAATCAGCAGGATGCGTTCAGAAAGAATGTTAGGCACATGGTGCAGCAACAGGGTCTGGCCAACTTTGCCTTCCAGTTCACCGCGACGTAGCAATGCGCTGATATAGCCATCGCTGATTTTATCCAGTTGCTCGGCAATTGGCGACAAACGACGAGGTTCAAACACCCCGACGACTATACAGGCGCTGCGTTGTTTTTCCGGGCTACCGCTTTTTACACTGAACTCCATGTATTCTCCTGAATCTTAAAGACAACAGCGTTTGCTATCGTTAGAATGTATAACTCTTATTCTTATTATGAAACAGTTATGCCATGACAAACAGTGGATTGGCGTCATAATAAGCTAAGATTCTGAGGACGATGCCTCAGTATCCTGAGAAGGTGGTCATACAATTTTAGCCACGATAGCAGCCATTGATGAAGTAAAATGGCTAATAAGCGTTGAAACTATCGACTTTCCTGCAAAAAGACAAGTTTTCACAGGCGTATTTAGCGTGATTATCATTAGATATCTGGTTCGGGAGACGCTCAAAAGTCAATTCGCCATTCTGTTTGTCCTGTTACTGATCTTCTTCTGTCAGAAGCTGGTCAGGATCCTCGGAGCGGCAGTCGACGGTGATATCCCGACAAATTTAGTACTTACTCTGCTGGGGCTAGGCGTGCCCGAGATGGCGGAGCTTATCTTACCATTAAGTTTATTCCTGGCTATCCTGATGACGCTGGGAAGGCTCTACACGGAAAGTGAAATCACGGTCATGCATGCCTGTGGTCTGGGCAAAGATGTGCTGGTCAAAGCGGCTCTGATCCTGATGTTGATCACCTCGGCCATGGCCGCGGTAAACGTCATCTGGCTCGGCCCCTGGTCGGCGAGATACCAGGATCAGGTCACACAAAATGCCCGGGCTAACCCGGGGGCCGCGGCGCTTGCCGCAGGGCAGTTCCGCACCTCAAACGACGGCAATATGGTGCTGTTTATCGAAAACGTGAAGGGGAATCAGTTCGGTAACGTGTTCCTGGCCCAATTGCGTCCGAAGGGGAATGCCCGGCCTTCCGTTGTGCTGGCTGATCACGGACATATGGAACAACAGGCAGACGGCTCTCAGACGGTGGTTCTGGATAAAGGCACCCGGTTTGAAGGTACAGCGATGCTTCGCGATTTCCGTATCACTGACTTTACTCAGTATCAGGCCGTTATGGGGTATAAAGAAGCGACCCTGGACCCGAACGACTCTGACCAGGCCTCCCTGTCTACGCTCTGGCATAACCATACTCCGGCATTCCGGGCAGAGCTGAACTGGCGTCTGACACTGATTTTCTCGGTGCTGGTTATGGCGCTGATGGTGGTGCCGCTCAGCGTGGTTAATCCTCGCCAGGGCCGTGTCCTTTCCATGCTGCCAGCGATGCTGCTGTACCTGATTTTCTTCCTGGTTCAAAGCTCTTTCCGTTCGAATGCGACCAAAGGCCGCCTCGACCCGGCCGTCTGGATGTGGTCAGTGAACGCAGGGTATTTCGTGCTGGCGATTGTGCTGAATCTGTGGGATACGCTGCCAATGCGGCGGTTCAGAGCGCGTTTCAGTCGCAGTGAGGTAGCCTGATGTTTGGAGTTCTTGACCGTTATATTGGTAAAACGATTTTCAATACCATCATGATGACACTGTTTATGCTGGTGTCATTATCGGGCATTATCAAGTTTGTTGAACAGCTACGAAAAACCGGCCAGGGTGCTTATACCGCACTCGATGCCGGTTACTTCACCTTACTGGGTGTTCCTACCGATCTGGAATTGTTTTTCCCGATGGCGGCCCTGCTGGGGGCCTTGCTGGGGCTGGGGAACCTGGCTCAGCGCAGTGAACTGGTGGTGATGCAGGCCGCCGGATTCACCCGGCTACAGATTGCGTACTCGGTGATGAAGACGGCGATCCCGCTGGTATTTCTGGCGATGGCTATCGGTGAGTTTGTTGCACCTGCCGGTGACCAGATGGCGCACAATTACCGTGCACAGCGAATGCTGGGCGGGTCGCTGTTGTCGACTCAGGGCGGGCTGTGGGCCAAAGACGGTAATAACTTCATCTTTATTTCTCACATCAGTAACGAAAACGAACTCAGTGGCGTCAGTATTTATCGCTTTAATGACCAGCGCCGTCTGACCGATGTCCGCTATGCGGCCAGTGCCGTCTGGGATAAGGCTGCCCGCCAGTGGGACCTGACTCAGGTGGATGAATCCAATCTTACCGATCCGAAACAAATTACCGGTTCTCAGCGGGTCAGTGATATCTGGAAAACGACACTGACGCCGGAAAAACTGGGTGTGGTCGCGCTGGACCCGGATTCCTTATCGATCCGTGGCCTGAATGATTACATTAAGTACCTGAAACAGAGTGGGCAGAAAGCCGGACGTTATCAGCTTAATCTGTGGAGTAAAGCGATTCAGCCTCTGTCGGTCGCGGTCATGATGCTGATGGCGTTATCCTTTATCTTTGGGCCGCTGCGTAGCGTATCGATGGGGACGCGGGTGGTCACCGGGATAAGTTTTGGTTTTCTGTTCTATGTCCTGGATAAGATTTTCGGTCCGTTAAGCCTGGTCTACGGCTTGCCTCCGTTCCTCGGGGCTATTCTGCCGAGTGCTGCTTTCTTATCTGTCAGTCTGTATCTGCTGATTAAACGACGCTGATTCAGGCAAAAAAAAGGGGTCACCGGCAGGTGACCCCTTTTTTTTTGAGCCGGATATCAGAACGTGAACTCCATCCCGCTAAGGATGTTCCAGTCATCGATACCCTCTCTTTCCAGCCGTTTCTGATACTGTACCCGCGTTGTCATTCGCAGATTATCGGTAATACTGATGGCCGCATCGGTATTCAGTTGCAGGCTATTTCCGCCACGACCGGCGCTGAACAGGCTTTGTGTCTGCCCGTCACTAATGACGACCTGACGGGCCGCCCCCGGGCGCAGTATAACGCGGGCATCCGCTCCCAGGCTCACACGCCCCAGCGTCATCCGGTAATTCACCCCGACCCTGAAATCAGGCGTATGCTGCATTTCATAGCTGACCCTGGCATTGTCCTCATCAGTAAAGGAACGGATCCGCAGTTGCTGCCAGTGCATGCCCAGTTGCGGAGTCAGACGATGATGACCGTATTGCCAGCCTTTCCCGGCCTCTATCCCTGTCAGCCAGCTACTGGCTACCGGTGTTGCGACTTCTCCCCGTAAGCCGGTGCTGACATGGCTACGAAAGCGGGTATAAGCGAGAGGGATTTCCAGTTGCCAGCCATTATCGTTCTGCCAGCGTAACAGGGTATTAATGCTGAGAGTATCTGCACTGCTGCGGCTGTCGCCATCTGCGGCAGAGGGCTTGACTGAAAGTGAGCCTTTACTTACTGCCAGACCGAATGTGAGTTGCTGTTCCCGGGCTTCGGGAGAGCTCCAGCGACTGCCCATCATCCAGCCATTGGATTTCGCGGTGGAATCATACCCGTAATTTGTGAAATTTCCGGCAGAATGATAGCGCTCATTACTGTGATATCCGTAGACAAAAAATGCAGAGCGGGGATCACGTACGCTGTCAGAAAACATTTGCTGTAAATCTTCACTCAGGCGGGAAAAGGCCCCGGGCAGAGAAATATAGGCGGGGACCTGAGGCGTTGTGGCTGGTCTGACCGGCAGAGGTTCCTGCTCTTGTTCCTGTTCCTGGCCTTGTTCCTGCTCAGGCTCCGGGCCGACCGGAATGGTGTTTCCCTCACTGTCGAGCAGGATGTTTTGTAAACGATAATCCCAGAACTGATTGCCTTCACCGTCAAGTAAGCGTTCACTTGCACTGGATTTCCCGGGGGCAAACGCATACAAACCGTAGGCCCAGGCACCCCGGGCCACATATTCGCCGGCCAGTTTGACGCGTTTTTCATCGGATTCGCCACCGACCTGTAATACCGAGATCCCCTCATTATTATCAGCCCGCTGATTACCATTACTGTCTGTATCCTGCCAGTCGGCCTGTGAGAGGATGCTGATAAGCAGCGGCGAACTTTCTGTGGTATTCAGGTCACCGGAAATAAGTAAGTGGTCACTGGCATCAGGAGAATACCCGGCCCTGAGGATCACACTGTTATTTTCACCGGCCGTCAGGGAGTTCATTTTCATCACCGAACTTTCGCCAGCAGAATAATGCAGCCCGGGATAATAAGTGACATCTGCATCCCCGGAGACGTCTGAGAAACTGCCGGCCCCGGTGAGCAGCGTACCTGACTGCAGTGTCAGTGCCCCGGTCACCCCGGAAAGGACTTCCAGCTCTCCCTGACTGACGGTGATACCGCCACTATTCTGGCTATATCCGGCCAGTGTCAGGCGACCTTCTCCGGTTTTCAGTAAAGACCCCTCACCACTGAGATTGGCATCAATCCGCGAAGCCAGTTCACCGGCAGTACTGATATTCTGGCTGATATCTGCAAGCAGTTGCGCGTCTGCCCCGTCCAGTACGGTCGTGCCTTTGAGTGTACTGCGGGCTAATAAGCGGAGCGTGGCGTTATCCGCTACCCGGAGGTCGGTCTCTACAGTGGCGTGCTCTGCCAGCGTCAGTGAACTGTTCTCTGCCACAAAGGCTGTTCCGGCAGTGTACTCTTGCGGCAGCCAGTCATCGTCATAGAGGACATTAGCGGCATGTAACACCTGCTGTCCGGATAACTGCAGGTCACCGGTACTGACCTGTAGCGTCCCCAGAGTTGCTCCGCCGCTGAGTAACCAGCTCCCCTCGGTGGTCAGATTGAGTGTCCCCCGGCGTCTTCGGACCCCAGTGATTCGGCAAAGGTCTGCTGATCACCTGACAGGATAAGTTCGGAGGCCTGCGCTGCATTATTATTCAGCAGGCGGGCACCATCATCATTATGTTTTATCTCGCTGAATGTCAGCGACTGTCCGTTCATATCCAGTGTACCGCCACGGTAGCCGAACTGAATATTTTCGCTGTTGATCTGCCCGGCGCTGCCGAGCACGACGACCGGCCGGCCACTGACCAGTGTGATGACGGAAAAAGCCTGGCGTTGCCCGTCACTGTCAGCCTGCTGATTCAGAATAACTGTGCCGTCCCCGGTATTTAATGCTCCGGGATTAACGCCTGTTGCATTCACCAGTAATGTACCGGCCCCGATTTTATGAAGTGCATCGTCCGCCTGCCCGTTCACCTGCCAGTCGACAGTCATACCTTCATCGACTTCAATACCGCCGCCGACCCAGCGGGAATCCTCGTCCTGCTGACTGACCACCTGGTAATTCCCGGAAAACTGCAGTTTTGCCGCACCGTGATTGACAGACTGCTGCAAGACAATGGTGCCGCCGTCACCCTCAAACCGGAGATCTTTTGAGGCATCCAGTTCATCATTACTGGCTTGGGACGGAATCAGGCTGTCCGCCACTCCGTGCCATGACCATTCATTCTCACCCTGGCGAATGGCATCGGCAGACCAGACGATATCCCCGTCACCTGCCGTATCGGTAACGGAAGGATCGGTATTCTTCGCCAGGACGTCGGCGATTTCCTGGTCCCGGAGGTACAGAATATATCCGCGCAGGTTATAGGGGGCTGTACCGGCACCACTGGTCAGAACACCCGCCAGACGCCAGATTTTATCGACATTATCGTAAACCAGCATCGGGCTACCGCTGTCTCCGGACCTGGACATGGAATCCAGAGGCTGTACCGCCGGGTTATCGGGCGAGTAGTTGTACCAGCGTAGCCGCCAGCTTTCAAAGGTCGGGTTCAGGATAGTCCCGCCGGTTTTCCACTTGTATGCGCCGCTCAGTTTGGTCAGGGTTTGCGTTTCAGCATCGACCTGATATTGCGTACCGGAACCTACCCGGGTGTACCAGGTATAACGGTCTTTATTCGCCGCCAGCGTAGAACCTTTTACGGTTTCCAGCGGGGCGGCTTCGGTCACCACTTTATTTAATCGCGGGACATGGAAGTCATGGGTTGTCGAATTATTCCTATTAATTAATTTATAGCTTGTTTTAAATTTCGCATTATTTCCGAAAGAAACGGTCTTATATCCGCCATTATGTCGCACGCCGACAACATAAGAAGGGGAAATCAGGGTGGCATAGCCGGAAGAATTAACCGCAGAAAAATCCGGCATCGGATAGGATAAAATACCCGCCACACTGCCATCGGTTTTAAAAACAGAAATATTTTCAACGCCGGGACGGTATTTCCCCAAATTTTCCGCAAAGTCCCGATATTCCTGAACAGGAACATCTTCACGCATAACACCGGCGTTTCCGGGGAATGGGCTGAGAGAAAAACAACAGAAGAGAGTCACTGAAAGGGGTCTGTTCAATGTGTATAATCCTTATTTTATTGACAGGGTCTTCCTGACCCTTTCGTGTTTATAACGGATTAATGTAACCTTGTCCAGAGGCGGCAGGTGAGAATATATTCATTATGAGTGATGGTCTGTGAAATATATCCCGGAGTGATAAAGTCCGGGAATTTAACTGCAGGGACATCCTGTTTCGGAAATATTTAACTTCAGGTCAGGTAAATGAGTGGCCTATTATCCGGATAAACAGAGGGAGCTGTGATAATAAAAAAAGTAATAATCCTAATACTCCGCCGACCAGCGTACCGTTAATCCGGATAAACTGTAAATCACGGCCGATATTTTGTTCTATCTGGGCCGACAACTGGTGATCATCCCAGCTTTTTATCGTATCGCTGATATGGCGGGTAAGAAATCGTGCGACGTCCGGGCCTGCCTGAATAATGGCCTGCTCCAGATGATGCGTAAATGAGGCACGTAGTTGCGGGTCATCGCCCAGGGTACGGCCGAACCATAGCGTGGCCCGGGTCAGATGTGCACCGGTCACTGAGTCCTCACGGGACAGATCCTGCTGCAGCCAGTCACGCAGGTCATCCCAAAGCCCTGTCGTATAGCGGTTGAAGGTTTCGTCTTCTTTCAGCCAGGTTTTAAGCCTTTCTGCACGGTCCTGCATGTGCGGATCCGTCTTCAGTGACTCAATAAAACGCAGCACCATCCGGTTAGCGCTGTCACGAAGCTGGTGGTGCTGATCCTGTGCCACATCCAGCAATAACGTATCTATTATTGCGGTCACCTTTCCGGCCCCTTTCTCGCCCAGCCACTCTGCCGGAACCAGCCTGGCCATCGTCGGATACTCTTTGCTGAACCACTGACTGATTTGTCCGGCAATAAACTGCCGTGACTCCGGGTTCGCCAGTATTTCTGTGATTTTTTTGATCAGGGTATCCAGCAGTTCCTGATGGCGATTTTCCCGCGTCAGACTCTCCAGCAATAAAATCGCGGCCTGACGGAAATCGACAGTTTCAATGGCCCGGTGGATCCCCTGCTGCATAAAGCGGCGGATGTTCTGATCATTCCCCGCCCGCAGAAAACCGGCAATCAGCTGGCGGATAAGTGCGCTGAGTCTGGCGGCATTTTCCGGAGCACTGAGCCACTGTGCCATTTTTTGCGCCGGATCGTGGCGCCGGATCAGTGCGATCATACTGTCGGTAGAGAGGAATTTTTCTTCGACAAACCGGCCCAGATTATCGGCAATTCGTTGTTTATTGCGCGGAATAATCGCGGTATGGCGACCGATAAACGGCAACGGGATGCGGCGGAACAGGGCGGTCACGGCAAACCAGTCGGCGAGCGCACCGACCATGGCCGCTTCTGACACCGATTTTATTGCCTGAATGGTCAGCGTTTGCGGCAGAAAGAGGGTCGCTACAAATACGCAGGTCACTACAGTTAACAGGCAGAGCGCCAGCCGTTTGGTTCTGGTCAGAGCGGAAATTTTATCCATACAGTCGCCTGAAAAGTAAACAAAAGAAAGAGCCAGTCAGTGACGGCTGCCGGCCTTCAGCATAGCAAGCGGATCAGAATTTTTCCTGCCGGGATCGCGTCGCGGGTTTATGCCGCGTCACCGGAATGGTCACTTCGTTGCTGTAACCGGGTGGTCAGGAACTCCAGAAACAGGGTGATCGCGGCGGACTGCTGACGTCCCGGTAACAGATGGATCTGCAGGGTGCGCCGGGTAAGATGATTAATATCCAGATTGCGTAACACCAGCGGATGATCATGGTGATCATAAGGGACGGTAAAACGACTGCACAGGGTGACGGCCAGCGGCGTCTGGCGCAGAAAGTGGTACAGGGTCGCAAAGCTGTTACAGGTCAGCGTCGGTTCAATAAAGACGCCGTTCATCTGACAGGAGAGATCAAACAACTGGCGTACGGTGGTGCTTTGATCCGTCAGTGCCACCGGATAGCTGCTCAGATCCTGCAAATGAAAACTCTGGCTGGCCAGCGGATGCCGGGCGGACATCACGACAAGTACCGGGGCGGGCCAGCTACCGGCGATCTGTACTCCGCGCTCGGGGTGCAGGCAAAACTGCAGGGCCAGGTCACACTCACCGCGATGCAGACTTTCCGACACCTGTCGGGTATTCCCGGTTTGCAGATAGAAACTGACCGAAGGGTATTGCTCGCGGAACCGTGAACAAATCGCCGGCAGCAGGTCATAGGCGACGCCTTCCGTACAGGCGATGCGGATAGCCGTACGACGGATGGCGGTCAGCCCTTTTATCTCTGACAGGGTGACTTCCATATCACGCTGGCTTTGTCGCAGGCGGTGTTCGAAGAGTTTCCCGGCATCATTCAGCACCATTCCCCGGGCATGCCTGTCAAATAAAGTGACGCCGGCGTCCCGTTCCAGACGCCGTATCTGCCGGCTGATGGCGGAGGTGGCCACAAACAATTGCCGGCTGGCGGCACTTAATGAACCACTCTCGGCCACGGCCAGAAAATAACGAAGTTCGGTACTCAGCATCAGCTTGCCTTATAACGGTGCATGCCGTCTTTTTGTGCAGTTCAGCGTTGCTTTTAAAGCAAGGCTTATTTGATATTTTGATAATTGTGGCAAAGGTGGAGAGTAGCTTAGATTGTCTGAACAATAAAATAATTCTCATAATAAACGCGGACAGACAAATGACAGCAGAAAAAGCAGTAGCCAGCGCCAGTGCCTGGTTTGACAGCGGGGAGTTTAAACGAGTTCTGGCGCGCCGGGTGGCGATCCGTTCCGAAAGCCAGCGCGATGATCGTGATGAGGCCATCCACGCTTACCTGACGCAGGAAATTACCCCCGCGATGGAAGCGATGGGCTTTACCCTGACGCCACTGGCGAACCCGCAGGCCCCTGAACGGCCGATGCTGCTGGCCACGCGCATTGAGGATCCCGCTCTGCCGGTGGTTCTGTGCTACGGGCATGGCGATGTCGTGTTCGGTGACGATGAAAACTGGCGCAGCGGTTTAGACCCCTGGTCGCTGACCGAAGAGGGTGACCGCTGGTATGGCCGGGGCAGTGCGGATAATAAAGGCCAGCACTCGGTGAATATCGCGGCGCTGGAACAGATTTTTGCGCTGCGTGGTGGCAGCCTGGGGTTTAACTGCAAATTCCTGTTTGAGATGGGGGAAGAGATCAGTTCACCGGGTCTGGCAGAAGTGTGTGAACAGCACCGCGAACTGTTACAGGCCGACGTCTTTATTGCGTCTGACGGGCCAAGGCTGGATGCGGAAAGCCCGACGCTGTTTCTCGGATCCCGCGGGGCAGTAAATGTCCGTCTTACGCTGCATGCCCGTGATCGCGACTACCATTCCGGTAACTGGGGGGGCTTGCTGACTAACCCTGCTACCCGCCTTTGTAATGCCATTAGCAGCCTGGTCAATCAGCACGGGCAGTTACAGGTCGCGGCGCTGAAACCCCCGGCCATTACGGACAGTGTCCGTAAAATATTAAGTGAAATTGAACTCCGGCCGGGTGCGGACAGCCCGCAGATCGACCCTGAATGGGGTGAAGCCGGTCTGACCCCGGTTGAGCGGTTGTACGGCTGGAACACGCTGGAAGTGCTGGCGATGACCAGCGGTAATCCGCAGCGACCAATGAACGCCATTCCCGGAAAGGCCACGGCGGTCTGCCAGCTTCGCTTTGTGGTGGGCACTGACTGGGAAAATATTGCGCAGCATCTGGAAAATCACCTGGCTGCCGCTGGCTTTGCGGATGTAAAAGCAGAACTGTTACGGGGCAGCCCGGCGACCCGGCTGGATCCTGAAGATCCGCTGGTGGGCTGGGCGCTGGCATCGATGCAGAAAAGCAGCGGCAAAAAGCCGGCGTTACTGCCTAACCTGGGCGGATCCTTACCGAACGATGTGTTTGCCAATATCCTGCAACTGCCGACGCTGTGGATGCCACACTCGTATCCGGCCTGCGGTCAGCACGCGGCGGATGAACATATGCTCAAATCTATTGCCCGTGAAGGCCTGATCATGATGACCCACCTGTTGTGGGAATTCGGTGAAAAAGGTGAGCAGTTAGTGGCAGAGCATAAGGCATACCAGCAGCAGGGGCAGGGATCATGAGCACTCATCCGGTCCGTCAGGCTCCGAACCTGTACAAAACGCTGTTTTCCACCTGTGTCGGTAATGCGCTGGAATGGTTTGATATCGCGGTCTATGGCTTTTTTGCCCGGTATATTGCCCATGCGTTTTTCCCGACCGAAAATCCGTCCGTGTCATTGTTGCTGACCTTTGGCAGCTTCGGTGTCTCGTTCCTGATCCGCCCGCTGGGGGCGATTGTGCTCGGTGCGTATGCGGACCGTCATGGCCGGAAAAAAGCCCTGATGCTCTCGATAACGCTGATGACGTTCGGCGGCGCGATGATTGTCTTTATGCCGGGCTATGCCACTATCGGACTGGCGGCCCCGGTACTGATCCTGCTGGCGCGGCTGATCCAGGGGTTTTCCGCCGGCGGGGAGTTCGGCAGTTCGACCGCGTTTCTGGTAGAGCATTTTCCGCATCGTAAAGCCTTTATTGCCAGCTGGCAGTTCGCGACCCAGGGGGCCAGTACGCTGCTGGCCTCGGCGTTCGGACTGGGGCTGACCCAGTGGCTCAGTGAAACAGAAATTCAGCAATGGGGCTGGCGCATCCCGTTTATCTTCGGTCTGCTGATAGGGCCGGTCGGCTGGTATATTCGTCGTCATGTACATGAGCCGGAGAGCTTTGTCAGTCAGCAGCACGACCATTCGCCGCTGAAGCAACTGATGGGCAGCCAGCGTCATCTGTTAGTGCTGGCGATTGGCCTGATGGTGATCTCAACCGGGATCAACTACATGCTGAACTATGTACCGACCTACGCCACGAAAAACCTGCACCTGGCCGGTAAAACGGCCTTTACCGCCACCCTGCTGGCCGGGGTGATCCTGACGGTTGTGACTCCGCTGGCCGGGCTGTGGGCTGAGAAAGCAGGGCGCCGTCCGCTGATGTGGACATCGCTGGTATTACTGCTGATCACCATTTATCCGGCCTTCAGTCTGGTGGTGAACCATCCGGATGCCAATATGCTGATCCTGCTGGTGGGCTGGCTGGCACTGCTGAAGTCGGTCTATTTTGCGACCGTGCCTTCGATGATGGCCGACCTGTTCCCGGTCAGTACCCGTGCCAGTGGTATGGCAATCAGCTATAACATTGCGGTGACGGTGTTCGGGGGCTTTGCGCCGCTGATCTGTAGTCTGCTGATCAGTGCTACCGGGACCAGTCTGGCTCCGGGATACTATCTGATGGTGCTGGCGGTCATGAGCAGTGTTGCGCTGGCGTACACCCGGCGTTACCAGCACGTCTGAGACGCAGAAAAGCAGAGGGGGCCATTGATGGCCCCTTTTTTGTGAACGGGATTTGCGGATTACTTCCTGCCACCAAACAGACTGCCGAGCACGCCACGCAGGATCTGGTTAGTGACCTGCCGGGTGGCGGTTTTTGCCATGGTCTGAACCACACCATCGTGCCGGCCGCCCCGTGGCCCGGTATAGCCGAACAGAATTTTCTTCAGGCCGTCGATGACCGGATTTTCCTCACCTGCGGCACTGCCTTTTGCCGCAGGCGCATGGCTCTGATCACCTGCCGACTGTATCCCTTTTTGCAGCAATTCATAGGCGGATTCTCTGTCCACGACTTCATCGTATTTACCATACAGGGGAGAGTGGTTGATCAGGCCGTTACGTTCGTCGGCGGTCAGCGGGCCCATACGGGAGCCGGGCGCAATCACCATCGCCCGTTCGGTGACGGACGGGCTGCCTTTTTCATCCAGAAAAGAGATCAGGGCTTCGCCGGTGCCCAGGTTACGGATGGCTTCTTCCGTATCAAAGGCCGGGTTAGGGCGCATTGTCGTGGCCGCCGCTTTTACCGCCTTCTGATCTTTCGGGGTAAAGGCCCGCAGGGCATGCTGTACACGGTTACCGAGCTGCCCCAGTACCGTTTCCGGGATATCCGACGGGTTCTGGGTCACAAACCAGACACCGACCCCTTTGGAGCGGATAAGACGCATCACCTGCTGGATTTTTTCCAGCAGCACGGCCGGGACATCATCAAACAGCAGATGGGCTTCGTCGAAGAAAAACACCAGCTTCGGTTTCTCTGCATCCCCGATTTCCGGTAACTGCTCATACAGTTCAGACAGCATCCACAGCAGGCTGGTGGCATACAGTTTTGGCATCCGGTAGAGCTTTTCGGCGCTGAGGATATTAATGATGCCGCGTCCCTCTGCATCGGTACGCATCCAGTCACGGATATCCAGCATCGGCTCACCAAAGAAATACTCTGCCCCCTGTTGTTCGAGAGCCAGCAGGCCACGCTGGATGGCACCGACCGATGCTGTACTGATATTGCCGTATTCGGTAGTGAAGGATTTTGCGTTATCACCGATGTATTGCACCATCGAACGCAGATCTTTGAAATCCAGCAATAACATGCCGCGATCGTCGGCAATCCGGAAGATTATCTGTAACACGCCGGACTGAATATCATTCAGGTTCAGCAGCCGGGCGAGTAACAACGGCCCGAGGTCCGACACTGTGGCACGGACCGGATGCCCTTGTTCACCGAAGATATCCCACAGCACGACCGGGTTGTCCTGCGGCTGCCAGTCGGTGACGCCGATGTTATCCAGCCGGGCCTGTAGCTTTTCGCTGCTGACTCCGGCTTTCGCAATCCCACTGAGGTCACCTTTTACATCGGCCATAAAGACCGGGACGCCGATGGCAGAAAAAGATTCCGCCATTTTTTGCAGGGTGACCGTTTTCCCGGTGCCTGTCGCGCCGGTGATCAGTCCGTGGCGGTTGGCAAGGGCCGGAAGCAGGTTCAGGGTCAGTTCCCGGGTGCGGGCGATGAGTAAAGGTGCAGTCATTCGATGTTAATCTCTGGGGTTAGCGTGAGTCTTTTTATCATCTCACTGTCGGTGGTGATGATCCAATCGGTGTTATCTTTTACACCGTCGGCCCCGGAAGGACGGCCTTCACAAGGCTCTCCGGCCGGTGTTTCTCAAACTATAGTCAGAGACACCTGAAAAATATACCCGGTTTCCTGCAGGGAATTGACGGAGGCTATCACGATCTGCACTTTATCAATGCAGCCGTCCCGCGGCCGGAGCAGGAAGCAGCAGGCGTTAAAGGAATGGGATCTCTGTCAGCAGGATGGCTCAGCGGGAGCCATAATATCCCTGTCGATCCGCGACACTAAGCACGCGGGTACCGTATGAAGGCCCCGCGATGCCGGGGACCGGATTCAGCTCAGATGAGTGGCAACGTCCAGCACACCGTTAATCACAAACTGTACGCCCATACACACCAGCAGGAAGCCCATCAGACGCGAAATCGCTTCAATACCGCCTTTGCCGACCAGACGCATAATCGCTCCGGAGCTGCGCAGGCATAACCACAGAAGGAGGGCCACCAGCAGGAAGGTGATCACCGGAGCGACATGTAACACCCAGCCCGGAAAATCCCCGCTTTTCACGGTGGACGCGGTACTGATAATCATCGCGATGGTGCCAGGCCCGGCGGTACCCGGCATCGCAATCGGCACAAAGGCGATATTGACCTGCGAGTCATTAGGCTCAGCGGCTTTTATCTCTTCCTGCTTATGCTGTACCTCCAGGGTATCGTGAAGTTTCTGCACCGGGAAAAGCATCCGGAAGCCGATAAATGCCACAATCAACCCTCCGGCAATACGCAGCCCGGGGATAGAGATACCGAAGGTATCCAGCACTGCATTTCCTGCATACCACGCCATCATCATAATCAGAAAAACATAGACTGAGGCCTGGAATGCCTGACGGTTGCGCTCGCTGAAATTCATCCCGCCGGACAGGCCGAGGAACAATGCCACGCTGGTTAACGGATTGGCCAGCGGTAATAATACCACCAGCCCCAGCCCCAGCCCCAGCCCGATAGCCTTAATAAGTTCCTGCATAAAACCCTCGAATGTTCAGAACACCGGGGACCGCTGTTTTCCGGTTACCGGCAAGGAGACTCAATAAGTCAGTTTTTCGCCTGCGCGGGGCACAGTATAGTGTGATGCACAGTGCGGGCAGGAGCGAAAGTTGCTTCGACACCTAATGCAAAACGGTAACAGAAAAGCGTGAACAGAGCAGCAAAGGGATAAAACAGGGGGAATAAACTCAGTGCAGGCAGGGCCTGCACTGACGAGGGATCACATGCCGAGGTATTTTTTACCCTGATCGAGAACCACGTTACAGGCTTTGGTTTTCAGTTTTTCACCCATCGCGGTATTGCTCAGGTTTTTCAGGCTGATTTGCTGATTATTACCGGTATTCAGCAGACCCTGAAGCCCTTCCAGATAACCGGTCTGCTTCTGTTGTGCGCTGGTATCCGTCAGGCCCAGTTTGCTTTTCAGCTGGTCGGTGACTGAAGAAACATTATTTTTTACCAGGTTGTTCTCTGCACAGTACTGCAGGATCCCGGTGGCGTTGCTCATACTGTTGGAACTCACTGCTTTATTACCGCCAGCCAGTAAACCGGTGATAGAGGATAAGGATAAGCCGCTTTCAGCGCCGGTACTTTTACCGCTGGTGGCTGAAGAGGAATCCATGAGATCCGACGCTGTGCTGCTCAGTTTATCCTGCCAGCTTGAAGCACAGGCGGAAGCACTCACCAGAGCGGTAATCAGGCCCATAGCCAGTAAAGGGGTGCGTGTCGATTTATTCATTAATACAGCCTCATTTTGCTTATCTTTTATTTCCGGTACTCAGTTTAGTCTGTTATTGCTTCGGATTAGTTCCTTTTTTCTGTTCCCCTGGCTATCGCGCGGCAAAATAGGATTTCTTCCCGGGCATTACCGCCGGGCCCGCCAGCAAACACAAACCGCCCGGACGTACTCCCGGGGCTGATCACCGGCCACTGCTCGCTAAACGGCTGAAGCCCTTCGGGCCCCGTATTGCGGGACGGAATGCCCAAAAACCGGGACGTAAAGACCAAAGACCCCGGACATATCAGAGATTATTGCTATTCCGGCAGGACAAAAAAGGGTGATAAAAGGGGGAGAGCGATGCCCATCCGGGCCTGTAACGAAAGCCGGAGTGTTTGTTTTTCCAGCGATTAACGCGTTACCTAATGGAATCATCTTGCACCCGCCACCACTCAGGGTATAATCCCGTTGTTTTCCGCATACCCTTCAGTGCCGAAGTGGCGAAATCGGTAGACGCAGTTGATTCAAAATCAACCATCGAAAGATGTGCCGGTTCGAGTCCGGCCTTCGGCACCAATAGTATGCAAAATCAAGTCACCCAAGGGTGGCTTTTTTTGTGCCTGGGATCCAGTGGTATGTAAGGCTTTGCCCCGCTTTCATGCGCTTTGCCGTTCAGAGTGGTTTAATCGACCGCGCAAGAGATTGCCGGTGCGGTTGCTACGGTGAAAAGGCAGCATCGTGCTGCGCTCGAACTCAATCGCATTGCCGAATTACTTCACCGTATTGATCATTACTCCGGCAGGTTGTTAACCCGGCTGGCGGTTGAACTCACGATCCGTTCAAGCGAGCTGCGTTTTGCCCGTTGGGCAGAAGTGGATTTTGAAACAGCTATGTGGACGATCCCTGGTGAGCGTGAACCCTTAGAGGGGGTCAAACATTCATAGCGTGGTTCAAAGATGCGGACGCCTCACCCGGTGCCGCTTTCAAAACAGGTGCTGGCGATCCTGAAGCAGATAAAACAGTTCTGTGGCGAACATGAGCTGATCTTTATTGGCGATCATGATCCGCGTAAGCCAATGAGTGAATATACCGTAAACGGTACGCTACGGGTCATGGGATATGATACTAAGGTTGAGGTTTACGGCCACAGCTTCCGTACAATGGCCTGTAGTTCGTTAATTGAGTCAGGTCTATGGTTGAAGCATGCAGTGTAGCGCCAGATGAGCCATATGGAACGCAATTGGGTGCGGGCTGCATCTATCCATAAAGCGGAATATCCGGACGAACGCAAGCTGATGTTGCAGTAGTGGGCTGATTTTCTGGATGCGAATCTGCGTCGTTTGACTATGCGAAGATCAACCGGGGTAATGGCGTGTGAGTTGAATACCTTTATTTCCCGGTTGATGTTTAAATTAAAAAGACCAGCCAGCCCGCTTAGGACTGGTTAGTCACTATATTTTTTACCGTTGTTATCAGAATTCTATATGGCAGGTACAGAGCCGCCAGGCAAAAAGGATATCTGCAATAATCCCTTGAATGTACATATGGTTGCGAGCATCATCGCAAACATGTGCTCATGGATTCTTCAACGTAATGACCTCTGACAAAACTCTAAAGCAAGCGATATCAAATATTACTATTTGGCGCAAAGGTGAACAGCGTGCGCCACATAAGCCATTATTGCTGCTGCACGTCCTCTCACGCTATCGGCAGGGTCATGATCGCCTGTTTAACTATGGTTCTGAAATCTACGAGCCCCTGTTGGATCTCCTGGAACGTTATGGACCGCAGCGCCGTGACCAGCGCCCGGACATGCCGTTCTGGCGTCTGAAGGGCGATGGCTTCTGGGAACTACAAAACGCGGAATTGTGCTCAACCAATGGTAGCCGCCAGCCGCCCCGACGTGAACTTATAGAATATAATGTCGCGGGTGGATTTGATGCCGATAATTTTGTGTTGGTGGCAAAAAATCACAGGTTAATTGATACGCTGGCACAGCAGCTTCTGGAGGCGCATTTCCCGGCCAGTATTCAGGAAGATATCGCTGACGAGATGGGTTTTGATATTCGCACCTCTCTCCGTCAACGCGATCCGAAGTTCCGCCAGATGGTGCTACGTGCTTACAATTATCAGTGCGCTATCTGTGGCTTTAACATGCGCCACGATAATGCGCCGATTGCTCTGGAAGCTGCCCATATCAGATGGAAGCAGCACCATGGCCCTTGTGAAGTACCTAATGGCCTGGCATTGTGCGCAATCCATCATAAAGCGTTTGATCGAGGCTCGATTGGTCTGGATGAAAATATGCGTGTTGTGGTTTCAGATGCGGTTAATGGCGGTGGGATGGTGCAGCAATTGTTCCGGGATTTTTCAGGGAAGACGATCGCGCTACCACCGGTTAGGGATAACCATCCGGGTGAGCAGTTTGTGGAATGGCACAGGAAAGAGGTGTTCAGAGGAGAGCATTGATCGGGGGTAGGGCAGGTATTTTGTATGTGATATATAAATTATTTAGGTGGCCAAATTCACTATGCGACTACAGTGGGAAACGTTCAGCCGGAAGGGTGTTACGCCAGCATTTGCTGTAACGCAAATTTTTTATTCACATTAGGCGCTATCATCACTGAACATGGCCTTTAATAAGGAAATTCAGTGGCTTTAAACGGAAAATTTATTCTCAACGGAGCTGAGGTGGCCCCTTTAATCTTTCCCGGCGTGGGAACATTCATGGCGTTTTCCGGCAGCGGTAGCTATATGAATCACCCTGGATGTTCAATGTATCCTTCTCAAGGGCCGGTCCCTCCAGGCAGATACTGGATAGTTGACAGACCACAAGGACGTCTGATTTCTTACTCCCGATTGAATGAAGTAAGCCGCGATCTGATTAATAAACATATCTATGGGGCACATTTCAAACATAGCGAATGGTTCGCCTTGTATCCTGATGCGTGGGGGAATGTGAATGACGGAATGTGGATCCGTAATGTATGGCGGGGCCATTTCAGGTTGCACCCGGGCAGAATATCGGAAGGTTGTATCACTCTGATGCATGATACTGATTACGGACTTCTGAGAAATGCTTTACTTCGAACAGCAAAGGTTCCTGTTACTTGCATGAAAGGTATGATGGCTTACGGACAAATAGAGGTGATTGCTAATGATTATATCAATGCCAATACTTGCCCGTAGGTTGCTAAAAACATTCATCTTTTTTTTTGTTGTTTTTGTTATCGGAAAGTTATCATCACCTTATTATTACGATGTAATAAGCATTAATACCGCCAATGATATTTCAGAATTTATACATGGGAATATTTATGCTGAAGAAGTAGATAACATTTATTTCTATATAAATTTTTTAATAACAATTTTCATTTCTTTATTTTTCTGTTTTTGTTTGTCAAGATTTTTTTCGCTTATCATCAAAAAATGGCGAGGATAGTTACTCATAAAATGCGCCGCGTGTAGCGGCGCATGGCTATTACCCAGCCGTGAGTCTTTCGTTCCACGCATCAGAGAATTGGACGTTCCCATCAACATAACGCCAGGTTATTTTCTCATACTGAAGGCTTGCAGTTTCAACATGATTTATCTGTGAGCTTGATGTTTTAACGTTAGGAACTGATGTATTAACAGACGTCACTTTCACGTTTTCCAGGGTGATTATGTAATAGCAAACCTCTTGACCGGCATCGTTTATCTGATAAAACCGAATTTCTGCACTCTTCAATGTTTGACCAGTAGCCACAGCCCGCTGAAAATACGGAGACGAACTATCTATCTCTTTCTCAATCATCATCGCTGAATGCTGACGTGAGCCAGTAATTTTACCGTTCGCGGTGTCTACTGGCAGGGATAAACCATGAGATAAGCCAATAATCTCTATACTCCCCTCCCGATCCTGCACATCAACAGAACCTTTTATATCTGCGCCGCCATCGTCTTTTAGCCACATATAAGCAGGAATTGGCATTTGTACATCCTTTTACTTAGGTTGTGTGATAATCCCTTGATTTTATGCTGGTGAGACAAAGTATAGTTTTGGCGTAGATCAATCATTGAGTTCAATATTGTGAGATCGCATTGCCATAATATTAATAAATAACCTTGCACTATTACGGTTTGGATTTGGTGTACGGAACCGAACCCAGAGAACTGTCTGAATGGTGTGTGTATTTTGATCGCAAAATATTATGCGGATATATTTATTATTTAATATCATGTCATTAAATGTATTATCCAAGTCCGGACTTTGCATCAGGTATGCAAATCAGGTCGCTCACAAGCGGCTTTTTTGTACCTGAAATCCGCGCCAGACCAGGCTTTGCTTTGTATCTGATTCGATCTGATTTAATCTATCGATAAGGCTGTCTGTAGTGATCCTTTACCGGTTCAACCTTTAATATAGTTCCTTGAATAAAGCAGATGTAACAGCATCCCCATCTTCACAGCAAAACAGGATTGAATACCCGAATTTAATCCCGATGGGGGGCTTTACATGGCTCCTGAGCAGTAACGTATCTGTAACTACAGATTTGATCCTGTTAGTGCTTCGCTCTCGTTTCTAACGATACACGAACAGTCTGATAAGAAGTGGTTATGTGTGACACGTAGATAAACTGTGAAGTTCCTATAGTTAGCTATACCCCTGACAGGGGATTTCAAGCCTATATTTAGTGAGATCATAATCAGTTTATTTTATTTAAAAAATATCTTGAATAGCACCTTATTGGCATATTACATTCAACGTGTTTCTCGTTGAATCTTAAGGAGGGCTTATGTCGAGTTGCCATGATCAACATCGCTATTGGGATTTTTTTGAGGCGCTTCCGGACGATCAGGGAGGTGCTGGACGTCACAGATGTTGTGGTTGCGCATATGAGAAAGGCTACCAGGCAGGCATGAATCGTGATGAAAAGCTCAACATCGATCTGGATTCTTTACATGAAAGTCAGGCTGGCACAGTTCGTCATAAAAGTCCCCATGCTGCATTTGCGCAGGGATATCTGGATGGTGTAACAGCTTCATATAAATAAAGAGTCATTGTAAGCATCTCTGTGTTTTTTCAGGCAGCTATGGACTTTGAGGTTTACAGAAGTAGACTTAACTCCGGTGCTACCATTAAATGCAGAATGCCCTGAACGAGAGAACGACTGCATAATTTATACGATGAGAGCCATAGCCCCATTAATCATAAATCCAATAGCCCGCTTTTGCGGAAGCCACCAGCATTTCAATAGTGAGCGGCTGTGGTTCAACATAATGAAATCTATTTTCTTTTTTTCTCAAAAAATTCAGAGGCATGAATGTTTCTTCGTTTGGCCAATATTTTATAAATGAGAAATTCCGGCGTTCGACCTTAAATTTTTCAAAGTATTCTACCAGGATGTCCTCAGCGTCTTCCCATGCCCAGGGGTATTTACCCGTTGACAGGCTGGTCTCCGGGGTGAGTTTTGGTTTTCGGAAAAAGGGGAATACAGGGCTATTCCAGTTTTCCTCATACCAGGAAATAACCTCATCAGATGTATTTTGGTCGGGCTTCTCTATCATATCCATGCGCCATATCCTTTTAGCGTGCAGGGTTAAAAGGATACCTGTATGGGAGGGGCTCAGCAATAAAAGCGGTGGCTGAAAAATGCTACCGGACCAAACATCAGGTAACCCTCCAGCCGTTTAGGTCCTCTCAAAAGCATTCCCGCAAACCACTCGCATTATCCTGATACCGGAAGCATTGGCTGGCTGTCATTAGCAGCACATAGACATGACTAAAAGTATGCCGGTATTTTGTTGGCGGAGATCATTTTTCATCAGTAAAAAAAGAGTAGTCTTGCACCAGGTGCTATAGTTAAGGTAACAGGATGTCAGCCCGATGCGCGTATTCAAAACTAAATGGTTCAGCAAGGCAGCTAAATCGCACGCAATTCAGGATAGTGAGTTATGCCAGACTGTCGAAGCGGCAATGCAAGGTAAGGCTGACGACCCCGGCGGGGGAGTTTACAGGAAACGGCTGAACCAGAATCGCGATCGCGCCATTATTCTGGCGAAAGGCGGGGAGCACTGGTTTTACACGTTCCTTTACGCCAAACAGGATAAGGCAAACATTGATAGTCGCGAACTGGCCGGATTCCGTGAATTAGCAAAGCACTACGCTGCCCTTGCTGATAAGAAGATTACGGCACTGATAAAGAGTGAAGAACTGGTGGAGATTTGCCATGACTGCAAAAAGTAAATTCAGGAGTCCTGCATTTGAGGCTATCCATAGCGCGGCTTCCGGTTTATTCAGCGTCGATGCTATCCCGCAGGAAACGATGCGTAACTTTGATAAAGCGTGCCTTAATAACGTGGATGAGCTTCAACCCATTGAGATTAAGGCGTTGCGCGAGAAGCTCAACGTGAGCCAGCCCGTTTTTGCCAGCTACCTGAACACCAGTGTGTCAACGGTGCAGAAATGGGAAAGTGGTGCAAAGCGTCCTGGTGGAGTAGCGCTGAAGCTGCTGACCGTGGTGCAGAAGCATGGGTTGAAGGTACTGGTTTAGTTATCCCGGCTTATCTTTGCAGAGTAGCGACATGATTTATCAGGTTTCAGGTGAGGGAATTGGTCTTAAGCCCATAGCCTGCCAGTGGTTCGTTAGCCACCTGACATGGAGCGATGATTAATGCCAACGAGTTCTAACAGTATTATTTTCCTCTTTGAGTAGCCCCTGCACCCCGGACGTTTAAAACAGTCAGCTCCTGGCGTCGGTTCAGGCTTTAGGTGTTGCAGGGAAATATGCTTCCGCCCGGTGTCTGTAACTGCGGGTAACAGCAATTATACGTTACGGTACTCAGAAGAGAGTAATGGCCCAATCCGGCTAACGTTATGTCGGGGCTCTCGCTAATTGTATAACTATGTACTGCCCGGTGCAGCTTCCTGCAGGAATCTGAAAATCACGAACAAGTGACACTGCAGGATTTACACTACAGTCAGTCGCGGCATATTATTCACTGTGAAAACCCTGCCGGACGATAACACAAGGAGTGTGTCACGATGGTTGCACTACAGTTTCCCTTCACCTTGTTCAGAACCCAAAAATGGATGGACGACTACGGCGCCAGAGATATGCGCTATGGAGATTTAACTGAAGAACAGTTAAAAACGGATTATCACCTCATCGATATCTCAGCCAGGGTTAACCCTTACACTCTGACGAAAATTACTCCATTTCATCAACCCCAGTCTATGTTTTATGGCTCCCGTGGGGTGGGTGAGAAAATTACCCCGCAGGTGTGCGCTGGGATCCTGTTTGATGAATTTCGTCACCTGTCACAATTTTTTTCTGTATATGGCCCTTACAGACATCTTATCGGACAGATGATCACCCATATGCAAAACGGAAACGGTTCACCCTTCAGTAGTATGCTCCTGGACAGGGCGCTGAAGGAGCATATTGTTAATGACAGGACAGAGAACAGTACATTCGCACGATTAAAAGAAGTTATTAGTAAAAATATTGACTGGGATAATAAATATTATCCCGTTAGTGAAAAAGGGGGACTAAAGAGGGCGATAACAGACAGTAAACTCCCTAAGTTTGACCGGTTTAAGGATAATTTCAATGGAATGGGCATCACTGTTCATGATACCTGGGCGACATACATCACTATGAAATCGCTGAAGATTAATAGTAACCATTACAGGGCTATGGTGAATTATAAAGTTCAGGACCACTTTGGCCTTGATGTTGACGATATTTCTAAACTCAGATTTAACCAGTTACGTTTTTTTCGTATCTGGTTTGTATTACAGAGATATAACCGGTTTGGTTTTAAACCTTTTATGACCAATATGGAAGCTACCATAGAAGTTACCGGAGACCGCCAGTGAAAGTAAAGAATAAGAAATCGATGGCCTTACTCTTGCTGGCTGGCTGTGTAGTGGCTGGCTACTGGTATTGGTTGTGTCTGCGTCCGGTTGAGATCGTTGCTGTTCATGAAGAGGATAATCATGCCTCTGTTTTAGTTAAAAACTTCCCATTAACGGATAAAGGGAAAATAAACTGGTGGCGGAAAAATAAAAATCTGCTGAAAGAAAAATATAATATCCCGAAACCTTCATCGTCAGGCAACTTCACTATTATATTCTGGCTTTTTGGAGACGGATACCAGGAAGAAGGAAAATATGACAGGCGTTGTTTTGATGATATGAAAACGAAAGTAAACTGCATCGATAAGAATGCTGTATTCGCTGTCAGGAAGTATCATAATGATGATATTATTTTTGCTACTTACGAGGGCAGATACACGTTAGATAAGAACTCTAATATCATTAAAAATGAATGAGATGAGGATGATATCCCTGGCTCAGTAACAGCGTCGAAAGCATTTGTCCTGTTCTATTTACATCAGTCATGCGGAAGTGTTGTGGCGCGGCAATTCTGGATGCAAACAGTGTTTTTTTGCAGTGACCACCCGCGTCGCGCTTACCGCCTGGGAAATGGGATACTTCTGGATGTAATAATGCAACAACTCAGCACATTATCCCTGGTTGAACGTTCTGCGCAGAACAGGTTCTCACAAGCGCGTTCAGAAGTTTATTTTGAAGGGAACCCCTCGGATATAGTGGTGCAGGGAAAGGAGCTGGAAGCGGCTTTCCGGGTGGATGATGACAGATATTTAATCTTTACCACCGATGATGTTCTGTTTGAAGAATCGCTGATCATAACCCTGATCAGCCGTGAGTCTGGCATTATTGAGATAGCCCATCCTGGCGGTGAATACGCATCAGGCATATTTGAAAATGCTTTCTCAGAGGATGACAGTGTTCATTTTCAGTTCATCAATAAAGTAATATGGACTGTAAAAATCTCAACGGCACCACATTGGCGTGTTCCTTTCCTGTCAGATCCACGTGGAGTGAAGCGTTCTTGCGGATTAAAAACCTGTATGGCTTTTTCAACGGTTCCGGTTTCTGAAAGTGTTAAATGAAGAGTGGGATTTGGTTGGGGAAATACAAAAATTCAAATCGTCTATGATCATGTAAGACGAAAACTAATCAATGTGACTATGATGCCAGGACTTCATAAGCAAATAGCACTTCAATTTCAAGGTGAATCGTTGGCCGAACCTTACAACGGAGAGTATTCAAAGTCTGAAGTTTAGCTACGTTAATAATCCGTGAGACCTGGCAAGCCACTGGATACCCTTCTATGGAATATTATTTGTAATAAAGGATATGACTAAAATAATCCGAAAATGTCCTGTAAGTATAAGCTCACTACAAAGCAAGGTAATACGTTATGGTAAATTCCGGGATGGAAAATGCTGTTTTGGAGTGGTATGACAATACCTATAATTGTAAACCGCTTTTTTCTAAAGTGAAGCCAGAATTAACTCTGGAAACGAGTCTTTCAACAGGAAAGTATCCCTGGGCAAGAGAGACGGGTGATGAAATCATGAATGACTATTTTAAACAATTTAATGTAGATGATAGTAAATTTGATTTTATAGTGTACTGGCCCTATGAAAAAGGTTTTCTGCCTAATTTTCTGCGTCCTCGTTCCCAAAAAGTTCCGGATATTGAACCAAAGCCTTTAACACTCCGAATGTTGGTTGAATCAGCAAAAGCCGGGCGTTGGCTTTTTTATTAATTGGATTAAATGCTGCTGCATCGCAGAGATTAGTATTACTAAGGTAGTTTCCGTTTTGGAGCATGGTCTTTGGCAGACGTGTACTTCAGTCCTTTTGCTCTTCCTTTTTATCAAAGACAGGGGAGAGGGGCTGGGTGTTATCAGGGTGCAACAAAAAAAGAGCTAAAAGATGCAGGTGCAGAGTATTCTCGTTAGCCTGAAAAATATAACGTGGTGTGTTGACAGTGGGCCGAGAGCCTGCAACTTCTTGTTTGCACTCTGCCAAAAATATGTCAAAGATGGATAACAGGGGGGTATACAGTATTTACACTCCAGTCCTGCATGTTGTATGATTTTTATACACCTCATTGCACAAGGAATGTGTCACAATGAATGCACTACAATTTCCCTTTGTATTGTTTAAAACCCAAAAAAGGATGGACGACTATAGCGCAAGCGATATGCGCTACGGTGATCTTACGGAAGGACAGTTAAAGTCTCAGTACCGGCTTGATTACATTTCCGATCGGATTGATCCCTGGATACTCACCATGCGTTCCTTAATGGATCGTCCTCAGTCCGCGTTTTGCTGTAATCTGCGTGGCCCGGGTGAAGAGATTACTCGTCAGCAATCTGCCGCGATACTTTTTGATGAATTCCGCTTGTTATCCCATAAATTTTCCTTGTACGGCCCCTACAAGCATCTGATAGAAAAGATGATCACACACATGCAGAAAGGAAACGGCAGACCTTTCAGTGATGTGTCACTGAACAGGGCATTGAAAGAACAGATTATTCAGGATAAAACAAAAAATAGTACGTACTTATTATTACAAGAAGCTTTTAGTACAAATATCGATTGGAAAAATAAATATTTTCCACGAAAAAATACAGAGAATCTGAGAGATGCGGTGCTAAGTGGTAAATTACCAAAGTTTGATAGGTTACCGGATAATTTTAATGGAATGGGTATCACTGTTCATGACACCTGGGCAACGCACATCACCCTAAGGTCATTGCAGATTGATAATAACTGTTACCGGGCCGTTGTACACTATAAGGTACAGGATCACTTTGGTCTTGAACGTGATGATATACTGAATAAAAAGTTCAATCAGTTCCATTTATTTCGAATTTGGTTTGTTCTCCAGAGATACAATCAGTTTGGCTTTAAACCCTATATGACCAATATGGAAGCTACTGTTGATATTATGGGTGAGCGCAATGTTAATTAAAAATAAGAAATTTATTTTTGCAGTATTACTGATTGGTTGCGTGTTAGCGGGGTACGTCCTATGGTTGAGTCTGCGTCCCATCGGGATCGTGGCTGTTCACCAGCGTAATCACTATAGCGATATTCTGGTGAGAGATTTTCCGGTAACAGAAAAGGGGAGGATTCATTGGTGGCTGAAAAACAGAGGGATGCTTAAAGAGAAGTTTGACATACCTAAACCCGATGAAGATGGTTTTTATTCTGTCATTTTCTGGGACTTCGGTGAGGGATATAAAGAAACCGATGGTAATGACAGACTCTGCTTTGATGATATGAAAACAGAGATAAATTGCATAGATAAAAATTCTCTGATGATGGTGGTGTACAGTAAAAATACAGGCTTGTATTTTCGAATGAATAGCGGGAAGTATTATCTAAGGGATAACGGTGAAATGGAGAAAAGAAATTACGAATGAATTATATTCCGGTGATTTCCCTTCATAAAATTTTAATATTCTCATTTTATTCTTAGGTGGTTTTTAGGATATTATTTTACAAAGGGAAGCCCATGCAGCCTGTTTTTGAATGAACGTTTCATTATTAATATAAAAGTGAGCCGTAGGGCAGAAACTGGATTTCCGACCTACCCACTAATGTAATATGGAGGCGTAAGTATACCGCCATATACTGATTTCCGTCTATAATAGGTGGCTTCAGAAATACCAGTTTCCCGGCAGACATCTTTCTCAGTGCGAACGGCTTCAACGGACTTCAGGATGGCGATATTCTGGTGTTAAGAAAAACGGGGTTCAGGTATAGCGACCTCCTTCAGGAAATATATTCTGCATGTCGAACACAGTAGCAGAAGTTTTTTCAGCGATTCAGGCATGAATGGATAAAGAAAAATGTCTGCGGATCACGGGAAATATCCTGCAGTAGTATTTTTATTAGTTCGAGGTGTTTTATAACAGTAAGCATCGGCAGGATTCGGGTGATCAGATGCCACCAAAGAAATATGATGATCAATGTGACCAATGACTCAGGAATTCCGGATGATTTTTGGCGATTCAAACAGAGGTATCGCGTATAGCCTATCACCCTGCATTCTCTGTTGCCTTAGTGCATTATGTCTTTCCAAAATCAACAGATAGCGATGAAAATCAGAATGTATCTTATTTTTTAACAATTCTGGTAAGAACTTTAACTGTACATCCGGGAACATAGCAGAAGAGGATTTTTTTATCACCATATCTTGTGAAGGTAATAACATAAATCTATAACCCTCTTTCATCGCAATACTCACTCCCTTCGGGTCAAAGTCGCCAAAATAGATCGCTGATTTTCCGATTTTTAACCAGTGACGTTTTAATGCAACAGCCCCTTTGCTATATGTCCGGTCGCCACGGTAAATAATCAGCGGTAAATGGAAATTGCATTGAGAATAATCAAAAAGCGCCAGATGGTAGAAGCAATCCTGATTCTCCACTACGATAAGAACATCGAACTGCGTCAGTGGAATATTTCGCCAATCTGTATCAATAACCTCTATAGATATCCCTAACGTGTCTGTTGAGGGCTGATTAAGCCGCAGCAGTACCCGATGTTGCTGTGGTCGAATTCCCGCCGTTTTTATTTCCTGATCGCTTAACTGCGCACTCTCAATACGATTTTTATTGCTAATATCATCACGAAAATTTGCTTGTTTGAGCCGCTGTTGTACTTCTGAAATTTTGTTAAGCAATGGCATTGTGAAAATGAAATCAGGTAGTAACAAGCAGTTAGCCGGGATCAAATCCTGTGCAGTACACCAACGTAAAACCTGTATCACGATTTTACCGACGGTTTTCTTCTTCTCGCACTTTTTAGCTTTCAGGCGATGATCAAGCTTTTTCAGCCAGATGAGTGCATTATACGATAGTGATTCTGCTTCGATCATTTTACCCTGATCCCAATACTCACATCCGATATAACACGTACATCATTTACCGGACTGGCCTGATACTCTTCATTACGCAGCCAAAAACGCGGTTGCTCCGCTAACGGCAATGATTGATATTCCGTAATTACCTGATAAAGCCATATCTCACTGTCCCAGTTCAGATGACTTTCTGTCAGATAATTTAGCGCACTCACTGGTCCGGGTTGCCCGGCAGCGAAAACATAAAAATCCTCAACGTCCATCTTAAGAACAACCTGACGGGCAGCGACCTCCTCATCAATCGGAGATATTACCGGGCCCGCATTTTTTGGCAGAGGCGGAGATATCACCGATACGGGGGGTAATGTGAGTAACATCTCCGCCAGCATCTGACGATAGACGGGACTGTCGAGCGGAATGGAGACTTGCAGTGAAAGTGGCGTTGCAATATTGAATTCGTCAGGTACTTCCCGGCATTCTGGGTAACTGGCCGGTTGATACTGTGGATGTTGACGAAAAAATGCAGCCATATTAGTCACTAATAATGTGCGTGACTGCTGTTGGCGAAATTTAGCCATGAGATCCACCAGACGCTGCTGAACGGCCAGTAATGAACTATGGTGAAGACTGACTCGTAACTGTAACTGACTCACTAATAATTTACGAAGTGAGCTACTATTTTCGGCAAACTCTATCAATTCATGGAAAACGATTAAATCCAGTCCATCAAGTAACCGACGGACCTGGTTTTGCGCCCGCGCATTCTCATTAATTTTTTCATTCAGACTGCTGACGAAACCGAAATCATTATTCAGGCGGTGCCAGAGGCTGTCGATGGCCTCTTCAAACTGTCCACTGAGATCGTGAACGAGTTCAGTTAATCTCTGCATTTCCCGTTCAGCAATACTATAATCACCTTTATAATAAGCATCGCGCCAGGCCTGTACCTTATTACGGATTTGTTCCAACTTTTCTGCCACATCCGCATTAATCTGCCGTCGGTTCTCATCAGCAACCATGCTGGCGATAAGTTCACTCACCAGCGGGCGCAGCATAAGTGGCTGTTGCTCATCAGGACGCCATAAAATACGTGCAGCAATCAACTTTTTTAATGCCTGATCGCTAAAAACCGTTTCATCAATAAATCCATCGATATAGCCCTTCATTAAGGCGTGATGGTGTTTCCCTAACAATGCTAACCGGTCAGCACCGTTTTTAAACAGACCGGATACCGGAGAAATCGCCAGTGCCATTACAGAAGTTCCTGCTGAACAGGCGGTATGTCTTCAACCGGTAGATGCTCTTCATCACGAATAAAGCGGATTACGTCGATCAAATAATCAACTTTCCCCGTAGCTATAAATATTTGCTGCTCGGCGTTGGGTTGTCTGACATAGTCGTGCTCTTTCAAACGTCGAAAAATTTGTTTGAGTTGAAGGTCAATGGAGTCACTCCGACAATTGAAAAAATGATCTCTGGAAAGCTGATCCAGGCGCTGCTGCAGGCTCTGATTATCCTCTACACTCGCCATTATTTCCGATACTCTGATATAGTCGCCAGCTGTCAGCGTACTCTCACGCCCTTGCGTCTCATGTATGAATTGCAACCATTCAAGCAGAGGCAGCAGAGAAGATATGATCTCCTTAAACTGATGCATTAGCTGGCTGCGGATATCGTAATTCATCTCACAAAAGCCTGCATAATAGACCGATTGCGTTTCATTACTGACAATTCTGTAGTTAAGGGGGCGCAAATAGTTATCTATTGCTTGTCGGGTATTTTCATCCTGTAAATGACGATAAGCATCCGGGTCGTTGATACGGCAAATAAATTCCCCGGTCAGTAGTCTTTTGATGAGAGGGCCATATTCCAGCATTATATTGCCTCCTGGTCTATCTGCGCGAGTCGGGCAGTGAGGCGGCTCACTTTCGGCTGGATCCTTTTCAGCCTGCGCTGAGTCGGCTTAAGTTGATCGGCATCAAGCAAATAACGATGCTTAAACAGCATTAACACATCAGACTCTGCATTCGGAAAAGCGCCGACAATCACAATATTATTATTGCTACAGGCGATGAATAATTTCTCTACATTGTGGTAGGCCAGCGTGCCGATTTCATCAACAGGCCAGTGAATAACGGCGTCTGATTTTCCTCTTAACAAACGCGTGAACGCCAAAAGATACTTACACAATATCAGATAGGCCATGCCGTGGCTTGAAGCTTCCAGTAGTTGACGATCATTTTTGATAACAATATCTTCCCCCCCTTCATTGAGATGAAGTTCGAGATTTAATAACGACTCCATAGTAAAACGCTCATCGGTATGAAGCAGTTCAACTACATCCATCAGAGCATTCAAATAGCTTTCAGGAGGAAATTGCTGGCCGGACGATCGCCAGTCAGTATAGCTTTTTGCAAAGCGCTTTAATGGCTTCCAGAATCGTAATTGGTCGATGGTCGATAAAATACGAACTTCTGATTTATTGATACCTTCCAGCTGTAAATCGTCGGTTACCGCATCGCTCAAGCGCCGACTTTGTTGTGAAATTCGGTAATTAATGTCACTAAAAACATCAAAGAACTTTTTGAGATCGCCACCGATGTTTTCACCCATTTCGAGTAATTGCTGCTGTTGATCTTTAAGAAGCTGAAGTAGTTTCTCAAGGGTTGGCAACTGCTGACGGGTTCCTGAAGGGGCGGGTAATTTATCTATTTCAGAATCCAATAATTCCATGAAAGCAGGGTCAGCTCCCTGATTAAAGTGTGATTTAAACTCAGTCAGTTTGCTCTCCAGCGTATACGTTAACCTGGCATGTTGCTCCAGCATATCGCTGGTGCGTGACATGCGTTCATGAATATCAGCAGCGGAATCAAGATCAGCCGGAACAATTTCGGCCAGCGGCAAAGGCAATAATCGGTCCGATAGCATCTTTAACTGACTAACAAGTTCACCAGCCTGACGCATCAGCGCATCATAGTGTTTTCTTTCAGCATTGAGCCTGTCTTTTTTATTCTGATATTCCGCCTTTGACTGGCGTTCAGACTGCAATAACTCACGTTTGTGCCGAGATAGATCGCCTTCCTGCTTCTGTTTCTCAGGCCGCAGCTGTTCCCAGTCAAGTTCGATAAAACGCTTCCATTCGGTCAGCTCATCCCGACGATCTTCAACCACCTGAATATCTTTTTTGAGTGTTTCAATGCGCTCCCTCAGTATCCGGCCTTCGTGGGGATCAATACCCTTCTTCGCCAAATCATTATCCAGTGCCTGCTGGAATATTCTTATTTGCTCTTCAACATCTGCACGTTTTTTGTTTATCTGCAGGGACAGTTCTTCCACCTTTTCATTAAGTTGCTGCTGCTCACATTGAAGGTCGCTATTCCATTGCAGCATTTGCGTATTATGTTCGGCCGCTAAAGCATGGAGATCTTGTTCTTTCTGGCGCATTAATTCAGTCTGCGCTTTTTCTAATCCGCTTAAGCGGGCGCGTTTTTCCTGCCGGCGTTCTTGTTCCAGTGCCTCATGTTCTGCAATCAAACGAATACGGGCATCACGAGCATAACTGACTTCCTGATTTTGGTGTTGATACTGTCTTTCACAGTCGTCCGCTTGCGATTGCAGGTGCCTGACATGTTGGTGGTACTCCTTCAGGCGGACTTCTGCCGTTTTTCTGACTTCTTCAGCATGTACTCTGATTTGCTCAGCTTTATCAATACGATGCCGAATTGACACTTCATCCTGCGCAAAATCGGGCAGATCCAGTACGTTTAATTCCAGTTGCAGGCCGTATAGCGAACCTGACAGTTTCCTCAGCTCAGGCTGTAGATCTTTACGCTCCAGCAGGTGTTCACTCAGCACCTTGCCCAAATTCAGCTCCCAGCTCTCGTAATGTGAACGTAAGAAGTGGCGTAACGTCCCCTGTTCAGGATCCAACTGGCGATGGAGTTGCTGTAATTTCTCTTCAACCTGATGCAGGCCGGCGCGGGCATCATGTAGTTGTTTTACGGCAATATCTTGCTGTTTACGGGCTTCAGACAGTTTTTCCTGAATATTTTGTCGTTGATCGCTCAATTGTAATGAACGCTCCTGAGCCAGCTCAATGCGTAGTTCTGCAGTCTGGCGATCTTCATACTCTTCAGCGGTTAACCGGGAGTGGTTAAGCTCAATGCCAATAGTTATTTGGGCGTGTGAGATAATCCCCAGTTGTTCATCGTAGTGTTTTTCCTGCTGTTTTTTTCGCTCTTCAAAGCACTGCCGAAATATCTCTTTCTGGCGGTCAAATTTGTCCCTGACTTTCTCTTTTTCTCGCTGACAATCCTGAATTTTTTGCTGCGTCAGTCGATCCTGGCGGTAAAAGCTGTCATTTAGTTTTGCTTTATGTTGTTCAAATACCCGGGAAAGCTCACCGGCCTGATCCTGCATTAGCCGATATTGCTCATTTTGAGCCCAAAGCGCCTCCCGCCACTGGGGCAATTCGTCCATGTGTGTCTGTAACAGGCGGATATCTTTACGTTCATAACGATCGTTCTTTTCCTGAACATGACCCAACCATGCCTGAACTATTTTTAATTCACTTTGTGTTTTACTTAATTGATCGTTCAGTTCATGACTTTCCTGGCTAAAGCAATCCTCCAGTTGGAGTGTTTCTCTTCGTCGTTGAATGAGCCGTTGTTCTACATCTGCCTTTATCTGTTTCTGAATTTGTTCATCATTTCTAAGTTGAGGCTGAAGTGCAGCTAAATGCGCCGCGGTATCATCCAGTTTCAACCCCAGAAGATGTAAATGTTCAAATTCCTGTTGCAGTTTTTCGTAACGTAGCGACTGGCGCATTTTTTGGACCCATTCCCGCGCAAAGCCGCTTTTTACTTTGGTTTGAGGAAGGATCACGCCATCATCGGCAAAAATTGCTGCCAGCATGGTTTTGAGTGTTTCCATTTTTCCTTCACCGGCATGAACAGCACTCACTAATTTCTCAATATGTCGTAGCTTACAGGGACCACTTACCAGACTAAATGATGCAGCTAAACGACGTAATCTTATCGTCTCTGTCGCATTACTGCGTAATGACGCTATATCATTCTGGATGATACTGCGGTATTCCGTCGTTGAGCCTATTCTGGCTGAAACTGATATATTTCCCCGGTTACGCATCCCGACAGACCATTCGCTATAACTTAAACCTTCCACGCCATTTTCCGTATAGCGGAGGAAAAAATCAGGATGATAAGGCGCGCTAACAAAACGATATTCAATACCTCCTCCGTGTTTACGTGTTAAAACCACCAGGCAGTTATCACCTGTTTCACGCTGGTATTCATAAATGAGATAGCTGTTGCTGCAGGGTAGATAAAAGTCATCGAACTTCTTCCGCGTTCTTGGTACAACTTTATTAGGCTGTTCGCCGTAGAAAACAGGCACGAGGCGCTGAAGTGTCGTTTTTCCGGAAGCATTTGTTCCACAAATATTGGTATGTTGATCCAGTTGAATTTCAACCACACCAGTCAGATGAGAGTGTATAAGAATGATGCGAAGCAGTTGTGGCATGATACCTCCCTGAGCATAAAGCAACCTCTGGATAGTACGCCCCAAATTATTTTTGAACATTGGGTTACTTCACACTGTAACGCTTAACTAAAACTGGCTGACGATCAAGGTGTGGTTTTACGGGGGCGCGCTAATGGTTCTCTATACTGGCGGCGGGGATAATTACTGAAGTTCCGTTAACGGGAGCCAAAGTCCGGGGAATTGATACTGGGTTTATATCGTTCCCGGTGGTAACTGTAACATGTAATATCTGCCATCACTGTCATCAGCCTGTTTTTTTATTGAAGATAGCACGGCAGGGGGGCATACTAGCTTCTTTGCTAAATAACCTGGTTCTTCAGTGTAATTAATTTTTTATTCCCTGATCCCGCTATCAGGCGGTTATAAAATCAGGGAATAAAAAAATCAACATCCCGGCAGTGACCGGGATGTATCAAATCAGAACCGATAGCCTACGCCAATATTGAAACCATTAGTCGTGAATTTTTTATCGGTAACATTAACGGAGGAAGCTTCGTAGCCAATATCAATGGCAATATTGTCAATCGGGTTTATTTGCACACCAGCACCATACATGAGGGACTTTTTGGTTGACTGTAGATCTTGATCGGTACTGCGATTCGAGCCGGTAATACTTTCCCAGGTAGAAGTTGCGTGGGATTTATTATAATTAATCCCGAGCAGACCATAGACACTCAGCCAGGAGTTTAACCGGTATGCGGGGCCGGCAGACAGAGAAAAATATTTAACATCCATATTTATATTAACAATATCGCCCATATCAAAAGATTTTTTAGTATTGCTGTTCAGGTACGTGAATGAACTTATCACACTCAGTGGTGAACCCCAGTCATAACGGTATTTTACATTCACTCCGTTAAGGTTTTTTATACCCTCCATGCCCATGTCTATGCCCATGTTAATGTTACTGTGCGCATAACCCAAAGAAACCGTCTGATCACTTGCCAGTACTTGCGTACTCATTCCCAGACAGGCGGTTAATACAGAAGCCATGAACAATACTTTCATAGATAAGTCCTTTTATTTTTTGTGGGTTAATATTGGGTTCATACCGTTTCAGGTTGAAACCCATGGGTGAAGCATTCCCGTATCCCCTCCGGGGTATTCAGGAAGAAAAACCATTAATCAGGGTCTGATTTGCATCTCTGCCTTAGTCTTACAGGTTGAAGTCAGCACTGAGTGACATAGGGTTAGTTTCGAAACCCTCAGGTCCGTAGAATGGCACCGCGGAAAAAAGGTCATCGCCTTTTTTAAATGCCGAACCGTGAATACCAATCGCGCCACCGGCCAGGGGATTACCTGCCAGATATTGTGTGCCATTATTACCCATTTCGCCGTAATCAACGCTCAGATAGCGTTGCTGTGCAGCAACCGGCATAGCCCGGAGGATATCATTATGTATCCACCCGCTTCGATCGGCGTTCAGCGTGCGCTCACCGTTAAAACTGCGTACCGCCCGGCGTGGGCTGATAGCAAACGGATCCTGAGAGAAAATCATATGGCTAACTCTGCCGGGAGGCGGAGAAAGGCGAATGTCGGGTGCATTCGGAGTCAGGGACTGCTCAGATGGAGGCAGCACCTGCTGATGAGTCAATGACTTGTCACCCGCATTCAGGGCTTGCAGAGAGCCGGGAACGGGTGTCTTCAAAGACACAGGGTGTACCGGGGCTGCAAACACAAACAGCGGTAGTAATGTCAGCAGAGTAAGATATGCGCGGTATCGCGCCAGATTCGCACCAAAAATCATGACATATCCTTGTCAATGAAGCGTAAATATCCATTTTATGCTTTAAATGCATTTATAAAATGACACTTTTTTTATAATTTAGCAATATGTTGTTTGCTAACTGAGCATGCGATGCCGGCTGCCTGACAACATGGCGCAGAGCCAGTAACGGTTTTCCCGTGGAGTCAGAAAAGGTAATTTTTTCACAGAACCGTGCGTAGCGGTTGCCTGGCGCCGGGCCTATCGTCTGAATAATACTTTTCTCTAAGGGGTCTGATGAGGTCACTCATACTCACTGGCGGGGAAAGCGATGCCGCCGACCTGTCTCCGGGAAGCTGCCCTTAAAATCCGGGGAAGGGGATCTGAAAGGCTACGTCAGAACAATCATTCATTGGCCTTAAAATGACGCAAACATCAGTGAATTCGGCGGATAATTGTCGTGTGCGGAGTCAAGGTCCGGATTAAATCATATCTGTTCCAATGCCGGGTCTGTATATCATTCCTCGCAGCAGGGACAGCCACCTGGCAGGCCATCGAGCTTCGTCGTATTTTTAAAAAGTGTCACCGAAATTGTCATGATGGCGACTTAAAAAGGCGTTTAACATATCGGTTTATATTGCTTAATACCGGCTATTTCTTATCGGGGGATCATCTGCTCCATGGATAAGATGTGAGAATATAATAAGGCTTCCGGATATTAGTTTTCCCAGCTATTTCATAGAGATAATGTAACAGGTACCTTTTACCGCTTTTCTCTGTCTGAATCCATCATCTGTCGTGGGGTTGTTTAAACGCCGTAAGCCAGCCTCTTTGCCGGGACAGAGAGCAATCTCCCGGTTCAGGGATAGCGCAGGGACAGGATGGGAGGGGATTGCTACAGTACCGTTTTTGCGGTCAGCGGGTAAAATATGGCTTCACTGAAAGATGTTTGCGCGTCTTGCGGGCGTCTCAATGATGACCGTTTCCCGGGTGATGAATAACTCTGTTTCTGTCCGGGCGGACACCCGGGACCGCGTGTTACAGGTGCTGCTGGCGAAAGGGATCCGTATCCCTCAGGACGTAGCGAGGGCAGCCGCAAGCGCCTTCATTGCCCGCAGCTGCTCCGCTATTCCGCCTGAGGAGGGTTAACGCAGTGACCAGAGAGCGCCCGTCATCAGTCTGGCCTTACCACCGGCAGCGTAGAGGGTAAGTTGTCGCTCTCCGGGCCGCGGATAGATCCGGCTACTGAGCACTGCTTCGCCATCATTGACGAAGACTTCTGCGGAAGACATGTCCAGAAAAATCCTCAGGGACAGCGACTCCTCCGGAGGTAACGCAATACTGCGATACCCATCAATATGCTCTTCCGGGCTGTGACGCCAGAGTATCAGCCGGCCCGCCTGATTATCGACATATAACTGCAGGCTGCTCCCGAGCCTGAGTCCGTAATGTTCGGCATCGCTTTTCCGCAGATCCCACTCCAGCGTGACTTCCACCGCCTGTGCGTTCTCATGTAATACGCACGTTTCGGTGATTTCCCCGGCGGCGATCCCCTGATGTGGCCCGCGCAGCGTTTCGGCTTCCCGCACCGGGCGCTGGATCAGTTTACCTTCACGTTCGGAGAGTTCACGGGCCAGCGTCAGGCAGCCGGACCAGCCTTCCTTTTTGGAAGGCATAACAGATCCCCACATATCCATCCAGCCAATAATTACACGTCTGCCGTCACTGGCCGTAAAGCTTTGCGGGGCGTAAAAATCATGGCCATTATCAAGTTCGGTAAAAGGGCCTGAGGGGATAAAATCACTCCCCGGAGACCATTGACCCGGGATGATCCCGCTCTGGAACAGGTTACGTTTCTGGTAACCTTCCGGCGACATCCCCTGGGGGGAAAACATCATATAATGGTGTTTTCCGAGTCCGAAAAGATCCGGACATTCCCACATATAGGTTTCACCGTCACCGGCCTGACCGAGGACGCGGTCAAAGGTCCATTCACGTAACGAACGGCCACGGTAAAGCAGGATCTGCCCGGTATTGTCCGGGGTTTTCGCCCCGACCACCATCCACCAGTTGCCATCCTGCTGCCATACTTTCGGGTCCCGAAAATGCATAATGCCTTCCGGAGGCATTAACACAACCCCCTGTTTCTCGAAATGTACGCCGTCCCGGCTGGTGGCCAGGCATTGTACCTGACGGATTTCAGCATCATTGCCTTCCCCTGCCAGCCAGACATGGCCGGTATAGATCAGCGACAGAACGCCATTATCGTTGACGGCACTGCCGGAAAAACAGCCGTCCTTATCTTCATTGTCGCCCGGCGCCAGGGCGATAGGTTCATGATGCCAGTGCACCATATCTTTGCTGGTCGCATGTCCCCAGTGGATAGTTCCCCAGTTCTCATTTAACGGATTATGCTGATAAAACGCGTGGTAGCGGTCGTTAAACCAGATTAGTCCGTTGGGGTCATTCATCCATCCCGCCCGGGGGGCGAGGTGGTAATGCGGGTAAAAGGTGTCACCGCGACGGCCGCAAAGCTCTTCAAGCGCCTTCTGCGCCTTATCCGGACGGGATTGAGTCATATTCATTATCCTGATTCAGTAAATTCACCTGATTGTTAACGTTAACCATGACAAAGATAAAGCCGCTGAGTGTGCTTTTTGTGATGTTATTCGCAAATGTTAACGTTAACCACCCGGATTTGTGATCGAATATGCATATTGCCGATAATTCGCAACGTATTTCGGATAAAGCAGTTTATCAATGTGCTTATGCAGGATAAGCACAGGATAAAAACATGTCAGTTAATGTGTGGGTGTTAGGGGATGCGGTGGTGGATCTGTTACCGGAGGCCGATGGCCGGCTGCTGCCGTGCCCCGGAGGAGCACCGGCCAATGTGGCTGTCGGTATCGCCAGGCTGGGTGGCCGCAGTGGCTTTATCGGCCGGGTGGGGAGTGATCCTTTTGGTGCGCTGATGCAAAGGACACTGATGGCAGAGGGCGTGGATACCGCTTACCTGACTAAGGATAAATGGCACCGGACGTCGACCGTACTGGTGTCGCTTGAACAGGGTGAACGGTCATTCACCTTTATGGTTCGTCCGTCCGCTGATCTGATGCTGGAAAAAACCGATCTGCCCCGATGGCATCGCGGTGAATGGTTACATCTCTGTTCGATTGCCTTATCGGCTGAACCCTCGCGGAGTAGTGCATTGGCCGCGATGTCAGCACAACGGCATGCCGGCGGCTTTGTCAGTTTTGACCCGAATATTCGCCAGGATCTCTGGCCGGATACCCGACGATTACACCAGTGCCTGCAACAGGCGCTGCAGCTTGCCGATGTCGTCAAACTTTCAGAAGAAGAACTCACCTTTATCACCGGAGAGCCGCTCAGCGATCAGGTTATCCGCACGCTGGCGACCGGAAATGATATCCGCTTGTTACTGGTCACCCGGGGAGGCGAAGGGGTTGAGGTTTTCTGCCGGGGGAACGTCCGTCATTTCCCGGGCATGCCGGTGACCTGTATCGACAGTACCGGTGCAGGGGATGCCTTTGTGGCCGGCTTACTGGCCTGGCTGGCGGCAAAAGGCTTTCCGGAGAATGAAGAAGAATTACAACAAATGATCGACCAGGCCCAGTGGTGTGGTGCGCTGGCGGTAACAGCAAAGGGGGCGATGACGGCACTGCCCCGCCGACAGGCATTGGCTCAGGGAAAGTAACAGGAAAACCGCGCTTCCCATGGACAGGATTTCCATTTCATTAACGACAGGCAGGTGATTATGACGCTGAATATTCCCTTCAGAAATGCATACTACCGTGTTGCTTCCGGTTACTCATTTCTCTTTTTTATTTCCTGGTCATTGTGGTGGTCGCTGTATGCCATCTGGCTGAAAGGTCACCTGGGGCTGACAGGCACTGAATTAGGGACGCTGTACTCCGTTAATCAGTTCACCAGTATGCTGTTTATGGTGGTCTACGGCATTATTCAGGACAAACTCGGCCTGAAGAAAACGCTGATCTGGTGTATGGGGATCGTGCTGATCCTGACCGGGCCGTTTATGATTTATATTTATGAGCCGCTGCTGCGTAGCCACTTTTCGGCGGGCCTGATGCTGGGGTCACTCTTTTTCGGGCTGGGGTATCTGGCCGGTAGTGGTCTGCTGGACAGCTTCACCGAGAAAATGGCCCGCAGTTTTCACTTCGAATACGGGACTGCCCGTGCCTGGGGGTCTTTCGGTTATGCCGTCGGGGCATTTTTTGCCGGTATCTTTTTCAGTATTAATCCTCATATCAATTTCTGGCTGGTGTCGTTATTCGGTCTCGCGTTTATAGCGATCAATTCCCGGGCGAAATTTCAGCCTCAGCATTGTGTGACGACCGGGGAAGGCCGCGTAAAAAAAGAGGATTTCCTCGCGGTGTTTAAAGATCGTAATTTCTGGATCTTCGTGCTGTTTATTGTCGGGACCTGGTCTTTTTATAATATCTATGACCAGCAACTGTTCCCGGTCTTTTATGCCGGCCTGTTTGAATCTCATGATGTCGGCACACGTGTTTACGGCTATCTCAACTCGTTCCAGGTCATTCTGGAAGCACTTTGTATGCTGGTGGTCCCCTTCTTTGTGAACCGGGTTGGCCCTAAGAATGCGTTACTGCTGGGGGTGGTGATTATGATGCTGCGGATCCTGTCCTGCGCGCTGTTTGTTAACCCTTATATTATTTCGCTGGTGAAGTTATTGCATGCGATAGAAGTGCCGCTGTGTGTGATTGCTGTGTTCAAATACAGCGTCGCCAATTTTGATAAACGGCTCTCTTCGACGATCTTTCTGGTGGGATTCCAGATTGCCAGTTCCATAGGGATTATTTTCCTGTCTGCGCCGATCGGGATCCTGTTTGATAACGCAGGTTACCGGACCGTGTTTTTCGCCATCTCCGGTATTGTGTTTCTGATGTTACTGTTCGGAATGGTGTTACTCAGTAAAAAACGGGAGCGTCCTCAACCTGTGCCTGCGGCAGACACTGCGGCCGGGGCAATATAGAACAGCAATAGCCGCGGGGGGATACCCTTATTTTTTATCTTATTGTCCGTTAAGACCTGACCAGGACTTTCAGAGGTTTTGTAAGGTCGTGCCTTCAGGACGGGTGTTTTATTCATTATCTCCAAAATATTAGTCATAAAATATCCCGAATATTTTATTAATAATAAATATCTGACGATCTACGGATATTGATAACATGCCGTTCCGGTTAAATATAAAGTCACTTTTTTTTAAATGTGACTTTATAGAGGTGAAATATGTATTTCCCGGGGCGGGGAAATGATCAAGGGATAAGATTGTGATTTTTTATTTTTACGCCAGGCAGTCAGGATTGACGTCTGTTAGCAGGGCAGGTAAAAGTATCAGCAGGAACGCTTTACCGGGGTGAAAAGAAGTAAAGGTTCCGGTGAGATGAAATGTAATCAAAATGTTTATTTTTTGTTTTGTTGTTTTCGGTGGGTTGTAATGAAAGGCAGCTTGCAGAAACCACAGGTTTTATAGGCTGTTTTTACTACGGGATGTGACTATGGAATATTATGCAATTGTTCTGTTGAAATTCGTGATCGGTTTTGTGGTAGTGATTTCACACCTTAACTTTTCAGGGAAAACGCAACTGTCCCAAATGACGCCGGTAGATTTTATCGGTAACTTTGTGCTGGGGGGGATCATCGGGGGGGTGATCTACAGTGATGCTATTCCGATGCATCAATATATTCTTGTGCTGTTGATCGGCGTGATGCTGATTTCACTGCTGAACTGGGTGAGTAAACACATCTGGTTTTTCCGGGCGTTTACTATCGGTGAGCCGATCCCTATCATCAAAAATGGTAAGTTCCTGATGGATAACATCCTGCGCAGACGCAATAAAATCGATATTATCAATGTAGCTTCACAGTTGCATTCCCAGGGGATCCACTCCTTCCAGGAGATACGTTATGCACAGATCGAGCCGAGCGGTTCGCTATCTGTGGTGTGTGAGGGCAGTAAAATGCCTTCAATTATCCTGATGAAAGATGGCCGTCCAAGAACTTCGGAACTGGAAATTTTAAATAAAGATGAAGAGTGGCTGGATGCAAAACTCGAAAACCTGAATATCGAGCGCAGCGATGTGTTTATCGTTGAGTTCTGGGACGGCAGTCTGAACGTTGTCCTGCATGACGGGCAGGTGACACGGGACGTCGCCTGACGCGACTGCCCGGGGCTCAGACACCCGGGCGGTAGTCGCCTACGCAGAAAGTGATAAAGAAGAATACTGATATTTGTCTGCGACTCTGTACGGGTACCACTGACTCGCTGTCCGTGGCAGCGGTGTATCTGCACCGGCAACGGGCACGGTGCTTGTCAAAGGCCCTCTTTTCAGGCAGTTGTACAACGAGGGCCTTTTCTGTGCGGATTACAGTGTCTGCAGAAACGCCAGCAGGTCATCATTCAGTTGTTGTGCGTGGGTCACGACAAAGCCATGTGGCGCATTATCATAAATCTTTAGTGAAGAATTTTTAATCATTTCAGCCGCCAGTTTACCGGTCGTTTCAAAGGGAACGACCTGGTCATTGTTGCCGTGGATCACCAGTGCCGGCACATCAATTTTTGCCATATCAGGGCGAAAATCGGTCTCAGAAAATGCCGTGACACACTCAACCGTTGCCTTCAATGATGCCAGTAAGGCGATATTTAGTGTCTGTGCCCGTATGCCATCAGACACTGTCTGCCCGGCATTTGCCCCGTAAAACGGAGTCGCAAAATCCCTGATAAACTGCGCTCTGTCTTTCAGCAAGCCCTGGCGGATATTCCCGAAGACGGATGCGTCCACGCCTTCAGGGAAATCAGGTTTAGCCCCCAGTAACGGAGTCACTGCGCCCAGCAGAACCAGACCATCAATACGTGAGCTTCCGTAATGGCTGATATAGCGGGCAACATCCCCCCCGCCCATGGAAAAGCCGACCAGAGTGACGTCCTGCAGATCCAGATGAGTCAGTAAGTCATGAATATCGGAGGCCAGGGTATCGTAGTGATAACCCTGCCAGGGTTGTCCGGAACGTCCGAATCCCCGACGGTCAAAGGCGATGGCACGATAGCCGTTATCTGCCAGAAAATTGAGTTGCGTATCCCACATATCGCTGTCCAGAGGCCAGCCATGGCTGAATACGACCGGTTTCCCGGTCCCCCAGTCTTTAAAGTAGATCTGCGTGCCATCCTGAGTTTTAAAAGTACACATAGGTATCCTTTTCGCTAAGAGAGGGTTGCAGCAGGGCTGTGTTTCCGGGCCTGCCTGCCGGGGGGCGGGAAAAGCAGGTGATTTCCCGGCCAGTGAATAAAGTATAGCGTTTGCGGAATAACCCGCGTCAGGCGGCATCTTTTATTCTACGGAGAAAGCATCGGGGGGGAGGGATGAAACAGGATAAGACGGGATGAGAGTATGATCACTGGCATAAAAAAGCCCCGGAGCTGGCCGGGGCGCGTAGATGGCAACTCGCTTAAGACTCCATACCGGCTACCAGTAACTGTTGTTTATTTATGACCAGGTAACCCCCGACTAACGCCAGAACCGGGATCACGGCCAGCAGGGCACTGACCAGTATGCTGCCCCCGGTCAGGGTGGTGAAGTTAGAAAGCACCATGATCAGTGAAGCTGAAAGTGTCAGTACGGAAACCCCTGGCAGGACACGGGTTTTCCAGTGTCTTCCCTGAACCAGCGATTTGTTTTTATTGAAGAACACCACCACGGAAAGGCTGGTCAGTAGCATCAGTAAAACAATACCGACGGTGGCAATACCTGCCATATAACCGAATACCTGAGTCAGCGGCTGCAGTTTGCATAATGCACAGATAACAATCAGTACCAGCGCGGTGGCAGACTGAACCAGTGAGGCATTAGAGGGGGATTTATGCTGATGGTGAACCTCAGACAGGAACTTAGGCATATAGCCCTGACCGGACAGCACATATTTGTAGCGGGCTAACACATTATGGAAGCTCAGAACACAGGCAAAAATACTGCTGATCAGCAGCACCTGGATGATGTTACTTAACAGTGCGCCGTTATACTGACGGGCAATATCCAGCAGCATATTTCCGTTACCATTCAGCGTATTGTTAGCGACAGTCACCGCGTGGGAGGCACCGGTCGCTTCAACCATGGCCCAGGTAGAGAAGGTATAAAATACACCGATAATCACTACTGCCAGATAGGTGGCACGGGGAATGGTCTTACCGGGGTTACGGGATTCATCACGGAAAATAGCCGTTGATTCGAAACCGATAAATCCGGTCAGGGCAAACAGTACCGCCATCCCTAAACCATGAGAAAAGGCCGTGGAAGGTTCGAATGAATCCAGGTTGATACCGCTGGCACCCCCTTTCGACAGAACGGAGAAGTTCATGATTAAAACCACTCCAATCTCCAGCACCAGCGCAATTCCCAGGATCTTTGAGCTGAGCTCAATATGACGGTAACCCAGAATAGCGACGGCGGCAATCGCCAGCACAGAGTACAACCACCATGGATGCGCGGTCCCTCCGTAATGTACCACCAGGTCATTAACGGCCCAGCCCATATAGCCATACACCCCGGCCTGAATGGTGGTGTACGTCACCAGTGCCAGCCAGGCGGCACCCATTCCTGCACGGAGGCCCAGACCCTGGGTAATGTAAGAATAAAAGGCACCGGCATCTTTCACATAGGGTGTCATTGAGACAAAACCGACCGCAAATACCAGCAGGATCAGCGAGGCGATAAGAAAGCCAAAGGGTGCTCCGGCGCCGTTACCGATGCCGATAGCCAGCGGCACATTGCCGCCGATCACTGTCAAAGGTGCTGCCGCGGCAATGACCATAAAGACGATGCTGCCAACGCCCAGATTCCCGCTGAGTCCGGCGGATTTTAGTGTCGATTTACTGTCACTCATACTGGTGTCCTCTGAGTTTTGTATTATTCACAATATGTCGGTTCGCAGATCGGTCAGGTAAGGGTTATCCCGCTGTGCCTGAATCACCTGAGATGGATCTATCTCTGCGTAAAGCAGTTGTTCCTGAGTTTCTGAAGCCTGAGCTATCACCTGTCCGTCCGGGCCAGCCACCAGGCTTAACCCCACGTATTCCAGATGTTCTTCCTGGCCTGTCTGATTAACGTAAGCCACATAGAGCTGGTTTTCCCAGGCCCGGGTAGCTATCAGATGTTTATTAACGAAGTCGAAAGGCTTCATCTGTGCGGTGGCGACGGCAACCAGATGTGCGCCTGCATTGGCAGCGGCACGAACGGTTTCCGGAAACTCGACGTCGTAGCAGATAAGTAATGCGATATTTACCCCGTTACAGGGAATGATGCAGACCGGTTGATCACCGGCGGTGAACTGACTTTTATCCAGCTCACCGAAGAGGTGTGTTTTGCGGTAAATCCCGGAAATTTCCCCCAGCGACGAAATAAAGTAACTGGCATTAAAGACCTTACCGTCCGCGGCCAGCGGGCCGCCTGCGATAATGGCTATCTGCCATTTACCGGCCAGCGCCTGCAGTGCTGCGAGGGGAAATGTCTCTGCCATCTCACGGGTACGTTCGTTAAGGACATATCCGGAAAGAAACATCTCGGGGGTGATGAGTAATGACGCGCCCTGACCTGCAGCTTCCTGTAACGCAGAATCCAGTCTGGCCAGATTCGCGGTGTAATCACAGTGGCTGCTCTGTGTTTGCCAGATAGCGATTTTCATTATTTCCCCTTTGAGCGTTGACAGAATTAATAAGCAATTAGCGTGCCAGTCATTCCGTCCCGGAGATTTTGTGTTAATACATAAGAAATTATTGAGAATACGGTGATATGAAGTGCAGGAAACGCTGCAAAATAAAAAAGGGAGAGAAATATGAGCAGGCCGGATGCCCCGGGTTGGTGCAGTCAGGCCGAATGCTCAATAACTGTGCACCAGGGGAGGGCAATGAAAAATATCCACTCCAGATCTGCCGGAGGGCTGCATCAGCTATTTCCGGGGGCAGAGGGCCTAAATAAATTTCCATCGCTCTGTACTTAATAAGAATAAGATAACTGATTAACTGATTAACTGATTAACTGATTAACTGATTAAATGATTTCGTTGCGGGATATTTTTATAGCATTGGTGATTTTCCTCACATTAAAAATATATCAGTCTGCTACTGTCTGAACCACCTGAATTGAGTCAGGCAGATTATTAAGATCAACGCGAATTCATCGCACTCTCTTCTATGAGTAATAAAAATAAATCAGGAATATTTCAGCCAGGGTATTGGAAAACTATAACCTGTATTCATTCAATGAATACGGGTAATTGATAAAGGACGCTATCAATGATGAAACCTCTTTTATTGTCATCGATGATTACCGGAATGCTTATTGCCCCGTCAGTCAATGCAGTAAATACTCACTTCCAGCCACAAATTAGCAGTGACCGTCCCAATATTATCCTTATTGCTACCGAGGATATGAATGCCAGAATCGGAGCCTTTGGCGATAAGGTGGCCAATACGCCTAATCTGGATGCGCTGGCGAAAGAATCGGTCCGGTTTACCAATGCATTTACGATGGCGGGGGTGTCTGCACCTTCACGTGCAGGGCTGATTACGGGGGTATTTTCTCATACCATCGGGTTACAACATATGCGCACCGCAACAAGGCCGGAAGGGGCCTATGTCGGCGTGCCTCCCTCCTGGGTCAAAGGCTACCCTGAGTTACTGCGGCGCAGTGGTTATTTTACCTATAACGATACCAAGACCGATTACCAGTTTACCCGCGGGCATGCCGATGTGGGTCCGTTCTCATTATGGAGCGAGCACGGGGACTACGGCAATATGGATGATTTAAGGGTGCCGGTGGCCTGGCGTAACTACGATCTGCAGGGTAAGCCGTTCTTTATGAACTTTAACCCGCAAATTACCCACGAGTCGGCGCTCTTTAGCGACAATAATACGCCGCAAGGGTTTGAGTACATTACGAAAGTATGGAATGAACTCCGCTCACATTACCGGTATACACCGACTGACCCGGCCAATGTGGTCATTGAACCCTGGCTGGTCGATACCCCGGATACCCGCCAGGAACTGGCTCAGCTCTATGACAATGTTCAGGTGATGGATCAGCAGGTCGGTAATCTGATCCGGGCGCTGAAGAAAGATAAGCTCTGGGACAATACGATTGTTATCTTCACCGCCGATAACGGCGATGGTCTGCCGCGTAAAAAGCGGGAAGGTTATGATTCCGGAACCCATGTTCCGATGATGATCCATATCCCGGCGAAATACCGGCCGGCAGGCTGGCCTGCGGATGGTAGCAGCGATGACCGGCTGATTTCCTTTGAAGATCTCGCGCCGACCCTGCTTGGCTATGCCGGTGTGCAGGTACCTGACTATATGAAAGGTATTGATCTGTCGAAGGATAATGCGCCGCGACGTGAATATGTCTACGGTTCGAGAGGGCGGATGGATAATCTGAAAATGCGTTCGCTGTTTGTCAGAGATAAAAACTTCCAGTATGTGCGTAATCTGGATAGCACGCCGGGCGGTGCCAGTATCCCTTTCCGTAACGCATTACGCAGTATGCATGACCTGGTGAATGCGCAACAGAATAAGCAACTGAATCCGGCACAACAGGCCTGGTTTGAACCGCGTCCGGCCGAAGAGTTTTACGACCTCAGAAAGGATCCGGCGCAGTTAAAAAATGTCATTACCGACAGCGCCTATCGTGCAGAAATTGCCCGTTTTCGTCAGGCGATGGATGACTGGCGTGATCAGGGGAATGATACCAACCTGATCGATGAAGGACAGATGGTTACAGATCTGCTGGATACTCAGGGCCGGCAGCATGTCACCTTATCTCCGGTCGTTATGCAGGATGAGGTCAATCATAAGATCTACCTGAGTAACCGGACCGAAAATGCCTCTATCGGTTACAGCTGGGATGGTAAAACCTGGCAGCTTTATACCGGCGCGATCACACCGCGTTCAGATAAGTCAGTCCTTCATTTTAAAGCAGTGCGTTACGGCTGGCAGGAAAGTCCGTCAGAGCAATGGACGCCGGCACATTAATCCCCGCAGTGATGCAGTGTTGCCTGTACGGGCAGCACTGCCCGTAGACGGAAGCTGATCATGAATCGTCCTTTTGAGCATTTCCAGGTGATAGCCAAACCCTCCGGGTCGGTCTGTAACCTTGACTGTACTTACTGTTTTTACCTGGAAAAAGAGCGGTTATATCCGGACAGAAAAAACCACTGGAAAATGGATGACACCACGCTGGAAGCGTTTGTCCGGCAGAATATTGAGGCGGGGACCTCAGAGGTGGCGGAGTTTATCTGGCAGGGCGGTGAACCGACATTGATGGGCATTGACTACTTTGAAAAGGCCCTGGCTCTGCAACAGCGTTATCGCGGCAACCGGCAAATTAATAACTATCTCCAGACGAACGGTATGTTACTGGACGATAGCTGGGCCCGTTTTCTGAAAAAACACCACTTTCTGGTGGGGATTTCTCTGGACGGTGACCGTGTCAGTAATGACCGCTGGCGTCAGACCCGCGCAGGAAAGAGCAGCTATGAGAGCGTGCTGGCCGGCATCCGCGTACTGAGGCAGCACGGCGTGGCGTTCAATACATTAACGGTGGTTAATGCAGAGAATGTCAGGCGTCCGCTGGAAACGTACCAGGCGCTGAAACGGGCCGGCAGCCGTTATATTCAGTTTATCCCGCTGGTGGAAAGAGCCGCGAATAAGCCAGGCCCGGACGGACTGACGCTGATATCACCGGATTTCACCGGACAGAGCGAGGTGACTCCCTGGTCGGTTCCGGCACAGGCATATGGCCGGTTTCTGAACAAAATTTTTGATCACTGGCTGCTGAATGACACGGGCAGTGTGTTTGTGATGAATTTTGAACAGACGATGACACAACTGGCCGGGGGACAGGGATCCTGCGTCACTGCGCCGACCTGTGGTGCGAACCCGGTGATGGAAGCGAACGGGGATGTCTATTCCTGCGATCACTTCGTCTACCCGCAACACCGGCTGGGAAACATACATCATTCGGATCTCCGGGATCTGATCAACTCTGAACAGAATATCCGGTTCGGCCAGCATAAACTCCGTCACCTCGACCCTGACTGTCTCCGTTGTACGTTCCGGCCACTCTGCCATGGAGGGTGCCCGAAACACCGGTTTGAACAGGCGAATAAAAACTATTTATGTGCCGGTTATAAAGAATATCTGCGGCATTGTTTACCTTCAATGGACATTATTCTTTCACTACTTAAATCAGGGAGGTCTCCGCAAAAAATAAAACGCTATTTCAGACACCACACCGCATAACAATAAAATCAACGCAACAGGATAGGTTGCAAAATAACATAAATAAATATTATTTCAGGATGAATTAATATGATGACGATTAAAAATACTTTCGGGGTAATGCTGTTAGCCGGACTGTCCTCTTTTCAGATGAATGCTCATGCTGTACCGATTTATGATCAGGGCGGAAACCGGGTGCATCTTGACGGACGTGTACTGGGGCGTCACTTCTTCAGTCAGAATAAGGCGATGAGTGGCGATGCGGTCATAGCCCGTATTAATTTATGGGCAGAAACCGACATCAATGATCAGATGTACGGTTACAGCCGTTTCGAACATGATTTCCGGGCAAATAAGGCCGAAAGTGAGCCTGGGGAAGATTATACCCGTTATGCCTATGTCGGTATCTCGGCCGGAGAATATGGGTATTTCGATTACGGAAGGAATGACAGTGTTTTTTATGATGTTGTACGCTGGACGGATATTTTCCCTGTCTGGGGTGCGGGTTCTTTTTCTATTGATAACTTCCTGTCACGCCGCAGTTCCGGCTCTTTTTCCTACCATAACCGGGATCTTTTTACTCTGGTGAAAGGGCTGGAAGCCGGTTTCCAGTTTCAGGGGAAAAAAGAAGGTAATACCCCGGCGCTGAAACAGAATGGCAACGGTTATGGTATGTCTTTGACGTATAAAATCCCGGATACCGGTATTTCTCTTGGCGGGTCCTATATCCGTTCGTCGCGGACGGATGCACAGAAAAAACTGGCGCTCGGTAGCGGGGACAATATGGAAGCGTGGGTGGCCGGGGCAAACCTGGAACACGCCCCTTTTTATGCGGCCGTATTGTATTCAGAAAGCCGTAATTTGAACCCGGTCCGTAGCAGCGCGCTAAATATTTCCGGGTTTGCGAACAAAGCCAAAAGTTTTGAAGCGGTAGCCTCCTGGAATACACCTCTGAGCATTACGGCATCTGCCGGATATATACAATCGCGGGGGGAAGGTCTTGAATCCATCGGTAATGCCTGGCTGGATAAAGCATTGGTATTTTTCGCCGCCTATCCGTTTAATGATAACTTCCGGATCACCACGGAATATAAAAAGAGCCTGCTGAAGAAAGATAATGCGCTTCGTCTGGCAAATCAGGATGCGGTAGCCGTTACCATGATCTATGTCTTCTGAGGCCCGTCCCGGAAATCATACCGACAGGCACGGGTCCTGAGCAGGCATTTGACGGAAATGCGGCGATATGGACCCGTTCAGGGCTAAGGTATTGCATACAGGCTCCGGTTAATGAAACAAGAGATCAATGGTGCAGATTTCTGCGGTGACAGAGGGCAATCCTCAGCGCTGTCACATAAATCTTTTGCGGTACTGACTGACGAAAAGCCGTGGTAAATTTCGGCGCTGGCGCAAAGAAAGGCCTGTCCGGAAACGCTATGCTCGCAATTTGTCAGAGACAGGGCGATTGCAGATGCATGAAATACGTTTGATATTACTGTTGTTACAGCAAATGTGTGTCTTTCTGGTCATCGCCTGGCTGATGAGTAAGACGCGCCTGTTTATTCCGCTGATGCAGGTGACGGTGAGGTTTCGCCATAAACTGCTCTGCTATATCACTTTTTCTTTCTTCTGTATTGCCGGAACCTATTTCGGCCTGCACATCGATGATTCCATTGCCAATACGCGGGCTATCGGCGCGGTGATGGGGGGGCTGCTCGGGGGGCCTTCGGTGGGGATCCTGGTCGGACTGACCGGTGGTCTGCATCGCTATTCTCTGGGAGGAATGACTGCCGTCAGTTGCATGATCTCAACGGTGATCGAGGGGCTGCTGGGTGGCCTGCTGCATCGGTATCTGGTTCGCCGTGAGCGGGCAGATAAAATCTTCAGCCCGCTGACCGCCGGGCTCATTACTCTGCTGGCTGAGCTGGTACAGATGCTGATTATTTTGCTGATTTCGCGGCCTTATACGGAAGCGCTCTCATTGGTCAGCGATATTGCCGCCCCGATGGTTATCACAAATACGGCGGGTGCGGCGCTATTTATGCGTATCCTTTTGGATAAACGTGAGATGTTTGAACGATACACCTCCGTATTTTCTGCGACGGCATTACGGGTTGCCGCTGCCACTGAAGGGATATTACGGCAGGGATTTAATCAGGAAAATAGCCTGAAAGTCGCTCAGGTCCTGCACCGGGAGCTGGATATCGGTGCCGTAGCGATAACCGACTGTGAGAAGCTACTGGCCTTCACCGGGATCGGCGATGATCATCATCTGGCCGGGCGGCCGGTATCGTCTGATCATAGCCGCCGTGCCATTGAAACCGGTAACGTCGTCTATGCTGACGGTAATGAGGTGCCTTACCGTTGCCGGATCAGCCCGCAATGCCGGCTCGGATCCTCACTGGTGATCCCGTTACAGGGAGAAAACCAGCGGATCATCGGCACCATTAAGCTGTATGAAGCGAAAAACCGCTTATTCAGCTCGATCAATCGCACTCTGGGAGAAGGGATCGCCCGGCTATTATCCGCACAGATCCTTGCCGGTCAGTATGAACGCCAGAAAGCTCTGCTGGCGCGCTCAGAGATTAAACTGCTGCATGCCCAGGTCAACCCTCACTTTCTGTTTAATGCGCTGAATACCTTACAGGCGGTGATCCGCCAGGACAGTCAGCGGGCCGGTTTACTGGTGCAGGATCTGTCGACCTTCTTTCGTAAAAACTTAAAACGCTCGTCAGAAATTGCAACTCTGGGCGATGAGCTGGAACATGTGCAGGCTTATCTGCAAATTGAGCAGGCGCGTTTTCAGTCAAAACTGAAAGTGACCCTGCAGATCCCGGAGGAATTACGTCATTACCGGTTGCCGGCATTTATTCTGCAGCCGCTGGTGGAAAATGCGATCAAACACGGGACATCACGGCTGTTCGGGGTCGGGGAAATTACTATCTTTGCCCGCCGTCAGCCACTGTGTGTGGAAGTGACCGTGCAGGATAATGCCGGTCTTTATCTGCCGGATAATCATCACGGGCAGGGGATGGGTATGGGGCTGGCTGATAAACGACTGAAAGCAAAATTCGGCAATGATTACGGGATTACGGTGACAGTGGACAGTGAACGCTATACCCGCGTCACGCTTCGCTTACCGGCGGAGACCGGGCCATGCTGACGGTATTGATCGTGGATGATGAACCCCTGGCACGGGAAAATCTGCGGGTGTTACTGCAATCATTCCCGGATATTGAGATTGCCGGCGAAGCGGAAAATGCGATAGAGGCAATGGCGGCAATTAACCGTCTGCAGCCGCGGGTGGTTTTTCTGGATATTCATATGCCCCGTATCAGCGGGCTGGAAATGGCCGGGATGCTGGATACCCGGCAACGGCCCCATATTGTTTTTCTTACAGCCTATGATGAATACGCATTACAGGCCTTTGATGAGAATGCCGTTGATTACCTGTTAAAACCACTCCGGGCTGACAGACTCGAAAAAACACTACAACGCCTGCGGCAGGCAGAGGAGCCGCAGGATCTCAGCCGGATAGAGGTGACCCAGAGGCCGCTGAAATATATTCCCTGTAACGGTCTGAACCGTATTTATCTGCTGCCGATGGAAGACGTTGCCTGTGTCAGCAGCCGCATAGGGGGTATCTATGTGACCGGGCGGGATGGAAAAACCGGGACGACGGAGTTGACCCTGAGGACGCTGGAACGGCGGACACCGTTGATCCGCTGCCACCGGCAACATTTGATCAACCTGGATCTGCTGAGTGAGATCCGCATGCATGAAAATCATCAGGGGGAGCTGGTGATGAAAAACGGACAGATCGTTCCGGTCAGCCGCCGTTATCTGAAGGTGCTGAAGGCGATCCTCGGGTTATCATCCCCGTGACGACCGGGCTGTCATACGCCCGGTCATGACTTCTCTGCCCCGCCAGTTATGCGGGGACCGTCAGGCCGGGGAGGGTGATGCAGTCATTCGCGGGGAGCTCCTGGCGCTGGCCCCGCGGGGCAACCATGCCTGACAGTCGGTATTGATATTACCGCTTCAGCAGCAGCGCATTCCCCCCTTACCATTACCGCCATAGCGGGCCTGCTGACGTTCGCGGAAAAATTCTTTATAACTCATCACCGGCTGATCAGGATGTCTGAGCTGCATATGCGCCACATAGGTTTCATAATCTGGAATACCCACCAGCATTCTGGCGGCATGTCCGAGGTGTCTGGCTACCGAAGCTGCTTTACTCATCACTTCTCCTCCGTCACCGGCCCGGCAAACGCGGGCCGTGACCTTGCGTAATTTAATGGCCGGAGGTGGTTTTAACACCGCCTTCAGGGTTCGGGACATAAGGGGTTTCTTTGTCGGTACGTTTCGGTATCCGGCTTGCCTGACGCCATATTTTCAGGCCGTAAATCATAATGCTGTAGACCACCACCAGGAACAGGATGCTCAGCCCGGCATTGGTGTAATTATTAATCACGATATGTTGCATATTGCTGACCTGTTCCGGCGTCAGGGAACTGCCCGCTACACGTAAACGTGACTGGTACTCCCGGGCCATATAGAAAAAGCCTTCCAGTTGCGGATTATTGCTGAACAGCTTCAGACCTAAGGCCCGGGTGGTACAGATCAGTAACCAGATGGCCGGCAGCAAGGGAACCCAGACATACCGTTGCCGTTTCATTTTGATAAGAATGACACAGCCCAGCATCAGCGCGACGGCGGCCAGCATCTGATTGGAGATACCGAACAACGGCCACAGACTCTTCACGCCACCCAGCGGGTCCACGACGCCCTGATACAGTAAATAGCCCCATAATCCGACGCAGCCGGCTGTACCGATAATACCGGCGGGCAGTGACTGTGTTTTTTTAAGGAAAGGAATAAAGTTACCGAGCAGATCCTGCAACATATAACGCCCGGAGCGGGTACCGGCGTCCAGAGCGGTCAGGATAAATAACGCCTCGAACAGGATCCCGAAGTGATACCAGAATCCCATATCCGCCATTGGCATAATTTTATGGAAAACTTCGGCAATTCCCACGGCCAGCGTCGGTGCTCCGCCGGCCCGGTTCAGTACCGACGGTTCCCCGATATTTTGGGCTGTTTGCAGGATCTGTTCCGGGGTGATCACAAATCCCCAGGAACTGACCGTGGCGGCTGCCCGGGCAGTCACCTCCTGTAGTTGCGCCATGATCAGCGGGGCATTATCGCCTCCCATCTGATGCAGATCAGGCATGGTGATCCCAAGGGTAGCGGGCGGGCTGTTCATCGCAAAATACAGACCGGGTTCGATCACCGAAGCCGCGACCAGAGCCATCATGGCCACAAAGGATTCCATCAGCATGGCACCGTAACCAATAAAACGGGCATCGTTTTCGTTGGCCAGTAGTTTCGGGGTCGTCCCGGAGGCTATCAGTGCGTGAAACCCTGACACCGCGCCACAGGCGATAGTGATAAATAAAAACGGGAACAGAGCGCCTTTCCACAGCGGCCCGGAACCATCGATAAACGGCGTGACTGCCGGCATTTTCAGATCCGGGTTCAGGATCACAATCCCGGCAGCCAGACCGACAATCACCCCGATTTTCAGGAAGGTGGCCAGGTAATCCCTGGGGGCCAGGATCAGCCAGACCGGTAACAGTGCAGAGACAAAGGCATAGCCAATCAGGGTAAACGTAATGGTGGTATCTTTAAAGGTCAGTGCCGGGCCCCAGTAAGGATCATGGGCGATCACACCACCGAACCAGATAGAAAGCAGCAGCAATACCAGACCGATCACCGACACTTCACCCACACGACCCGGCCGTAAAAAACGCATATAAATCCCCATAAACAGGGCAATAGGCACGGTAGAGCATACCGTGAAAACGCCCCAGGGACTTTCGGCCAGTGCTTTCACCACAATCAGTGCCAGTACCGCCAGAATAATAATCATGATCAAAAAACAGCCGAACAACGCAATGGTCCCGGGGACCGGGCCCATCTCTTGTTTAATGATCTCTCCGAGGGATGCCCCGTTCCGGCGTGAGGAAATAAACAGCACCATAAAGTCCTGTACCGCCCCGGCCAGGACGACCCCGGAGAGCAGCCACAGCGTTCCGGGCAGGTAGCCCATTTGTGCGGCCAGCACCGGCCCGACCAGCGGCCCCGCTCCGGCGATGGCGGCAAAGTGGTGGCCGAACAGGACATAGCGGTTGGTCGGGACGTAGTTCAGACCGTCATTATTGAGTACGGCCGGGGTTGCCCGTGTCGGGTCCAGTTGCATGACTTTGCGGGCAATATAGAGACTGTAATAGCGATAAGCCACCAGATAGACAGACACCGAGGCGACGACCAGCCACAGAGCACTGATAGTTTCACCGCGCCGTAATGCCACGATGGCAAGGCATCCGGCCCCGAATATCCCTAAAAAAACCCAGGGAAGATGCCTGAGAAATTTATGTTTATCCATAAGTTATCCATACAGTTAGCTGATAAAGAAGTTAACGGTTCTGAGGTCTCCGGTCTGAGCCGGGGAGAATGCCAGCCCGGTCAGTGGCGGCACTCCCATCCTGTCGGTTTTTGTTCGCAGGCGGGAAGAAAAGCGGGTCAGTGGCGATATAGCGGAAAAAGCGGTTACCGGGGGATATGAGTGGTTTTCTCCGGCGCGGAGAGCCAATAGATTTGTGATGAACGTCGCATCCGGTGGCAGACTTTCGGGTCAGGAAGAGGCTGCGGACCTGAAATATTAAGTATGATTTTCTGATTAAAAGAAAAACCGTGAGGGAGTTCACCCGGTGTGAACGGCAGGCTCCTGCGGAATAAAAGCCAGCGCTATGCCGGGGGAGCTAACTGAAGGGGGCGGGAAAGGTATGTTAATCCCCCTGCCGCAGGGGCCGACGGTGATTTCACTCAGTCAGCGTACGGCTGTTTCCGGGGAGTTTTGCTAAGAGTGGGGGGACTGACAGGACGATGGTGGGGCACCATTGATGTCGCTGCAGGCTGGCCAATACGCCCCTGTTATTGCAGCGATTTGGTGACCCTCCGGCGGCGGCGTTGCTCAGACCATAAGGTGAATATTCCCGCAGAGGCGACAATTGCTGCCCCAGCCAGAGTGGAGGAGACGGGTAAACTGTTCAGGAACAGATAACCGATGATCATCGACCAGACCAGGGTGGTGTAGTCGAAAGGGGCCAGCAGTGAGGCATCGGTATAACGCAGGCTCAGAGTCACCAGGATCTGTGCCATACCGCCAAAAAGGCCGCACCCGACCAGCAACAGCAACTGCATTTTGTCCGGCACTTTCCAGCCAAATACCCAGCTGGCTAAGCCGATAAAGGTCGTCATAAGTGAAAAATAGAACACGATAGCGCCCGGTTTTTCTATCCCGTTCAGGAAGCGAATCTGAATATTTGAGGTTGCCGTGCAGACTGCGGCGATTAACGCGAAGAGCACGCCTAATGTTGCTCCGTTATGCAGCCCATGGCTGAACAGGGAGTCACCCTGACCCAGGCTTGCCGACAGCATCACAATAATTCCCGAAAACCCGACGATCACCGCAACCCAGCGGGAAAGCCGGACATGCTCTTTCAACAGGATGGCCGCCATAATGACGGTAAACATTGGTGCCGCGTAACTCAGCGCGGTTGCATCGGCCAGCGAAATATAGACCAGAGCCAGATAGTTAAAATACATTCCTCCGGTGCCCGAAAATCCGCGGATCAGATGACCAAAAATATTCCGGGTTCTGAGATTTTCCAGAATATTTCCCTGGAGTTTCAACCAGATAAGCAGCGGGAATAAGGCAACAAAGGAACGAAAGAAAATCACTTCACCGGTAGGTACCGAGCCATGCAATCCTTTCACGCAGGCCAGCATTAACGTCGAACAAAGACATGAGGCAATTTTTAGCATTACCCCTAATTTGGAGTTCATTGTTTTACCCTGTGCAGTGAATGACCTCAGCCATTCCGGTGGTTAGCAGTCTCTTACCTTAGGGAGCGGGGAAGGCCGGCAGTTAACAGTATTTGGTTTTGGTCAGATAATTTTTGCTTATAACACTGAGGAAATAAGGCGTTATCCCGCCATATAAATCCCCTATTGACCAACAGGCTTTACCTCTTACCCCTGGTATTTTTCTGCCGATATAGTTCATTCTGCACCGCAGAAAACATACGAAGAAGTCACTGACTTTTTTCCGAAAGACTGAACAGGTGGCAATGGCTACATCTACAGGAGAATACTGCATGGCATTTAAAAAATACTCTTATCTGGCACTGGCTTTACCTTTGCTGACCGCTGTAGGTACCGCGAAAGCGGATTTGTTAACCAATATCAAAACCAGCGGCGTATTAAAATGCGCTGTTTATTCTGACGTTCCGCCATTTGCTGCACCGGATCCGCAAACCCGGCAGTTAACGGGGATGGATATCGATTTATGTAAGGCGCTTGCCAGCCAGATGGGAGTGAAAGCTCAACTGGTACCGACCTCTGTAGAAGCCCGTGTGGCGGAGATTGCGACCGGACGTGCTGATGTACTGATTGCCAACCTGGCTTATACCAAAACCCGTGGCGAACAGATCCAGTTCAGTGATCCGTACTACGTCGCCAAAGAAATGCTGGTGGTGAAAAAGGCTAATGCCGGTAAACCATTAACCTATTTCAAAGGGAAAAGGATCAGCGCCAATAAAGGCACGACCTCTGAGCAATCCATTGTGATGAAAGGGGGCAAACCGGTGACTTTCCAGGATGCGGCCTCTGCCTTCCTGGCCCTTGAGCAAAATAAAGTCGTGGGTTTTGTGACCAACACCATGACTGCGATCAAGATGATCAGTCAGGCGCAGAAAGACGGGATCAGTCTGGCGATGGTGAAAGAACCAATGGCACTGGAACCTATCGGTGTCGGTATGAAGAAAGGCGAGCCGCAATTACTGGCAGCAGTAAACAGCGGGCTGAAAGCGATGGATGATAATGGCACCATCGACAAGATCTGGGACCGCTGGATCGGGCCGAACACCGAATACAAAATGGTACGTGAAGAGCATGTACAGCCTCTGTCCTCCCTGAAATTTCAGCCGCTGGAATAACGCATGGAATTACTCTCAGGTGCCCCGAAAACACGGCCTGGCAGCATGTCAGGAACAGAACCGCTGTTATCTCTTTCCACCATGGGCTGCCGCGCCTGGCTTGCCGAGGCGCCTGGCACGTTCGATCTTCACAGTCAGCGGCGGGTCTGGGCACTCGCTGCCAGGCTGGGGAGTGATGATCGTGTGGAAACGATCATCCCCGGGGTGACCAATCTTTTAGTGGTACTGAAAGAAATCCCTGCGGATGCAGAGCAGGTCACGGACTGGCTGCAGGCGTTGTGGCTCGCTTCACAGGCTGTTGCGCTCAATGGCCGGCGGATCGAGATCCCGGTGACCTACGGCGGAGAACAGGCGATTGATCTGGAGGAGGTCTGCCGGCATACCGGTCTGGCTGCCGGGGAGGTTGTCCGGCGGCACTACCGGGCGGAATATACGGTCTGCGCCGTCGGGAGTGCGCCGGGGTTCGGTTATCTGCACGGGCTGGATCCTGCATTGGCCACGCCCAGAAAGAAAACGCCTTCCCTGAATATGCTCAAAGGTACGGTCACGATTGGCGGCCCCCAGACGGGGGTCTCGGTATTAACCGGGCCGAACGGATGGAATGCCATCGGCTATGCCTGTGCAGATTTCTTCGATCCGCAGCGGGATCCTCCGGCGCTGATCGCTCCGGGAGATATCATTCGTTTTGTGCCGGAGAAAATTGAACTGTGATTGAAATCGAACAGAGTGCAGCACTCAATACTGTCCAGGACTCCGGACGTTATGGCTGGCGTGATATTGGCGTGTCAGTCAGCGGTGTTATGGACTCCCTGGCGCTGCGGGCCGGAAATATTCTGCTGAATAATGCAGAGCAGGCCGCCGCGATTGAAGTACAGATGTTTCCTTTCCGTGTGCGCTTTCTCCGGGATACGGCCATTGCCATCACCGGGGCAGATTGCCGGGCACTGCTCGAGGGTAAACCTCTGTTGCCCTGGAGCGTCCGGCATGTTCGTCAGGGAGAAACGCTGGAACTGCGTTTTCCACGTCAGGGCGCGCGCGGGTATCTGTGCGTGGCCGGCGGAATCGATGTCCCCGAAGTCTTAGGCTCACGCAGTACGGCACTGCGGGGGGAGTTCGGCGGACACGAAGGACGCGCCCTGAAGCGCGGAGATATCCTCAACACCGGTGACGCGGTGGCGCTGAACTTGCCGGAAGAAGGGCTCAGTATCCTGCCGCCCGCGCAGGCATTGGCTGACTTTTTTCCTGTCACCGATCAGGGGGAGGTCCGGTTGCGGGTTATCCCGTCGGGAGAGTTCGGATTGTTCACCGCAGACAGCGAACGTATCTGGCAGCAAAGCTGGAAAATATCGATGCAAAGTAACCGTACCGGTTACCGCCTGAGCGGAGCACCTCTGCGTCCGTCAAAAACCACCGAACTTCGTTCTTACGGGCTGATCCCCGGCATTATTCAGGTGCCGCCAGCCGGAGAACCTATTATCCAGCTCAGTGACGCCAACACCGCCGGAGGCTACCCGAAGCTGGCCTGTGTCATTGAGCAGGACTTATGGCGTCTGGGGCAGCTCCAGCCGGGACAGTCTGTCTGGCTGGTGGAGAGCAGTGCCACAGAAGCTATCCGTGTTCAGACGGCGACAGAGCAGTGGCTGTTAGCGCTTAAAGACAATATGAGGCTGTGGGGAAACTCAGCGAACTGATAAAGGCAGAGTGAAATGAAGATTGATGTAAACTCAGATATGGGGGAAGGTTTCGGGGTTTATCAGTTATGCGATGATGCGGAACTGATTAACTATGTTTCTTCCGCCAATATTGCCTGCGGGGCCCATGCCGGAGACCCGGTATTAATGACCCGTCTGGTCCGGCTGGCCCGTCAGCGGGGAGTGGGGATCGGCGCGCATCCGGGGTTTCCTGACCGGCAAGGGTTCGGACGTCGCCCGCTGCCCTATACGGCGGATGAAATCTGCCAGCAGGTGGCTTATCAGCTCGGTGCGCTGCAGGCGATAGCCAAAGCCGAAGGGACATCGGTCGTCCATCTCAGCTTTCATGCGGCGATGGGTAACCGGATTAATCAGGACGAAGCACTGGCAGACCAGGTCATGCAGATGCTGACGCGTATCGAGCCCGGACTGATTATCTTTTGTATGCAGGACTCACTGATCGAGTCAGCGGCGAGCCGTGCCGGCCTGAAGACATTACCGTTATTCCTGGTGGACCGTGCTTATGATCGTCACGGACAACTGGTTCCCCGCGGCGTGGAAGGGGCGGTGATCACCGAAGAGACAGAAGTCCGTGCCCGTGTGCGTCAGTTCTTAACCGACGGCACCGTGACGACAATAGAGGGTTCTGTGCTGCCGGTTCGCGCGAAGTCACTGCTGATCCACAGTGATACCCCGGGGTCAGTGACACTGGCCTCTCTGGTGCGCAGTGAGATTGAACGCTGTGGTCATACACTGGCAACCGCCGCAGATGTACTGAGTTAATCCGATAGTAAAAAAAAACACCGTGGCCGGAAGGCACGGTGTTTTTTTATGGCTTGCCGCCTGACAGGCAGGCGGCGAAGCAGACCTCAGGATAAAAAGCCCTGACAGAAGGCTTCAATACGATCACAGCCGGCTTTCAGCCTTTCTGTGCTGGTGGCATAGGAAATACGGAAGTAGGGGCTCATTCCATAGGCCGCACCCTGAACGGTCACGACAAACTGTTCTTCGATCAGTGCCATGACAAAATCTGCATCACTGGTGATTTTTTTACCACTGGCGCAGGTACGTCCGATAAAGTCACTGATATTAATGTACAGATAAAATGCGCCACCTGGCGTATGACACTGTAGCCCCGGGATGGCATTCAGTCGTTCCAGTACGTAGTCCCGGCGCTGGCAGTAAATCTCTGCCCGTTCACGGAGCAGATCCTGTGGCCCATCCAGTACCGCGACGGCCGCCGCCTGGGTAAGGGTGCATACGCCGCCGCTGTTCTGCGTATTAACGTTACTCATCGCGGTGATCAGCGGTTTCGGACCGCCGCAAAACCCGAGACGCCAGCCGGTCATGGAGTAGGCTTTGGAAACCCCGTTGACGGTCAGGGTCCGGTCATACAGCCGGGGTTCAGCCTGTGCCAGGGTGAAAAACTCACGCCCGTCATAAATCAGATGCTCATAAATATCATCGGTCATGATCCACAGGTCAGGGTGTTTCAGTAAGAGACTGCCGATAGCCTGTAATTCTTCTTTGGTTGCCACCGACCCGGTCGGATTGCCCGGGAAATTCAGCAGCACCCATTTGGTCTTGTCGGTGATCGCCGCCTCAATATCTGCAGGTTGCGGAATAAATTCGTGCGCCTGCTGGCAGTTAACGGCCACCGGCGTGCCGCCGGCAAAACGTACGATATCGGCATAACTGATCCAGGAGGGCCCGGGGATGACGACTTCATCGCCCGGATTAATGGTAGCCATCATGGCATTAAAAATAATTTGCTTGGCACCGCCTGCCGTCAGGATCTGACTGACATCGTAATCCAGCTGGTTATCACGTTTAAATTTATCGCGGATGGCCCGGCGAAGTTCCGGCGTACCGTCGGTCGGCGGATAGCGGGTATCTCCGTTCAGCGCAGCCTGATAAGCCGCGTCGATGGCATGTTGCGGCGTCGGAAAATCCGGTTCGCCGGTGGAGAGTACCACCACATCAATTCCCTGCGCTGCCAGGTCACGTGCTTTTTGTGTCATGGCAACAGAGGCGGAAACAGAAACTTTTTTCAGACGGTCAGAAATCTCAGGCATGGGTTGTAATTCCGGGTAACGGGATGAAAACCGCGTAACAGACGGGCAGGCGAATGACGCGGTACCTAAAGTAAGAAGGTATACAGGCACTCCGGCAGCATAGATCGCCGGCTCAGGGGCCGGTAATAACGGTTTGTTGTGGAGTCATAACTGAAGCTGATACCGGAATCGGTGGGGGACTCCGGGCTGAAAAATCCGCTTCGGAGAACCTTTGGGGATCATTTAATCAACATCATGAAAATAATACGGTTTATATTTTACGGCGCATCAGGGAAGTCTCTTTTGCACCGTGATGGTGCGATGTCCGGTATCCCGCGGGTCAGCGGATCCGGATGAGCTAAAAGAAATGCTTATACCCGCAGGGTTTATTCTTCTGTCTCCGGTTCTGTCCGATGTGGCATCAATTTTGCTTATATCTCTGTTCTGTCTGTTTAATCGGGATGAGCTTATGAACCTGCGTCGACTGAAATATTTTGTGAAAATAGTGGATATCGGTAGCCTGACTCAGGCCGCAGATGTGCTGCATATTGCCCAGCCCGCGCTGAGTCAGCAATTAGCCACGCTGGAGGGGGAGGTGAAGCAGCAACTGGTCATCCGCACCCAGCGGGGAGTGATCCCCACTGATGCCGGCAAAATTCTCTACGCCCATGCACAGGCGATCCTGCGGCAATGCGATCATGCACAGAGTGCCATTGACGGTGCCGGTAAGGCACTGACCGGTCATGTGTCTGTCGGGCTGGCTCCCGGCACCGCGGCTCAGCAGTTAGCATTACCCCTGATGAAAGAGGTTCAGCGCCAGCATCCCGGCATTATTCTCTATTTTAATGAAAACTTCGGGACCACCCTCAGTGAACTGATTATGACCGGGCGAATGGACATGGCAGTTATCTACGATAACCGTCAGATCCATGGGCTCCGGTTTATTTCATTAATGAAAGAGGACCTGTTTTTTGTCTGCCCGCATGCGCTGGGTACTTCGACCCACAGCATCAGTCTGACGGAGGTGGCGGGATTTAACCTGTTCCTGCCCAGAGTTTATAACATCATGCGAAAAGTGATTGATGATGCCTTTATTCAGCAAGGGATCCCCTATCGCGTCAGTTGTGAGATTGAATCCCAGACCACGCTGAACAGCGCATTAGCGGCGGGACTGGGATGTACCATTATGCCGGAATCCGCGGCCCGAGCGATGCTGGAACCTGCCGGGGCATGGATGGCAAAAATTATCAATCCTGAGATCCGTACCTCACTGTCATTCTGTATGTCTGACCACCTGCCACTGTCTCAACCGGCGGAAGCCGTGAAAGATATTCTGCTGGCTCTGATGGCTCCGCGATCCAACAACAATACGCCACTGATGCTGGCGGGTTAATAAGGCGGACTTATAGCAGCAAAACAAAAGCCTCTTTCCGGCCTCCGAAGTGAGCGGGATACAGTAGCCGTGACTGTCCACTGAAAAGCGTCTGGTAGCAGGTAACCTCATGAATGGAATAAAGTTGTCTGATTTACGACACATTGCCCAACGTATGGCTAAAGCCAGGTTAGATGAACTGGCCCTGTGTCACGAAGGGGTTTCTGTGCGTATGCGTTTTGCGACGCAGGAAGTCCCTCCGGGCTATCCCCCGGCACCTGCGGCACTGCCTGCGGAAGCGCCTCCGGCCACTGACCGCACGGCGACGATCACGGCGACCGGCCCGGGACAATTTCTGGCCAGACATCCCGCCCATGAACAAAATTATGTTGCTTCCGGCAGCCAGATTCATGCCGGCGACTTACTGGGAGTCATCCGTATGGGCGCGGTGTATTTGCCTCTGTACAGCCCTGTGACCGGTACCGTGATCCGTGTACTCCCCGCTGAAGAATATGTGGAATATGGTCAGCCGGTGGTGGAGGTTGAGCAGGCACGGTGACGTGCCTGATGCCGGTATAAGTCCCCCTTATTGGCTCACAGCGTTTACGTCTTACACCCCGGATTGAAAACTGAATACAGTCAGATGAAATGAACGGGCAGCCCGGCTGCCATGATTAGGAAAAAAGAATATGCCATTTTCAGATTATAAAGTTGCGTTAGTCACCGGGGCTTCGGCCGGGATGGGTGAAGCTATCGTTGAGCGTTTATGTCAGCAGGGCATCCGTGTTCATGCAGTCGCCCGTCGTGAAGGGCCTCTTAACGCACTGGCAGAACGGACAGGGTGTATTCCCCACGCCATCGATGTCGGTGATTTATCGGCCCTGACAGAATTATGTCGTGACCTGCAGGTGGATATTCTGGTCAATAATGCCGGCGTTTCCCGTCCGGGATCCATCCTGAATGCCGATGAAGAATCTGTTGATACTCAGGTCGATGTCAATCTGCGTGCTGTATTACATCTGTGCCGTTTGCTGGTACCGGGCATGGTGGAAAGGGACTGCGGGCACGTCATTAACATCACCTCCATTGCCGCCATTTATAATTTTAATGGCAACTCGATTTACCATGCGACAAAAGCCGGTGTTCATGCGCTTTCCCGCCAGTTACGCGTCGACTGTTATGGCAAACGGGTCCGTATCACCGAAATTTGTCCCGGCCGGGTGGCCACGGATATTTTCGGTAATGTTTCCGGCGATCATGAACAGGCGAAAAAGCAGTTTATTGACGGGTTTGAACTGCCTCGCGCAGAAGATATTGCGGACTGTGTTGCCTTTGCGTTATCTGCCCCGGTAGCCGTTAACATCGGTAATATCGAAATTACCCCGACACTGCAGGTGCCAGGCGGGCTTTCGACCATGCGCCCGGCAGACGGCGCCTCAGGCTCAGAATAGGGAGAACCCGGCAATGGCACTCAACTTCAGCGCGGTAGTGACCGGTCAGCATGGTCAGATGATAGTGAATGGCATGGTGGTGAGTCTTGAACTGGCTGTGGGTGCCTGGATACTGGCGATGCTTATTGCTTTCATTCTGGTGGTGATCCGCCTGAGCAAGTCGCGGATCGCGCACTGGCTGGTGGCTGCTTACGTCTCCTACCATCGAAATGTACCGACTCTGATACAGCTGATGATTTGGTATTTTGCGATACCGACCCTGCTGCCGGATTCGGTACAGGACATACTGAATAACTACGATACCGAATTCATCTTTTCGTTAATGGCTCTTGGATTCTGTCAGGGAGCTTATTTCTCTGAAGATATCCGCAGCGGATTACGGGCGATCCCGGCGGGTCAGACAGAAGCTGCGAGGGCGATAGGTATAGGCTATCTGCAAGCCATGCGGCTGGTCATCCTGCCACAGGCGATACGTAATGCGTTACCTTCACTCATTAATCACACGGTCTTACTGTTCAAAAATACCAGTCTGGCGATGGTGATCGGGGTAGCAGAACTGACCTACGTCACCCGGGATATTGAAAACGAAACATTCCGGACGTTTGAATCGTATCTGGTGGCCAGTGCCGGCTATCTGGTTTTCTCTCTGTTGTTAATGGGGGCCGGAGCCATGCTCGCCCGTCGCTTTCAGCGTGCATACCAAAGGTAATCATTATGTCTGATTTTTTTAAAATTCTGCATGACAACGGGACATTGTTACTGATGGGGCAGTACCCGCAAGGTCCGCTGGGCGGGGTGTTTTGTACACTATTACTTTCCCTGCTGGCCGTGTTGTTCACCTTCCCGGTCGGTGTCCTTATCGGGTTAGCCCGAATTGCTCACTGGCGCTGGCTCCGTACGGCAGCGGCCTGCTGGGTGTATCTGTTACGCGGCATTCCGCTGATGATGGTGGTGTTCTGGACGTATTTCTGCGTTCCGCTGCTGACCGGTCATGATGTCAGCGGATTTATTACCATGCTCTGTACGCTGGTGCTGTACGAAAGTGCCTATGTGGCGGAGATTGTACGCGGGGGGATCCAGGCATTACCGTCCGGACAGAACGAGGCGGCCAGGGCATTGGGGATGGGGCATCTGCGTACTCTGTGGTCGGTTATTCTGCCGCAGGCATTATTCAATACATTGCCAAGCCTGATAAGTCAGCTGGTCTCCATTGTGAAAGATACCTCACTGGGCTATGTCATTAACGTCCCTGAGCTGACGTATGCTGCAAATCAGGTCAATAACCAGCTACTGACGAAGCCGGTCCAGGTCTTCGCGATTGTTGCTCTGGGTTATTACATTATCAACTTCAGCCTGACCTGGATTGCTGAGCGGCTGGAAAAATACATTTCTGATAAACGTCAGCCAGTACAGCCTGAAGCGTCAGGGGTTGCCGCCCCTCTGGTTATCACTCAAACACAATCACAATAAGGAACAATCATGCGTCCAATGATTATTTTCAACCAGGTGAACAAATGGTATGGCAATTACCAGGCGCTTACCGGCGTGAGCGCCGAAATCAAGAGCGGCGAAGTTGTGGTCGTGTGTGGTCCTTCAGGGTCCGGAAAATCGACACTGATCCGTACTGTGAATCGTCTGGAACCGATCGAACAGGGTGAGATCCTGTTTGACGGGGTGAATATTCATGGCAGCAGTATGCGTCTGAACAATCTGCGTCAGCGTATCGGCTTTGTTTTCCAGAACTTTAACCTGTTCCCGCATGTTTCCGTGCTTGAGAATATTATGATGTCGCCGATCAAAGTGCTGGGGGTAAAAAAATCTGAAGCCCGCCAGCAGGCAGGTGAACTGCTGGAGCGTGTCGGCATGTCGCATCGGGCGGATGCGTATCCGGCACAACTTTCCGGCGGGCAGCAGCAACGGGTGGCGATTGCCAGAGCGCTGGCAATGAAGCCACCGGTGATGTTGTTTGATGAGCCAACATCGGCACTGGATCCTGAAATGGTCGGCGAAGTCCTGAATGTGATGCGCGGGCTGGCACAGGAAGGGATGACCATGATGTGTGTGACTCATGAGATGAACTTTGCCCGTGAAGTCGCGGATACCATCTGGTTTATGGATCAGGGCCAGATCCTGGAGAAATCGACGCCACAGCAGTTTTTCTCCTCCCCCTCCAATGCCCGGGCAAAGCGCTTTATCACCGATCTGGCCTCCCATTAATGGCTCTCCGACAGGCCGTCACCCCGTAAATAAACGTCAGAGATTACACTCTCTTACTGGTCTGTCGGGGGGCTGTCTGCCCGACCTGTCTCTTCGGTTTTTCCCTGTCTTTTTGAGTAACCGGCGGATCCGTGTCTACACTTAAGGGGATATTTTATTCTGCAGACACAGGAGTAATGGATGATTTTATCTCTGAAAAACCAGGTGGCGTTAATTACCGGTGCCAGTTCAGGTATTGGCTACGGATGCGCCGAAGCCCTGGCGGCTGCCGGTGCCAGCGTGGTGATTAATTACCGCAGCCAGCCTGAGCCGGCAGAAAAACTTGCCAGCAGCATTCGTGAAAAGGGCGGTCAGGCCATTACGGTGCAGGGGGATGTGTCAAAAGAAGAGGATGTCGAAAACCTGTTTGCGAAAACCCTCGAAGCCTTTGGTGCCCTGGATATTCTGGTGGCTAACTCCGGCCTGCAGCGGGATGCCATGATAGCCGATATGAGCCTCGCCGAGTGGCAACAGGTCCTGGATGTGAACCTGACCGGACAGTTTCTGTGCGCCCGGGCGGCCGTCCGGCAGTTCCGTCAACAGGATCGCGCGTCTGTCAGCCGGGCAAAAGGTAAAATTATTCATATGAGCTCGGTGCATCAGTTGATCCCCTGGGCCGGTCATGCCAACTACGCCGCCTCAAAAGGCGGGCTGGATTTGCTGATGCGTTCGCTGGCGCAGGAGCTGGGTGAGGAGAAAATCCGTATTAATGCCGTTGCCCCGGGTGCCATCGCCACGGCGATTAATAAGGAAGCGACGCAGGGAGAGGCGGCCGAAAAACTGCTGGAATTGATCCCTTACGGACGTATCGGGGTGACCGAAGATATTGCCAACGCTGTCGTCTGGCTGGCCAGTGACCTGGCGGATTATGTGCACGGCACCACATTATTTGTGGATGGCGGGATGAGTCTTTATCCGGAATTCCGCGGTAACGGCTAACGAGCTGCGGCCCCGTTGCTTACCGGGGCCGCAGGATCTGAAGGGCCGTGCGTGATCTCTGGGTGTGTGGCCTATGCCCGCAAGCCGTTACCGGCAAGCGGGCGCGATTTTGACCGCCGGGCGTAGCGCAGATGGGCGATCAACGCCAGACTCCAGACCAGCACCATCGCAATATACCAGCCTTGCTGTAAGTGCCCGCTCACCAGTCCGAGCGGGGAGAACGTCAGATACAGACTGACCAGTGCCGCAATCAGCGCGATACTCACCGGCACCGCATAGCGCCAGCCTACCAGTTCACTTCCGCTGTCAGGCAGGCGGCCTTTATTGCCCGAGGGCAGATAATGGTTCAGAGCAAACAGCAGTAACATTTCACAGGCAAATAATATCCCCATCAGATGAATAAAGCTGATCCCCCAGCGGGCATCCACGTTCAGTCCCAGAATAAAAATACCGTACAGCAGGGCATGAAACACCAGCACCACTTTTGCGGCGATGGCGGGCGGCCGGGAGACGAGAAAGGCAAACAGCACTATCGCAATGACCGGCATATTAAAGAACCCGGTGAAACGGCGTAACAGGGTGTAGATACCGTCCGGGGCATGCATTAACAACGGGGCACAGGCAATAGAGATAATGGCGACCAGCAGGGTCATTTGCTTACCGAAACGGATCTGTTGCCGGTCGGTGGCTCCGGGGCGGCGGTGCAGATAGAAGTCATAAGTCAGCAGCGTAGCAGACGCATTCAGTATGGCATTAAAGTGACTCATTACCGCACCGAGGATGATGGCGACAAAGAACCCTTTCAGCCACCAGGGCAACAGAGCAGCAATCAGGGCCGGATACGCCAGGTCCGACGAGACCAGCGGATGCCCGCGGAAATAGTGCCAGGCAATAATGCCGGGCAGCATCATCAGTAGTGGCAGGATCAGCTTAAACGCCCCGGTGAGCAGAATACCTTTCTGTGCTTCCTCCAGTGAACGGGCGGCCAGGCTTTTTTGCATAATGGCCTGGTTGGTACACCAGTAAAACAGGTTGGCAAAAATCATCCCGGTAAACAGGGTGCTGAACGGCACACTGTCGTGGGCATTGCCGATCATATTCAGTTTTTGCGGATTCTGACGCAGAAGCTCACGTACCCCTTCCTGAAAATGGCCGTGTCCCAGCGCGATAAAGCCGAGCACCGGGACCAGGAAAATGATCGCCAGCAGAAATACACCATTGATGGTATCGGAAACCGCAATCGCCCGCAGCCCGCCGAACACGGCATAGGCCGTCCCGATGGCTCCGGTCAGACAGATCATGGCGACCAGGCTGCTCTGATAACTGATCCCCAGCAGTTGCTGAACATTAAAGATTTTCTCCAGCGTCAGCGCCCCCAGATAGAGTGATGAAGGGCATAACACCAGGGTATACGTCATCAGCAGCAGAATACTGACAATTTTGCGGGCGGTCCGGTCATAACGGGATTCAATAAACCCGGTCAGGGTGGTAAAGCCGCTTTGCATATAGCGGGGCAGGAAGAACAACGCCAGCGCGATAATGGCAATAATGGCCGTGGCTTCCCATGCAATGGCACTGAGATTATGCAGGTAGGCATCGCCGTTCAGGCCGATCAGCTGATCAACGGACACATTCGTCAGCATCATGGAACCGGCGATAAAGCCGAAGCTCAGCTTGCCGCTGGCCATAAAATACTCCCTGGCACTGGTATTTTTGATCCGCCGTGTCAGCCAGGAAGAGATCAGAATGATCAGCAACAGCGTTGCCAGGGTGGTTATCAGTGTAAACATCAGGCCTCCGGTCGGGGGTCGTTGATCCTGCCAAACAGGCTGCTGCCATCGATGGCATAGTGGTCGATGGCCTGCAGTTCACGGGGGGTAAAGTCGGTATTTTCCAGCGCCTGCAGATTGTGCTGCAGTTGCGCCACCGAGCTGACACCGGTCAGCGCGGAAGTCACTTCCGGTAAGCGGAGAACCCAGGCCAGCGCCATTTGTGGCAGGGATTGTCCACGCTGTCGGGCGATGGCCTCCAGCCCCGCAATCCGGGTGTAATTCTGCTCACTCAGTTCACGCTGATCGATACTGGCGCGTGGCTTATCCGCCGGAGTGGCGGCGGTGTATTTACCGCTCAGTAATCCCTGGGCGAGGGTACTGAAGGCAATGATCCCGGTGCCCTGTGCGGCACAGGTTTCCAGCAGGTTTTGCTCAATCCAGCGGTTAAACAGGTTATAGGCCGGCTGATGAACAATCAGTGGCACATGCCATTGACGTAACAGGCGTGTGATTTCCCGCGTTTGTGCGGAAGGGTAAGAGGAGATCCCGACATACAGGGCTTTTCCCTGACTGACCGCTGTGGCTAATGCGGATGCGGTCTCTTCCAGCGGTGTGTCCGGGTCATAACAGTGAGAGTAGAAGATATCCAGGTAGTCCAGGCCCAGTCGCTGCAGGCTCTGGTCAAGGCTGGCCAGCAGGTATTTGCGTGAACTGCCGCCTTGTCCGTAAGGCCCGGGCCACATGTCATACCCGGCTTTACTGGAGATGATCAGTTCATCGCGGAACGGGCGGAGATCTCTGCGGAAAACCTCACCGAAATTCTGTTCGGCGCTGCCATAAGGGGTTCCGTAATTATTCGCTAAATCAAAATGGGTTATCCCGGCATCGAATGCGCTGTGCAGCAGGGCACGCTGTTGTTCCCGGGTGGTGTTATCACCGAAGTGTTGCCATAAACCGAGGGAGATCCGCGGCAGTTTCAGGCCACTCTGACCACAATACCGGTAAGGCATGTCCTGATAACGCTGTTTTGCAGGCTGGTAATGCATATTAATTTCTCGCAGATGACGGGGAAAACGCGGGGACGGATAAACCAAGATGGCTGCGTAGGGTATTACCCTGATACTGTTTGCGGAACAGGCCGCGGCGTTGCAACTCCGGGACGACCTGCAGTGCAACCTCTTCCAGCCCCAGCGGCAGGTGCGGCACCATAATATTGAAACCGTCCGCGGCATACTCTTCGAACCAGCACTGCAGTTCGTCGGCAATCTGCCGGGGAGTACCTTTCAGGGTCCGGTGCCCACGGCCTCCGGCAATGCGTAACCCCAGCTCTGCCAGCGTCAGATTTTCTTCGGCGGCCAGCGCCAGTAACAGGGCCTGACGGCTTTGCTGGCCGGAGTCTGACAAGGGGAGTTCGGGAAGGGGTTCATCCGGCGGATAGCCGGACAAATCAAAATTCCCCAGCATTCTGCCCAGCAGTGCGATCCCCACGTCCGGCTCGACCAGTTGCTGGAACTGCTCATATTTTTCTTCGGCCTCAGACTGAGACTGTCCGGTGATCAGCAGCACGCCAGGCATGATTTTCAGGCTGTCTTCGGTCCGGCCGGAGAGGCTCAGGCGCTGTTTCACATCCCGGTAAAACGCTTTGGCTTTGTCGAGTGTTGGCTGGGCGGTAAATACGACATCCGCCGTGGCTGCGGCCAGTGCTTTGCCGTCTTCGGACGAGCCGGCCTGTACAACGACGGGTTTACCCTGCGGTGAACGGGCAATGTTTAATGGCCCCCGTACCCGGAAGTAATCGCCGTGATGGTGAAGCGGATGCATTTTTTCCGGGCGATAGACCTCGCCGCCTGGTTTGTCATACACAAACGCATCGTCTTCCCAGCTATTCCAGAGCCCTTCAACCACACGGTAAAACTCACGGGCGCGTAAATAACGTTCCTGATGACTGAAGTGCTGTTCCCGGTTGAAATTAGCGGCTTCGTTGGCGGCATCAGACGTCACCAGGTTCCAGCCCGCACGCCCGCCGGACAGGTGGTCCAGTGACGCGAACTGACGCGCAATATGGTATGGCTGATTGTAGCTGGTGGTCGCGGTCGCAATTAAACCGATATGCTGTGTCACCGCTGAGAGGGTCGCCAGCAGTGTTACCGGTTCAAAGTAATTAGAGCGCGCCATTTTGTGGGCCACCGGCGAGTCAAAGACCGCCAGGCTGTCGGCAATAAATAAGGTGTCCAGGCAGGCGCGTTCGGCAAGCTGAGCTATCCGGATATATTGCTGAATATTCAGCGGGTCGGGTGCAACATCAGGGTGCCGCCAGGCGGCCACGTGGTGTCCTGCCGGATGGATAAATGCACCTAATGAGAGTTGTTCATTTCTGGCCATAAGCACTCTTAACTGATTAATATTATTGCTTAAACTATATCCACGCTTTTTCGTTTTATTTAATATCAATTCGTGCACAGATTATCCGGAAATTAGCTAAGCCCTCGTCGTTGCGGCTTATGAGACAGGTCCGGCAGACGCGGGAGCTGACGGATAGGGGGCGTTAATAGCGGGGGACTTTCCGGTAAGGTATTCGGTTTTCTTTTTATTCCGGTGCACGCGGACCGGTCATACTCTCACCGGAAGCACAGGTTTCAGGGCAGGGGAACGGCACGGCGGAGAGGGTAAAAGACTTGCGGTTTTTCAGGAAATATGGAAATCTGGACATTGAGACGTCTAAACGTCTAAACAACCTTTCTTCTCATAAAATATCACTGATAAACATCGCAAACTATGACTCAACATTTAGCTGACGGATCGTCAGGTAGCTCCACACCAGAGAATAATTACACTCTTCGTAGCGCGGCAGATGTCAGCCGGCTGGTCAATAACTCAACGCATGCCAGAAGCAATGCCCGGATCATCGTGGCCATCGCACTCGGTGGTGTCTTCCTGGATGCCTATGATTTAGGTGCGCTGGCATTCGGCGTGAAAGACATTACCCGGCAGTTCGGACTGAGTCCGGAAGGTATCGGGATGGTGGTTTCTGCCATTACTCTCGGGGCCATCGTCGGCGCCGTCATCGGGGGTTATCTCACCGATAAAATCGGCCGTTACCGTGTGTTTATGGCCGATATGTTTTTCTTTGTGTTTGCCGCCCTGCTGGGAGCGCTGGCACCGAATGCCGAAGTCCTTGGCGTCAGCCGCTTTATTATGGGGCTGGGGATTGGTATCGACTTACCGGTCGCTATGGCCTTTCTGGCCGAATTCTCGCGGCTGAAGGGACGGGGAAATAAGGCTTCCAGCATTGCGATGTGGTGTCCTACCTGGTATGCGGCCATCTCGGTCTCGTATCTGCTGGTGCTCGGGCTATTCTATTCATTGCCCGCCAGTCAGAGCGAATACCTGTGGCGGTATATCGTGGGCTTCGGGGCGGTACCGGCGCTGGTGATCCTGACGGTGCGTAAACGTTACATGACCGAATCGCCGGTCTGGGCGGCGCAACAGGGGGATTTAACCTCTGCGGCGAGGATCCTGCAGACGGCCTATAATATCCCGGCCACCGTCGGAATAGAGGCGGCGTTACACCCGGAAAGTGGTCTGAAACGGCGTACCACCGGCTGGAAAAGCTACGGTGTATTACTGCAGGGCGACTATCTGAAACGTACAGTGCTGAACAGCGTGATGTCTTTTGTTTCGCCGTTTGCTTATGCGGCTATCGCTTTCGGACTGCCGATTATTATCTCGACCCTGTTTAAACAATCGATGCTGACCACTATCCTGGTCTCTCTGGCACTGAACCTGCTGTTTGCCTTTACCGGCGGACTGGCCGCTGTTCGTCTGGTTCCGAAACTGGGGTCGCGCAGTATGACGATTGCCGGGTATACCTGCCAACTGGTCGCGCTGCTGGGTCTGGCGCTGTCCGGACGTCCGGAAGATACCGCACAGGCCGTTGCCTGCTGTGCTTTCCTGGCACTTTTTCTGCTGGGGCAGGGTTTCGGGCCGGGCGCGCATACCATGGTGTACGCATCGCTCAGTTATCCGGCGTCGATTCGCGGGGTGGGTGTCGGTTTCAACCAGACGATCACGCGTTTCAGCTCGACGCTGGCACTGTTTCTGTTCCCTATCCTGACCGCGACCCTGGACACCGGGTTGTTTTGGGTTATCGCATTATCACCGGTCATCGGCCTGCTGGCGTTGTTGATCATTCGCTGGGAGCCGTCAGGGTATGATGTGGATGCCGAAGATTATTCATCTGTAAAACATGAAAATACACAGCCTGTCGGGGGAGTCTGAGATGCCATTTACCGAAATACAGGTCGTACCGGGACCGGCCAATTATTACTGCTTCCCGGGGGCATTGCGCGAGCTGGAAAATTTTTATTCCGCCGCAGACCTGGAGCAGGCGTTCTGGATCTATGGTGAACGGGCGATTGCGGCGACAGAGTCTTTTCTTCCGGCCGCCTGGTCTCTGCCTTCGGCCGGAAAGCACTGCATACGTGAACATTGCAGTGAACCTTTAATCAGCCAGTTACTGGCGCAGGCCGGGGACCACCGGAAAGTGATTATCGGTATCGGGGGCGGCTCCGTGATGGACAGTGCAAAAGCACTGGCGGATCGTCTGAAATTACCGGTGGTACTTATTCCCACCATTGCAGCCACCTGTGCTGCCTGGACGCCGCTCTCGGTGTGGTACAACGCCCACGGAGAGAACATTGGTTATGAAATCTTTAAACAGTCTAACCATCTGGTGCTGGTGGAGCCGGAAATTATTCTGAACGCGCCGGCCGACTACCTGCTGGCCGGTATCGGCGATACCCTGGCGAAATGGTATGAAGCCCGGGTGCTGTTGCCGGATGAAACCGCCAGCAGTGTCCCTTACCTGGCAAAGACGGCATTAAAAATGGCAGAAGGTCTGCGTGACCTGCTGTTCAGTGACAGTGCTGCTGCCCTGCGGGATCAGCAACAGGGTACACTGACCCCGCGTTTTATCTCGGTGGTGGATGCGATTATTGCCGGTGGCGGGCTGATAGGCGGGCTGGGTGAACGTTTCACCCGTGTCGCTGCTGCACATGCTGTGCACAACGGGCTGACCGTATTGCCGCAAACCCACCGTATTCTGCACGGTATTAAGGTGGCTTATGGCATTCTGGTCCAGTCGGCCTTACTGAATCAGCAGCAGGATATCCGTAAGCTGTTGCACTTTTATCACCAACTGAAATTGCCGGTCACGCTGGCGGAGTTGGGTGTCTCTCTGTCAGATCGTGAAGAGATGGATAAAGTGATCGCGCATACCTTACGCCCGCGGGAGACCATTCATCTGTTGCCGGTGGAAGTGACGGCAGAAACGCTGTATCAGGCGATGGCAGCCATCGAACGGGCAGGAAAGTCAGCAGAATAATGCGAAAGGCCCGGCAGGATGCCGGGCCGGGTCGCGGTCAGAAATCCGCTTTCAGTACCGCACGGTAACGGGCTTTACCGTCACGTACATACTGCAGAGCTTCATTGATTTTTGACATCGGGAACAGCTCGGTCTGAGGCTTCACACCGGAGCGGGCAGCCAGTTTTACCAGGCTGCGTAACTCATGCGGAGAGCCGGTCGATGACCCGGAAATGCTCCGGTCACCGGCAATCAGCGTAAAGGCCGGCACTTCAAACGGTTTCATCACGGCACCCACGGTATGGAAGCTTCCGTTGTAGGTCAGTGCCTGGAAGTACGGCATCCAGTCCAGATCAACATTAATGGTGTTGATAATCAGGTCGAACTGTCCTGCCAGGGCTTTCAGGGCTTCCGGATCGCGGCTGTTAACCACTTTATCGGCACCCATTCCCAGAATTTCCTGCTCTTTAGACGGCGATGAGCTGAAAGCGGTAACTTCACAGCCCATGGCATGCAACAGTTTAATGGCGATATGGCCCAGGCCACCGATACCAATCACACCGACACGACTGGTTGCCGTGATGTGATGTTGCAGCAGGGGTTTAAATACCGTGATCCCGCCGCACAGCAGCGGACCGGCAGATTCGATATCCAGCGCTTCCGGAAGCGGGATCACCCACTGCCAGTCGGCACGAATTTTTTCAGCGAAGCCACCACGGTTCAGGATAGTCGGCACACTGCCTTGTTTACAGTTACTGTGACTGCCGCTGATACAGGCATCACAATATCCGCAGCTGCGTGCTGTCCAGCCAATCCCGACGCGCTGGCCGACTTTCAGGCCTTTGTTCTCTGCAGCACTCCCCAGGGCACTGACGCGGCCAACCACTTCGTGACCGGCAACCAGAGGGTACTGAGATATGCCCCATTCATTGTCAATCATCGACAGATCGGAATGACAAATACCACAGTACTCAACCGTGACTTCAACATCTTCGGCAGCAAGTTCACCGGCATCAAATTCCTGCAGTTCCAGTGCTGCGCCAGCTTCGGCCGCGGCGTAGCTTTTAATCTTGCTCATGAAGGTCTCCTTTCGGTGATGTGGTTATCACTTTAAAGCATGGCAGATGACAGCCATTAAAAAAAGCGATGCAGAGAATAATATGATGCGGAGGAAAATAGTTATCCGATATTGCGATAACGGCCGGTGATACCCACCGGCCGCAGGAGATCAGGCAGACTTTGCACATCCGCCACATTGATTTTGCAGAATTTGGGTAAAGAAATCATTACCCTTATCATCCACCAGGATAAAAGCAGGAAAATTCTCAACTTCAATTTTCCATATCGCTTCCATACCCAGTTCCGGATACTCGACACATTCCAGGTTCTTAATACTTTGTTGTGCCAGCACCGCTGCCGGTCCCCCGATACTGCCCAGATAAAATCCGCCATGTTTTTTACAGGCATCTGTCACCTGCTGGCTGCGGTTCCCTTTGGCCAGCATAATCATGCTGCCGCCGTGGGACTGCAGTAAATCCACATAAGAGTCCATTCGTCCGGCAGTGGTTGGCCCGAGTGAACCGGAGGCATAACCGACCGGTGTTTTCGCCGGGCCGGCGTAATAGACCGGGTGATCTTTGATGTACTGCGGGAGTTCTTCTCCGTTATCCAGGCGTTCTTTCAGTTTTGCATGGGCGATATCCCGTGCGACGATAATCGTCCCGTTCAGCGAAAGACGGGTCGATGCCGGATACTGGCTGAGCTGAGCCAGGATTTCCTTCATCGGCCGGTTCAGGTCGACACTGACGACTGTGCTTTCCTCAGCATTCTGCAGGGCCTGAGGAATAAGGCGTGCCGGGTTGTGTTCCAGCTTTTCTATCCACAGTCCTTTACGGTTAATTTTGGCTTTAATATTACGGTCAGCCGAGCAGGAGACGCCCATACCGATCGGGCAGGAAGCACCGTGGCGGGGCAGACGGATCACACGGATATCGTGGGCAAAATATTTGCCGCCGAACTGTGCCCCCAGACCGAGATTCTGTGCTTCTTCCAACAGTTCCTGTTCCAGCGCAACATCGCGGAACGCCTGACCATATTTATTGCCTTCGGTCGGCAGGCCATCATAGTAATGGGCGGAAGCCAGTTTAACGGTTTTCAGGGTGCTCTCTGCGGATGTCCCGCCGATCACAAAGGCAATGTGGTAAGGCGGACAGGCTGCGGTACCCAGGGTACGCATTTTCCCGACCAGATAATCCTTGAGTTTACCCGGGCTGAGCAGGGCTTTGGTTTCCTGGTACAGATAGGTTTTATTGGCAGAACCGCCCCCCTTGGCAATACACAGGAACTTATATTCGTCGCCATCCACACTATAGAGATCAATCTGTGCCGGCAGGTTGGTGCCGGTATTCACTTCCTGGTACATATCCAGCGCAGCATTCTGGGAATAACGCAGGTTATCCTGCTGGTAAGTATTGAACACGCCCTGGCTGAGAAAGACTTCATCCCCGCCACCGGTCCATACCCGCTGACCTTTTTTACCGACGATGATCGCGGTCCCGGTGTCCTGACAGGAAGGCAGGATACCTTTGGCAGCAATTTCGGAGTTACGCAGAAACTGCAGCGCAACATATTTATCATTTTCGCTGGCTTCCGGGTCATCAAGGATATCGGCCACCTGTTGCTGATGGGCGGTGCGCAACATAAACGAAGTATCATGGAATGCCTGCTGAGCGAGCAGAGTCAGTGCTTCCGGGGCGACTTTCAGGATCTCCTGCCCTTCAAATTCAGTGACTGATACATAATCGCTGCTGAGCAGGTAATAGTCGGTGTCATCTTTGGAGACAGGAAACGGGTCCTGATAATGAAAAGGGATAGTTGACATGTTTTCTCACTTAAAGAGCAGCCGACGGGCTGCTGCTATGTTTCGCAAAATACCGATGGTAATGGAAATTCTCTCCCGGTCCCCGATACGTTGCCGGTGCCGGGAGAGGCTCATTGACATAAATACCTGCAGCGATAAAAACGACGCTGTTATCCGAAGATCATCATCATCCAGGGGTAGCCGATGACAAGTAATGCGACCAGGAAGATAGCACCAAAAATGGTGCCCAGACGCCAGTAGTCTACGGTAGGCAAATAGCCACTTCCGTAGTATATCGGGCTAGGCCCGGTCCCGTAAGGGGTGATAATGCCCATCACACCCAACGAAGTGACCATCATCAGACAAAAGACCTGCATATTCATGCCCGGAATGGTGGCGGCGATGGTCAGCATAGCCGGTAATAATGCCGTGGTATGTGCGGTGGTACTGGCAAACAGGTAATGCAGCAGATAAAAGGCAATCACCAGTACAATCAGCGCCACGCCCGGCGAGATACCGCCCATCAGTGCACCGCCTTCTTTCCCCAGCCAGCCAATAAAGCCGGTGGAAGAAAGACCATCCGCCAGAGCAACCAGCGTTGCAAACCAGGTAAATGTATTCCAGGCGGCTTTATTACCTGTGATATCGCTCCAGTTAAGTACCCCGGTCCATAACATCAGGGTGATCACCAGCAGAGCCGCCATGGCAGGTTCAATCCAGCTGGCGGCAAAAATCCACATGGCCAGTGCGCAGCACACAAAAACCAGCAGCAGAATTTCGTTACGTGAAAGCTTACCCAGTTTTTCCAGCTCACGGGTGGCCCAGCGGGGCACCTCATCGTTAATCTTCACCTCCGGCGGATAAAACAGATAGGCCAGCAGGGGCATCGCCAGGATCAGGATAATACCGAGCGGCAGGAAGGCCAGAAACCAGTTCCCCCAGGAGATAGTAATTCCGGTAATACTTTTCACCAGCGCCAGCGCCAGCAGGTTGGGAGCCAGTGCGGAAAGGAACATTGAGCTGGTGATACAGGCGGCAGTAATGGCAACCCACATCAGATATGAACCGATACGTCTTGCACTGGGGTCATTCGGTTTGGACCCATACAGCGGAGGCAGGTTGGCAATGATCGGGTAGATAGTCCCGCCGCTACGCGCCGTATTGGAGGGCGTAAACGGTGCCAGTAACAAATCGGCGAAGGTAATGGCATAACCCAGAGTCAGGCTACGACGTCCCAGATATTTGACCAGTATCAGTGCCAGTCGACGGCCGAACTGCGTTTTATCGTAACCGGCAGCAAACATAAAGGCCCCGAAAATCAGCCAGACGGTTGAGTTACCAAATCCGCTGACGGCCCATTTAAATGACTGGCCTGCCAGTTTGAAACCTGGTGCCGCTTGCTGTTCCGGGCTGAACAAGAGCCAGTGGCTGAAGAGGGCGATAACCACCACTCCGGTCAGGCCGATAACGGCACCGGGCAACGGTTCAAAAATCAGCCCGACGATGACCCCTACAAACACCGCGAAGAAATGCCAGGCATAAGGCGGCAGACCGGCAGGCACGGGGACGAGTAAAAGCAGAAGGGAGACGACGATGGGAAGGAGCAATAATATCAGACGATTTTTTTTGCCGGTGGCGGGGGGAACTCCCGTCGCGGGCTGAGTTGCATTTGATTTTACGTTCATAGTCAGTTTCTGTATGGAGTTAGAATAGTCATGGAAGTAGCGTGCAGATATATTGCGTTTCCGGTGTCAGAACGTATCTGTGGTTCAGAATAGCCTTTACGCAAAATTATTATTATGCAGAGCATGTTACATCATCTGCGTAACGGATAAAGTTTTTATATGATCTATTATCTCTTTTTTTTACCGTTGATCCTGATCAATGAAATATAACTATTTTTTTATTTTTAAATTATTTTTTGTAATTGCCTTTTATATCAGTTACCTGCTTATTTACCGTCAGCCGGATGCCCTTCCTGCCCGGAGGGATGGCCGGAGTAAACACGGTTTCATGATGATTTTAATGGTTTTTCAGTCTTTTAATGATTACTGTCCCCCTATATTATTCTGTAATAAAAGAGAGTGAAAACTTTTAACAGAAAAATATTTTATCATTCCTTTTTGTTGCCTTTGCACTTTAATTAATTTATGTCATAACTTGTGTCTTCTGTTTTTGCTTGAATACGGATATCGGACATGACCTGAATAACGGGGTTCCGATAACGGCCTTAAGAAAATAGTCCTGAACATCCGGAGCAGATAATGACGAATTGTAACCCGCAGCTATTAGATCCCCTGACGCTTCCTTGTGGTACGACCTTAAAAAACCGGCTGGTAATGGCCCCGATGACAACCTGTGCCGGTTTTCATGAAGGCAGCGTGACCCGGGAGCTGGTGGAATACTATCGACAGCGTGCGGGTGATGCTGCAGCCATTATTGTTGAATGCGCCTTTGTGGAGGATAACGGCCCGGCATTCCCCGGGGCGATCGGTATCGATAAAGACAGTAAAATCGACGGTCTGGCAAACATCGCCAGTGCTATCAAAGAGCGCGGTTCAAAAGCAATTCTGCAAATTTATCATGGCGGTCGAATGAGCGAACCGATGCTGATTGGCGGCCGGCAGCCGGTGGCCCCGGATGCTATCGCCATGCCAAGGGAAGGCGCTGTCACCCCCCGCGCGCTTAAAGCGCAGGAAGTGGCGGACATGGTGGAAAAATTCGGGCAGGCGGTCCACCGGGCCATCCTGGCCGGCTTTGATGGCGTTGAAATCCACGGAGCGAATACTTACCTTATTCAGCAGTTCTTCTCACCGCATGCTAACCGGCGAAATGATGAATGGGGGGGGAGTCGTGAAAAACGGGCCCGTTTCCCGCTGGAAGTGCTGAAAACGGCCCAAAAGATGGCAAAACAGTATGCGCCGCCAGGGTTTATTATCGGCTACCGTTTTTCTCCTGAAGAGATCGAAGAACCGGGGATCCGTTTTGACGATACGCTCTTTCTGCTGGATAAGCTGGCTGTCCAGGGGCTGGATTATCTGCACTTCTCAATGAACCATATTTTGCGCAGTTCGCTGGTCGATACCGCAGACAGTGAGCCGTTAATCGATAAATACATGGCAAAGCGAACCGCGGCACTGGCTCGTGTCCCGGTGATTGGTGTCGGCAGTGTGCTGAGCCAGCAGGAAACAACGCAGGCACTGACTCATGGTTACTCGCTGGTCGCCGTCGGGAAAGGCAGTATTGCTTACACTGACTGGGCCACAAGGATCATAGAGGGGCAGACTCTTTCGCTGGCCATCGACAGTACTCAGCGTGAAGCCTTATTTATTCCCGAGCCTTTGTGGTACTTCCCCCAGGTCGCGGCGATGGTCCGCGATGTGAGTCTGGCGGGCGGGAAGTTTATGCCCGGCCACTACAGTGAAACCTTACATGATGAGCAGGGAGAATGCCGCATCACGGTCACTCTGGCGGAGGATCGCATCACAGATCTCGAACTGTCTACCACAGAACCGGCTGAGATCGAATTTACCACCCATTTTAATGAGCTACGCGCGCGGATCCTGGACGCTAACAGCCCTTATGTGGATGCGGTGACCGGAGCCACGACACAATGCGAAGCCGTGAAAAAAGTGGTCGCCAAAGTGCTGATGTCATCCGCAAGAGAGCGTTTACAGCAGGCTGGCGGTGAGGGCGGGGCCGTCGCACACTATGATGTCGTGGTGGTGGGCAGTGGCGGTGCCGGGCTGACGGCCGCGATACAGGCCAGCGAGTCGGGAGCCAGCGTGCTGATTGTCGAAAAAATGCCGATACCTGGCGGCAATACGCTGAAAGCCTCGGTAGGGATGAACGCGGCCGAAACCCGCTATCAGGCACTGAAAGGTATCAGTGACAGTAAATCTCTGTTTTATGAGGAAACCCTGAAGGGCGGCCACGGAAAAAATAACACCGTGCTGTTGCATGAATTTGTGGAACAGGCACCTCAGGCGGTGGACTGGCTGGCGAAGCATGACATTGTTCTGAGTGATATCACTATTACAGGGGGAATGAGTATCGATCGTACTCATCGCCCGGCAGATGCTTCAGCCGTCGGGGGCTATCTGATCAGCGGCTTATTAAAAAACATTCAGCAGCGCACGGACATTGAAATGATGACGGATACCACCGTCAGTGCGATTGACTCTGCAGATGGCCGGGTTACCGGGGTGACTTTACTGAATGAGCAGCAGGAAAGTTTCCGGGTGCAGTGCCACAGTGTGATCGTGGCGACCGGCGGGTTCAGTGCCAATCAGGAGATGGTGGTCAGTTACCGCCCGGATCTGGCCGGATTTGTGACCACCAACCATCCCGGCGCGACCGGCAGCGGGATCGCGTTGTTACAGTCCATCGGTGCCGGTACAGTGGATATGGGCGAGATACAGATCCATCCCACCGTAGAACAAACCACCTCTTACCTGATTTCTGAATCTGTCCGTGGCGGCGGGGCTATTCTGGTCAGTCAGAAAGGCGAACGATTTATTAATGAGATGGACACCCGGGATAAGGTTTCTGCAAAGATCATCGGCCTGCCGGAAAAATCAGCCTGGATTGTTTTTGATCAGCAAATCCGTGAACAGAATAAGGCTATTGAGACCTATCTCTCGCGGGGGTTTGTGGTGAGCGCCGACACCCCGGAAGCACTGGCCGAAAAGACGGGGATGGATGCCGCACGGTTGCAGGCGACGTTAACCTGTTTTAATCAGGTCGTTGAAAAGAAACAGCCGGATCCTTTTGGTCGCACCACAGCCCTGCGCCAGCCCGTCAGCCAGGGGCCTTTCTATGCTATTCGTATTGCTCCGGGCGTACACCACACGATGGGCGGCGTAACGATTAATACCCATACTGAGGTATTGGATGAAAAACAGCAGCCACTGGCCGGTATTTTTGCGGCGGGTGAAGTTGTCGGGGGGATCCATGGCGGCAACCGTATCGGCGGTAATGCCGTGGCAGATATTGTGATCTTTGGCCGGATTGCAGGTGAAAACGCCGCGGAATATGCCCTGGTACACCGGAACTCACCGGCCGTCACCTCAGCCTGACAGGGCACGGGCGCTAGCTTTCAGGAGAATGTATGCCGGAGATCCCGGGCCGATACCATTATTCGGCGGTGATGATGGGGACACGCGTTGAACTGCAGCTGGCGGCACATCAGCCGGATCTGGCGCGTCAGGTCTTCCACCGGATTAAGCAGATGGAAGACCTGCTGACCGTGAACCGGCCGGACTCCGCATTGATGTCTGTTAATCGTGCCGCCGGGTCTCACCCGGTGGTGGTGCCACCGCAGGTATTTGCACTGCTCTGGCGGGCCAGGGAGGTCAGTTTCAGTGGCGGATGTTTTAACCTGGCGATTGGCCCGCTTGTGCGGCGCTGGAAGATCGGGTTCAGCGGAGATTCCGTACCTCCGGCGGCGGATATTGCTGAATTATTACCGCTGACCGATCCGCATGCGATCCGTATGGATCCGCAAGCCGGTTCAGTCTTTCTGACACGGCCCGGGATGTCTGTCGATGCCGGTGCGATTGCCAAGGGGTACATGGCTGATCAGATCTGTGATTTCTTGCAGGCACAGGCTGTTGATCACGCGCTGATCAATCTGGGGGGGAATATCCGGGCCATCAGCCCGCCCGGCTCTGATGGATGGTCGGTCGGGCTACAGGTACCTTTTGCCGGCCCTGAGGCATTACTGGGGAGCATCAGATTATCACAAGGCTCGGTGGTCACCTCCGGAGTGTATGAACGGTACTTCGTCCATCAGGGGATCCATTACCATCATATTCTGGATCCGCGCAGTGGCTATCCGCTGGATAACGATTTACTGAGCGTAACCGTGATTTCACCGTACTCCATCGATGGCGAAATATACTCAACGCAGTTATATGGTATGGGGCTGGAAAAGGGTTGTGAGTGGCTTGCGACACAGACGGATATTGAGGGGATAGAGGCTATCTTTGTGACCCGGGACCGGGAGGTCGTAATTCCTTCAAGGCGTCAGTTCTGTTTCCGGCCGGCTTCCCGGTAATCCCGGGCCTGGCGGAGGCGGGTGCCCGTTGCTGCACCGGCCACCCGTCTCAGTGGGCTATCAAACCGGCATCACCGTGTGGGGGACTAACGGCCCTTTTGTAAAGTAAATAGCGTAATTTCACCCGGGTAGCCCAGCCTCAGGGCGAAGCCATTCCATAAGCCGGTACCATTGCTGACATACAGCAACATCCTGCCCAGACGATATTCACCGGAATAGAACCCGTGGTTGGCTCGTTTCACCAGAATATCCAGCCCCGGAACCATACCGCCGTGGGTATGACCGGAAAGTTGCAGGTCGACTCCGCTGGCCGCATTCTGACGGGCATTCACCGGCCGATGGTCGAGCAGGATCACGGTATCCTGTTGCGTCACGCCCTGCAGGGCATCAGACAGTGAAGGACCGGGCTGAGAAAACCGCAGGGCCGCTTCATCGGTTACTCCGGCGACCACGATGCTCTGTTCACCGCGATAAATCCGTACCGACTGATTCATCAGTTCGCGGATCCCGGCGGCCTCAATTTCACGCATCCAGCCTGAAAAATCAGCATAGTATTCATGATTCCCCGGGATCGCGACCACGCCATCCCCGGCCCGCAGTAATCTGAGTGGCGCGACATCCTGTTGACGGTCTGCCACTGTACCATCGGCGATATCCCCGGTGATGGTGATCAAATCCGGATGTAATGCATTGGTCTTTTTGACGATCTTTGCCATTCGCTTACCCCGTAATAAGGTACTGGCATGCAAATCGGTCAGTTGTACCAGCCGGTAGCCTTCAAAGGCGGAAGGTAACCCGGAGATATTCACCGTCACATTTTTCACTGCAGGTACCTTCACGGCCTGCCATACCGCATATCCTGAAATAGCCAGTGAGATGGCGCATAACAAACTATTGGTGGCCCCTTCATGGGATAACGGGTGTCCCGCAAGGTAAGCTACCCCGGCGATCAGACCATGCAGCACTAGCAGCAGCGTAAACAGGATCTCTGCGCCGAACAGTACGTTAATCGCCACCATGACCGGCTGCGGAAATTCCGGTGAAAACATATTGCCGAACACCAGACGATAAATGAGGTGACACTCCGCCACCAGCAAGGCAAAAACAAACAACAGTATTCTGACGGAAGCGGGCAGCGGAAGATGTAAAATGAAACGCCAGCCAATCACCAGCGCCATTACAGGGGTCATAAAAGGTAGCACAGTCACTCCTGTGGATTTGTCAGTCATCCCTTAACTCTAGCATCGCTCAGCCAATAGTCACATGACGGGGACGACAACCGTATCTCCGGCTGTTTTTCGGATTACTTCGCCCGTTTCTCAATGGCACAACAGGTCGCGAAGGAGCCGCCCACGGCCAGCATTACCGGAATGACCAGAGTACTGCCCATATGGGTGAATTCTGCCGCCAGCATCACCGTTGTCAGCGGCATCTGCATTGACGCCGCAAGGAAGGCGGCCGCTCCTGACAGCGCAATTGCCGTCTGATCTCCGGCAGGTAAGAACGGAGAAAAAACCGTGAACAGAATACTGGCGAGCAGAGCACCGACGGTAAAGCCTGGTGTCAGAACGCCGCCTTCAGCCCCGGCCCGTAAGACAGCCCAGATAAGCACCAGTTTCAGTAACAGCAACATCACGGGTAACAGACCGGTTAACTCACCCCAAAGAGCCAGTTGCGTCGGCCCCTTACCATTACCGGGTAATTGCGGAAACCAGAGTGACAGAATACCGGTCAGGCCAAAACTGAGCAGACACAGCACCGGCATTTGCCAGTTAGTCTTAATGCCTTTACGGGCATGTCCGGTATAACGGCGAAAAAGATGCGCGGCATAGCCGAACAGCGGTGAGGTCACGATAGCCCAGATAATCAGAGGCGTATCTGCGGCCGGTGCCGAAAAATGGTATTGCGACTCATTGCCCAGGCCAAAAGTGGCGACATAGGCTCCCAATGCAGAAGTCACCAGTGCCGGCAGTACGCAGGACCAGCGGAAAGAGATCAGCAGCACTTCCAGGGTAAAGATAGCTCCGGCCAGCGGGACGTTATATACCGCGGCCAGCCCGGCCCCGGCACCACAAGCGATAAGAACCCGGGTATCCTCAGGGGCAAGCCCGAAAGCACGAGCCAGAGAGGTGGCGCCCAGCGCCCCGATTTCCCGCGGAGCCACTTCACGACCTAACGGTGAGCCTAACGCAACCGTGATAATCTGTAATAAGGCATGGATCAGGGAAGTAACCCCCGGCATGGGTTTGGCAGGATCTTTCACTGCCGCGTTGACCGAAACCCGCGGGCGGCCATACCGAGCCAGTAACCACCAGCCTGCCCCGGCAATGATCCCTCCCGTCAGCAACGCCAGGAGCCGTCGTTCACCACTGGCCGCGGTCACTCCCTGTAAAAAGCTCTCTTTGCTGATAATGGCATCCTGACTGTATCCGAAAGCCAGATGCTGAACGGCATGCAGCAGCATCGCCAGTAACATTCCGCCCAGCCCGGAGAGTATCCCGGTCATTACCACCGCGCTTGCGAACCGTAGTGATTTGGTCATATGACAACCCTTAATACGATGAATAAAAAATATTGATGTCTGTAAAGTATGATGCAGCGATTATCAATCCGGCTTCAACTAACGGGTATAAGTTATCTTACATGATGAAAACACGTTACTTTTTACGTTTTTCACCGCCGTTTATGATGAGTTTTTTTTATGGAAAATCTCTGTGAGTGTGTCATTATTGAGCAGAGTTCTCATCACGCTGATACAGAATATATCAGTTATGATTATGAGCTGCGGGGAGGCAGAAAAAACAGGGGGATAAACGGGAGAAATACGGCCGGAAGAGGGGGGCCTCACCGGTTTTTAAGGAATTTTGTCAGTGGCCCGGAAGCAGCTTCCGGGAATGATCTCGCCTGTTTTTGTCAGGAAATGAATAATTGTGCGCAAGCACTCATATTTCCTATATCATAATCATTCAGGAGTTCGTACCATCTCCTTATGGCGAAAAAAAGACAGACGCAATTTGTTACATTTTGGTCCCTGAATCATTGACTCGCCAGTTTGTCTTAGTGATGAGACATAAAATAATGTCGACTAATAAATTGGTGATGCAAGCATGAAAAAAAGTAATGGGTTCAAATTAAGCTTCCTGAATCCTAAGTATTTCACCCTGTGGCTTGGGATCAGTGTTTTGTGGTGTGTGGTTAAGCTCCCTTATCCGCTGCTTCTTGCTCTGGGGAAACGTCTCGGCACCTGGTCGCAGCCGTTCCTGAAACGACGTAAATCTATCGCCCGCCAAAACATCCGTCTCTGTTTTCCTGATATGTGTCCTCAGGAACAGGAAGCGTTGTTACAACAAAATTTCGAATCCCTGGGACTGGGATTTCTGGAAACCGGCATGGCCTGGTTCTGGTCCGACAGACGTATCCGTAAATGGTTTGATGTTGAAGGGCTGGAAAACCTGAAGAAGGCACAGTCCGGCAAACGCGGTGTGATGTGTGTCGGGGTTCATTTTATGTCCCTTGAACTGGGCGGCAGAGTCATGGGGCTTTGTCAGCCAATGATGGCGACCTACCGTCCGCACAATAATCCGTTGATGGAATGGCTGCAAACCCGCGGGCGCTTACGCTCGAATAAAGCGATGATTGACCGCCGTGATCTGCGTGGCATGGTCGGTCAGCTGAAACAGGGTGAAGCAGTATGGTTCGCGCCGGATCAGGATTACGGAATGAAAGGCAGCTCCTTTGTGCCGTTCTTCGGGGTAAAAGATGTGGCGACAACCAACGGAACCTATGTGCTTTCCCGTCTGTCGCATGCTTCGCTGTTAACCATTACGCTCGTCCGAAAAAAAGACGGCAGAGGTTACCAGTTACATATAGAGGCACCTTTAGAGGATTTCCCGACCACGGAATGGAACGCGGCGGCTTATATGAACCAGATCATTGAGCGGGAAATTATGCGTGCACCTGAGCAATATATGTGGGTACATCGCCGCTTTAAAACCCGCCCGATGGGTGAAGCTTCTCTTTATACCTGATCCTGTCCTTTACAGTCCCGGTATCGCTCAGGCGGTACCGGTCTGATAAGACCGCTGTAATCCCCCCTTTGACGGTTCTGATTTCTCGCCGTTCTTTATCACCCCTCTCGGGTATAACGCGTTATGCGAACCGCCTGCATCAGTTATGTCTTAACCTTAACGGTATCGGCTTAAAGAGCGGTGGCCTCCGGTGAATACCCGCAAACCTTCTGATAAGTCCTGTCTGATCTGTTGCCTGTTCCGCGGTGTTATATACGTCCGGTATTCATGAGTATTTACGGGCCACAGAAAGATTGTGAGTAATCACTTACATTGAGGTGGCGAGGGCTTCGTAAAAGACTCAGAGTCTGCAGTTCGCTGGAGCGATGACTGTGAACCCGGCGGGTGACAGAAACTCCGGTGACGTTGAGTGGCTCCGGTGAGAGATCGCTTAAGTGAAGGGCCGCTTACCACGATAGCGCTACGTCTCCCCCGTGGTTTACAGAAAAACAGGAGGTATTTTCGGGTTCCGGGGTAAGATTTACCGGTGAAAGAGGGCTGGCAGATCCGGAATTATTCAGTAATTTCAAGGTATGAGTAAGGTGTGGGTACACACTAACATTTTAGCGGATAATATCTGCCCGGGAAGGGTAACGGCAGGATGCGCCGATGTATTGCTGAAAGGTGGCAGAGGCTTATTGTTACCAAAAAGGATGAGCAGAATAAAAGGATAAACAGAGTTCATCAACTGTTGAGCCGGTAACGCATCATCGAAAGGTGTGGATTAACGCAGGTAATGTATAAGAATAAATCCGGCTGCTGAGAACTATGATTATTTCAATGCAGTTAATGATAGTAAATGTTTACAATCATAAAGGTGAAGGGCATCAGAAAAGTGCAACATAACGTCTGCCCGGAACGAACGGAAGCCATGCTGCAGTTATCACCGATAAAGACCGGCACAGTCCTCACTGTGCCGGTAGCAGTATTAACGGATGATGACGTTCTCCATTGGCGGGATGTAACCGTAGTCGAATTCTTTGACCATAAAGGTCCGTTTACCTTCGATCTTAATCTGTACGGTGGGGGCTTCGGTACCACCGATACGGTATTCGCCATCGTAGTCACCGTCAGATGCCGGCACGGTATCGATAAATGACGTGACCAGCCCGTTTGGCATCACACAGTGTGAATAGGTCTGCAACGGCTGAGACGATGGGTTACCCAGTACCAGGCCGGAACCATTCAGAGGCTCGTAAGGGCCAAACAGTGAATCACTGACAAAACCGTAAACGCCGTCCGGGCCGGTCAGGTTATCGGCATAGGTCGATTTATGGCTGATAGTAAACAGGTAGTACTTCCCGTCCTTAAAGACAAAGTGAGGACGTTCAGTCTGGTCGTTGACGCCTACCGCCGTGATCAGTGGTGGCAGCAGTTGCCAGTCATTACCTTCCGCATCTTTCGCCGCCGCCAGACCGATACAACCTGTCTGATAACGTGCGCCACCGACATCGTCATAGCCCGGAGGAATATCACCCATATCTTCAGTGGTGATTTCATGGCTGCCACGTTCCCCGGCCACATTACCTTCAAAGACCATATAGAGGTTGCCATCATTCGGGTCGATGAACGGGCTAGGGTCACGGAAGCCCCAGTACGGGTTTTGCTCTTCTGTCTGGTAGTAGAAACCGTCAGCGGAGAACAGCTCAATCACTTCATTAAAGCCGGACATCGTTACACCGTTACCATCGGCAGCAATTTTACCTTTCACCTTCACGATGGTCGCTCCCGGTGTCACGCAGGTGTAGTACAGTTCCACATCACCCTGTTCATTCAGCAGAATCGGGGTACCTGCCCATTCACGGGTGGTGGGTGACACACCTTCTGCCATCACACGGCCGCCGAATGTCCAGTTCTTGCTGTCTTTTGAGTACCAGAAGCAGATTCGGGCACGGCCGTGACGCGCATTCCAGTCGGTGTAGATGTCGTAAGTCCCATCTTCTGCGATATATTCTTCCGGAAGACGATCAGCTGTCAGCGTGAAGATAACGGACCAGCCATTGACGGAAACAATATTACCGTCATATTTACGCAGTGGCAGAGTATCCCAGATAAAGACTTCATCACTCATTACCGGAAAATCGATAGAGACCACAGGTTGAGTGGTAGTGGGATCATCGGCCCGGACTTTCAGTGCATCGGCACGGCTCCATGCTGTTGTTTTTACTTTATCTTGCAAATTTTTAATTTCAGTATTTTTCATTTTTAAAACCTCCGTAGTTAAGTGAGGCTTTATAAAAACATGGCGTGTTATTTAATTAAACGTATCCCGGATTTGTCATTTACCACACAACAGATTCAGAAAATAAACTTATTTTTTGTTGTGTGGTGGAGGACACGACGGGGAAATATATCAATATTAATTTTTTTATTAAAAGCTAACCGGTTTCCTTCGGGGTAGATATCACCGGAATCATTTTATTGATAAGATGACAAGAAAAAAATGGGGCGATATCCCTGCGACTTTTTCTTAAAATGTGGGGGTGATCGGTTTTTAAGGGAATATCCCGGTAAAAAAGTGCTGTGTTTCATGGGTGTTTAAAATAACAGGAGGGTGAGGTTGAGATATCCGGGAACCACCTCCCTGAACAGTCAATGTGATCCACTAACCGGAAAAGCGTTCAACCATTACTATGAAATAAATAGCGGTGAAAGATAAGAAATTGTCAGGATTATGACAGATCCTGTTTCTGAGATTTTCCGGATGATTCATATTTTCGTCCGGACGTTGTCCGGTATCTGTGTACTTAATTGCCGATGTCTGATCTTTATTCTTTGATATTTCTCCGGTTGTATATCAGATATACCTTTCCGGTAACGATGATGTAACTTCTGAACCCGTTACTGTTTTCTGTTCTGTTTTTCAGACGTGCTGATATGATGTTTTTCATTACGCGGAACAGGGGGCACTGCTGTACTCATCCCCTGTGATCCCATGTTTATGCCGCCGGTCTGACAGGGGATGAGAGACTCTGTCAGACGGTATGCCCGCCGCAAAGTTGGTTGCAGAGAAATATCCTCCGGCCCGGCCGCCTTGCCTGCCTGCCGGCCACGGCGGGGAAAGAGCCGCTAATCGGGGGAAATAAGCACAGAACGGTGTGTCTTCGGCTGCGGATCGCCCGGGAGGAAGGACTGCGATTGCTGAATACGTCATCCCTGAGTTTTCCGGTGAATGGTGGGGGAAATATCGAAACCTGAGCTTTATGACGGCGACAGTCAGATAAGTGATCAGGGCTGTCATGTTACGGTCATTGGGCCGGGAAATATAAACGAGCATCACCGGGCCACGGGTTAATCCGGTTTCAGGAAGGCATAAATCCGCTCAGAAAGTTATTCATGTCGGGCGCTTAACTTATCGTGCATAACCGCGATAAATATTCCCCTGCGATAATCAGGGGAATATCCTTTATCTGACGTTGGATGTGGGAATAATGTTAAATAAATGAAAACCCCACACGCTATATAAGGTTATGGTGTGGGGGGATGAATTATCGGGCAATAATTTTATCCGGCGTTCATCCTGTTATTCACTGCCCTGATATTCATTTTTCCAGGGGTGTCAATTTTGCGGATTAATTTAATTTCTTCATGATAATCCGGTTTATCCAGAAGCTGATTTTTTTTACGCCCATAAATCCGATAAATCCGCCCACAGAAACGGTTAACTGACTGGATACACCAAAATAATTCATTAATGATACGGAAACAAATGTCAGGCAGCCACAAATTCCTCCTTCAAGTAATGTTTCAATAATCCCCCGGCCGGAATATATCATTCGCAGGATAGCCATAAAGAAGGAGATGAAAACGCCAAAGAAAACAGAATCTCCTCGTACGGCCCCCTTAGCGGCATTAATAATGCTGTTAATATCCATTTTATTTTTCCTGATAAAGGCGCGACATCGGTCGCGCCGTAATGAATATTATTTGACGATGACATTTTCCATAGGAGGAATATAACCGTAGTCAAATTCTTTAACCATAAATGTCTGGTTCCCTTTTATTTTAATTTGTACGGTAGGGGCTTCCGTCCCTCCCACACGATAGCTACCGTTATAATCTCCGTTCGATTGCGGAATAGTATCGATAAAAGAGGTCACCAGGCCATTTGGCATCACGCAGTGTGAATAAGTCTGATAAGGCTGTGACGATGGATTCCCCAGAACTAAGCCGGAACCATTTAAGGGTTCATAAGGGCCAAATAATGAATCACTGACAAAACCATAAACCCCGTCAGGACCCGTGACTCCGTCGCCATAGGTAAACTTATGGCTGATAGTAAACAGGTAATACTTACCGTCTTTGAAGACAAAGTGAGGACGTTCGGTCTGGTCATTGACGCCGACGGCAGTGATTAATGGTGGCAGTAACTGCCAGTCGTTCCCTTCGGCATCTTTCGCTACCGCAAAGCCGATACAGCCGGTCTGATAACGGGCTCCGCCGACATTCTCATACCCCGGAGGCACCTCACCCATATCTTCGCTGGTGATGACGTGGGTCCCGCGGTCGCCGGCCACATTCCCTTCGAAGACCATATAAAGATTGCCATCTTTAGGGTCGATAAACGGGCTCGGGTCGCGAAAGCCCCAGTATTCATTTTGCTCTTCTGTCTGATAAATAAAACCATCGGCAGAAAAGAGTTCAATCACCTCTCTGAACCCGGAAAGCGTTACTCCGTTGCCATCGGCAGCGATCTTACCCTTAACTTTAACAATCGTCGCGCCGGGGGTGACACAGGTATAATAGAGTTCAATGTCACCCTGCTCGTTGAGCAGGACAGGTGTACCGGCCCATTCCCGGGTGGTCGGTGAAACGCCGTCCGGCATGACACGGCCACCGTAAATCCAGTTTTTGCTGTCTTTGGAATACCAGAAGCAAATGCGTGCGCGGCTGTGGCGATTGACCCAGTCACTGTCGATATCGTAGTTGCCATCGGCATCGGTATAGACCTCAGGCTGGCGTTCTGCCGTCAGCGTAAAAATGACAGACCAGCCATTCACGGAAACGATATTACCGTCATATTTTTTCAGCGGCATGGTGTCCCAGATAAATACTTCATCGCTCATGACCGGAAAATCAATACCGACCAACGGCTGTGTGGTGGTGGGATCATCAGAACGAACTTTAAGGGCGTCAGCACGGCTCCATGCAGTAGTTTTCACTTTATCTATTAAATTTTTCATATTAAACCTCCGTAATTGAATGAGGTTTAATAAAATCATGCACCCGAAAATAATTAAAACGGATTTAATTTTGTAATGCACCACACAACAGACATAATTAAAAAAAGGGCTGTGTTGTTGTGTAGTGAGTGACAGACCAGAGAATGATGGCGCTGGCCGGGTATATAAATAAGTATCTACAGCCAGATAAAAAGCAGATAGAATCTTTAATCTATTATCAGCCATTAATGTAGTGATTGATCATTTATACCTCTACATGTTTTAAAATTATTCAGTAAAAATAGGTGGTACTTATGATGCGTTGCCCGATCTGTAACAAGCCGGCTCACACACGTACAAGCCGTTACTTAAGTGATACGACCAAGGAAGCATACTATCAATGTCAGGATATTACCTGCTCATGCACCTTTAAAACGATAGAGAGTCTGGAGAAAATTATATGTGCTCCGATGGCGGATCAGGAACAACGAATAATGGCTGCATTATAGGAATAGTCTTAATAACGATTTTTCCACTGAACTTTCCATCAATATTGTAAGCGCTGATAATAATCAGAGATGTCGTATGGAAAATATTTTCCGACGGCATATTCGCGGAAGCTTATCAATAATTGATCAATATTGTTTTCTGTAGGGTTAAACCGCGTATGCAAAATATACCGCGGTTTAACCCTCTCCCTGTAATAATGTAAATTACTCGTTATTATTTTGTTTTGTTGATGGTCCGGCAGGCCCGGAGCCTGACGGTTCATCCTGTTTTTTACAGAGCACCCCGGTTCCGGTTCTTCGTTATTCAGACGACCGGCTTTATGCGGTGAAGATCGCATACAAACCCTTAGGGTGCACCGTTTCCTGTCCGACGCTGACCCCTGAAGGTTTCACCTATCCTCCGCACTGTTCATTGAACTATCTCCCGCACGATCCATAACACTCTCTCCCGTACTGTCCCGCAGCAGCATCCGGCATCTTTACTCTTTCCTGACAGACTTAGTGTTTAAAAAGTGTAAATGCAGTTGATAATTATTATCATATTGATGTAGATTCTCATCCAAGAATAAGTGGCTGATATTTGCACAGTTTATTCCATTGAGAGGAAAGTCATTCGTTTGCATTCACTTGCCGGCAAACGACATTTTTGGCGTGTCTGGATACTGATAATTATGTATAAATTTCTGACTCAGGGTAAATTGAAACCCGCATTGTTCAAATTCACCGCGGTGGCATTGTCCGTTCATTCGGCCTGTACTTTTGCCGCAACCACAGCGAATACTGCCGGCGAGGCCGGGAGTTCTGAACAGCAACTGACCGTCACGGCTACCCCGTTGCCGTTGCGTGCAGATAATCAGAAAACGATAACGGCTGATCAGATGCAAAAACAGGGAGCAACGGACTTTGGTACGCTGATGCGCTATCAGACGCTGGTCAGTGCTACCGGAGCCAGTGGCGGCTCCGGTAACGGAAAAAGTGGTTTTGACCGCGGCGGCTACACCGGCTACAACATCCGCGGTCTGGAAAGTAACCGTGTCGGCATTGATGTGGATGGGGTGGAACTCCCGTCGGCTACCGGGCGTGGCTATGTCGGACGTACCGGCGTGAATACTTTCGGTATCGGTCGCGATTATATTGACCCGTACCTGTTTGGTGTAATGAATATTGATGCAGGAGCGACAGCGGTATCACAGCCGAATACCTCTATCGGCGGCATGGTTTCCTTCCGGACTAAATCCCCGGACGATTATCTGAACCCGGAAAAGCCGGCCTATTTCGGTTACCAGTCAGATTACGATTCTTCAGATCGGGGCTGGCACAACGGGATCACTGCGGCAGCCGGTGATGAAGAACTGCGCGGGATTTTTGTCTATAGTCGTCGTGACGGCCAGCAAACCCGTAATAACAGCGGTACCGTTTCTGCGTATCCGGAGAACTGGCATTCCGACGCCTTCCTGACCACCGGCATCTGGCAACCGAATGATCAGCATAAGCTGACCGGAACGTTCAGTTACTATGATAAAACCACCCATACGCATTATGACACCTGGGATTCCTCCGGCGCGGAAGTGATCGGTACCAGTCATCAGTCCGGGGAAACCCGTCGGTTAGGTGTCAATCTGCAGGATGAATATACCCCGTATAATGACTGGATAGATTCCCTGACCACCCGGGTTAACTGGCAAAAAACCCAGGCGCATGACAATACGCTGGCACCTTATGATACCGGGGTGATAGGCCGTACCTACTCGGACTACAATACGAACTCTCTGGGGTTCTCCAGCGAACTGCGTAAAACCCTGGGTCGCCATGAGCTGAGCGGGGGAGTGAACGCCGGTCTGGAAAATACGGCGCGTCCGTTCGCTCAGTCACCGGCTCCGCTGGTGTACTTCTCAGTCATGCAGCCGCAGGCTGACAGCCGGAGCACGACCCTCGGTGCTTTCCTGCAGGATAAAATTAACTTTGATCTGCAGGGCCATAATTTCGCGATCACACCGGGTGTTCGTGTCGCCTATCAGAAAACCAAACCACAGAATCTCTCTTCTCTCGCCGCGGGGAGTTCAGTGCTGACCACTGAGGATCTGGAGACCTTATACGGTTCAGGCACCAGCGATACCGAGGTCTTACCGTCCCTGACGCTGCAATATTCGTTAACTCCGACGCTGCTGACTTATGTTCAGTATAAACGCGGGGCCGAATTCCCGGATGCCAGCCAGTTGTACGGTTCATGGAACCTGGGTTCAAGCTATGCAGGAACCCAGCAATATGCACTGATCGGTAACCCGTCACTGAAAACAGAAACCAGTAATAACTTTGAGTGGGGCCTGACCGGGCAACTGAACCCGGGGGTGACCCTGAGCGGCTCGGTCTTCTACAACCAGTACGATAACTTCATTGCGTACACACGTTATACCCGCAGCGGCTCCCCGGAGGCGTTTACCCAGGTACCATCGAATATTTATACGATTTATCAGGCTGAAAACCGCGATAAAGCCTTTATCTATGGCGGAGATATCAGTGCGAAATTCCATATCGGTCATTGGCTGGAGTCTGCTGAAGGCCTGAGCACAACCCTGGCGCTGGGTTATACCAAAGGTGAGTCTAAGTCTTCACTCAGCGGTGATAGCTACACCGATCTGGATAGCGTAGCGCCAATGAAGGCAGTGGTCGGTGTGGCATGGGATGCACCGTCAGGCGTCTGGGGCAGTGCAGTAACGGCGACGTTTGTGAAAGGGAAACAAGCCAGCGAGACCACGCGTAATACCGTCACGACCGGTCCGGTGACCAGTACAGAAAGCCCGTATTTGCGTATTCCGGGTTATGGCCTGATGGATGCGACCGCTTACTGGCGTATCACAAAAAATGTCAAACTGAGCGGCGGGATCTATAACATTACTAATCGTAAATATATCGATTACCTCAGCAGTCGTGATCTGAAAACATCGACCGCGCAGAACAACAATGATATTGCATTAGCCGTGATGCCGGGCCGGACGTATCAGTTAGGTCTGAACGTTGATTTCTGATGATCCATTATCCGCCCTGCCATGGCGGCAGGGCACTCAGGGAACAGAGAGCAGGAGAAGTTATGACAACCCTTTATCAGCATTATCTGCAGTTAAAAACCGAACATCCGGGATGTTATGCCCGGGATCTGGCGAAAATGATGGGGATCAGTGAAGCTGAGCTGACGCAGGCAAGGGCAGACGAAGCGCAACCTCTGCGGGCAGACTTCCCGGCGTTACTGAATGCGCTGAAAAGTGTGGGTGAAATTAAAAGTATTACCCGCAACGAATATGCAGTACACGAACAGATTGGCACCTTTGATAACCTGCATCTTGGTCCGCATGCCGGGCTGGTATTAAACCCGCGGCACCTGGACCTGCGTTTTTTCCTGGCAAAATGGCACAGTGTTTTCAGCCTGCAGGAGCAGAGCACCCGCGGCGAACGCCACAGTATTCAGATCTTTGATAGTCAGGGCGATGCCGTGATCAAAATCTATGCCACCGGGAATACCGATCAGGCGGCCTGGCAGCAACTGATCACTGATTTCCGTCAGCCTGGACCTGCGGTGATCTCTCTGAACCAGGCACCTGCCCCTGCGTATGCAGAACAGATTGATGCGTCACTGATAGAGCAGGAATGGCGGGAAATGACCGATGTACATCAGTTTTTCCGTCTGCTCAGCCGTCATAATATCAGCCGGCAACAGGCCTTTGCGGCGGTCAGTGATGATCTGGCCTGGCGGGTAAATTCCGGGGCACTGGCACAGATCCTGACGCTTTCTAAGGAGGCAGGTAATGAGATTATGATCTTTGTCGGTAACCGGGGCTGCACACAGATTTTTACCGGTCAGGTGGAAAAACTTGAACCGATGAAGGGCTGGCTGAATATCTTTAATCCCCGCTTTACCCTGCATTTACAGGATAAGCAGATAGCTGAAAGCTGGATCACCCGTAAACCCACGGTGGACGGACACGTCACCAGCCTGGAGTTATTTGCCGCGGATGGCACGCAAATCGCGCAGCTCTACGGACAGCGCAGTGAAGGGCAGCCGGAGCAGGATCTCTGGCGTCAGCAAATCGAATCACTCACAGGGGTATAATGGCATGAGATTTTTTGGCCTGATGCTTTGTTTGCTGGCATTACCTGTTTTTGCCAGCCCGCGGGTGGTTTCCATTGGCGGAGATGTCACCGAAATCGTCTATGCACTGGGCGCCGGTGACCAGCTGGTGGGCCGTGACAGTACCAGTATCCATCCGGCACAGGCCGAAAAACTTCCCGATGTCGGCTATATGCGCCAGCTGAATACCGAAGGTATTCTGGCGTTGAAACCGGCGGTGGTACTTGCCAATAACCAGGCGAAACCCTCACAGGTTCTGGAACAGCTATCGCAGGTCGGGGTGAACGTGGTGCATGTTACCGGCGAGAACAGCCTGCCGGCCATTCTGCAAAAAATTACGACGGTTGCCAACGCCCTGCATAAAGAAGAGGCCGCAAAACCTCTGTTACGTCAGGTCCGTGAACAGATACAGGCATTGCCGACCCGGCCTTTGTCGATCAAAGCGTTGTATATTATGGCCAACAGCGGTATGACCACCCTGGTGGCGGGTAAAGAGACGGCGGCAGATGTGGCGATGCGCAGCGCCGGGCTGAGTAACGTGATGGGGAATGTCCCTCACTACCAGAGCCTGTCGGCGGAGGGCGTTATTGCCGCGGCTCCGCAGGTCATTCTCATCGACCGTCGCGGTGTGGCTGCCCTGGGGGGAACAGACAAATTGTGGCAGTTACCTGGACTGTCTATGACCCCGGCCGGCCGGGATCACCGGGTGATCATTATTGACCAGGTGGCGCTGCTGGGCTTTGGTCCGGAGACGCCGGGAGCTATCCTGCAGCTGCGTCAGGCGGCAGAAAAGATCCATGCGGAGTAACCGCCGTACTTTCGTCTGGCTGCCGGTGATGGGGGGGATCCTGCTGGCAGCCTTACTGATTTCCAGCCTGTCCGGGGCTTTACCTCTTTCTCTGTCCACCGTCTGGCATGCGGATCCTGATAGCCTGACCCGGAAGATATGGCTGAATATCCGCTTGCCCCGGGTGTTGCTGGCGGCGCTGGTCGGGCTGGCTCTGGCCGTCTCCGGTACCGTGATGCAGGGATTATTTCGTAACCCGCTGGCCGACCCGGGATTACTGGGGATCAGCAGCGGGGCGGGCCTTGCCGTGGCTATCGCCCTGATTATTCCGTTTTCCCTGCCTTCGGCCCTGGCCCTGTGGTTACCGATGATGGCGGCGTTTATCGGCAGCCTGCTGGTCACCGTGCTGATCTTTCAGCTTAGCCGGTTTACCGGCGGACATCTGTCCCGTTTATTATTGTTTGGTGTGGCCATCAATGCAGTGTGCGGGGCAATCGTCGGTGTACTGTCATGGGTAAGTAATGATCAGCAGTTACGTCAGCTATCGTTATGGGGCATGGGGACACTTTCTCAGGCACAGTGGCCGGTGATCCTCGTGTGTGGTTTACTCATTCTGCCCGCCACCTTCGGGACAGTATTCTTTTCACAGCGACTCAACTTACTGCAACTGGGTGAGGAAGATGCCCATTATATGGGGGTCAATGTCCGCCGTACGCAGCGACAGTTACTGGTGCTGAATGCCTTACTGGTGGGGACTGCCGTGTCTGTCAGCGGGGTCATTGGCTTTATCGGGCTGGTGATCCCCCATGTGATGCGAATGTGTTTCGGCAGTGATCACCGCACTGTCCTGCCGGCATCGGCGCTATGTGGCGCTATTTTACTGCTGCTGGCCGACACGCTGGCCCGTACGATAGTGGCCCCGGCCGAAATGCCGGTCGGATTGCTCACCAGCCTGATTGGCGCACCGTGGTTTTTCTGGCTGATTATTCGTCGTCAACGGGGGAGTGATGGTTCTTAACCTTGAGGCGGATAACCTCATTCTGAAACGCGGGCCAAAGACGTTGTTGTCAGGGGTATCGTTGCAGTTATCGCCGGGAGAAATGGTCGCACTGATAGGCCCGAACGGTGCCGGAAAATCCACATTACTGCGGGTGCTGAGTGGTTATCTCTCTCCGGACAGTGGCGAGTGCCGGTTACAGGGAAAAGCGTTGACCGCATGGGAAGGGCGCTTGCTGGCACAGCAACGTGCGGTCATGCGCCAGCAAAGCGACCTGACTTTTTCACTGTCCGCAAGGCAGGTCATTTGTCTGGGCAGGGCTGCCTGGCCCCGCTATCAGCAGGATGACATCGTGGCAGAGGTGGCCGGACTGACCGGTTGCGGCGGCTTACTGGATCGCAGTTATCTGCACTTATCCGGCGGAGAACAGCAGCGGGTTCAGCTGGCCCGTGTGCTGGCACAACTCTGGCGTGACGGCGAGCCACAGGGATTTCTGTTTCTTGATGAACCCACCTCGGCTCTGGATCTCTACCATCAGCAACATATTCTGAGGTTACTGCATCGGCTGACCCGGCAGGGGAAACTGATGGTCTGCACTGTGCTGCATGATCTTAATCAGGCATCGCTCTGGGCAGACCGCATTATATTACTGCATCGGGGAAGCCTTGTTGCGCAGGGGATACCACAACAGGTGCTGAATACAGAGACATTACAGCACTGGTACGGAGCGGAACTGATTGTCCATACGGCAACCCCCCACCAACGGCCACAGGTCATGCTGTTACCCTGAAACGGTGGGGTTTACCCCTGGCGAACCGGTGATGATTATTCGTCTGTCGCCGGGTTTGGGATCAGGATGATCTTTCTGTCCGGGATCGCACTCTCCGGGTCGGATCTTCCGGGTGTCAGCCGGGGGGAGGATCCGCGCCCCGGCCGGGGATGGGGGAGCGGGATCACCGAACAGGGAAGTTGCGGTTACTCATCAAAACAGAGTTCGGGGGAAGCCCCCTGATCGTCATATTCCTCATTTCCGCTGGCGGCAGGGCAGCCCGGATCCCGTGAATCATCTGAAAGGTAACGCTGACCGGTGGCCAGGATCTCTTCAATTTGCATCGCATAAGTTGTCGGCATCAGAAAACTCCATGGTTGCTGAATAGTGGATCTGCAGAGCCAGCATGGCAACCGCAGATGACATTCCTGTGAACCCGCCCGTAAAGAGTAAAGATTTAGCCGTGGCTGCAGGACAGAGCCGGGGGGGAATGGCTATGCTGGATCACATCACTATTGAAGTCAGGGTTAAACCGTTCAGAGCTACAAAAATTGAAGAACAAGTGTCAGGTTGATTAGATAAGGAAGTTAATGAAATGACTATGGATTTCAGTAAAGATCGTCTTCTGGCATCGGGTTTTACGGTGAAGGAATTACAGAAACTTCAACATAATATCGATAACTTTGGCGGTACGTTTGAGGAAGTTGTCAGCGATTTAGCCAAAAGGTTTAAAATTTTTTTGTGGGTTTTTTTTTGCTGTGTTGCGTGTTTTTGGTTTCTTATTTATTCAAAGATTGATGACATCGGATATGTTTTTGGTGGTGGTATATCGTTATTTGTTGCTGTATTGATAATTGGATTTTCTCAGCCGCCAATCATTTCATTTAAATGCTGGCGGTTTTGTCGGGTAAATAAAAATTAGTTATTATCTGTGCTGATAAGGTCAAATATCACTTTGGCATAAAGTTTCGCCGCTTTCGTGCGCAGCATTCGATCCTGCTCTTCAAGATTTTCGGTCTCTGCCCTGAGGTTTTTTACGCAGGCCATGCATTCTTCATCAGACTTTGCGCGTCGTGCGGCTGCAAACTGCTGCTCAACAACCTCTTTTATTTCCCGGACAAACTTCATCCGGGTCAGGCCCTCCCGAAGATGGAAGGAGGACAGCGTATTCGCTATATTAATCAGCTTTCTGGCCTCAAGGTTAACCATTGTCTCTGCCCGGTCTTTATTCCTGCCTGAGCGCATCATATCAAGTAATGCAGCATCCATTTTTATTCTCCCTGTATATTACATCGCCGATAATACCCCTTTATGTTCAGCTGTAAATAACCGTCGTTTCAGTCGGAAATATGTCGGTTCCGATATACCTGTTTTCTCCGATACGGCCTTGAATGACACTCTCCGCCTAATCAGCGCAAGAGCCGAAGCTGTAGCCGGATGAGGTTTACTGCCGAACCTGACTCCGGAAGCCATCGCTACTGTCCGCCCGTCATTGGTCCTTTCAGGGATGCGTGCATGCGCAGACTCCGGCCAGGCTGCTGACCGAAATTCGCCGGCAGACCGGGGTTCGATTCCCATCCGATGACGTGTTGCCCTGAAGCGCGCAGGGTCAGATTTCGAAGTTATAGGGAACCTCATGGCCGGAAACCGCTTCCTGTGTATTTGCTTTTAGCTCATCGACGGACAGGTTCGGATTACATAGCATCATAAATTGCCACAGATAATCCCGTTGTAACTGACCCCGCTTCACTGCCAGCCAGACGGTACTGGCAGTGAATAAATGGCGGACATCCAGTGCAATCACTTCCTCTTCCTGCCCGGAGACCGCTGTTTCGGCGACAATTCCGATCCCCATGCCCAGTCTGACATAAGTTTTCACCACATCTGAGTCCTGTGCACTGAGCACAATATCGACTTTCAGACCGGCACTCTCAAAGGCCTGGTCGATCACCGACCGTCCGGTCATTCCGCTGCGGTAGGTGATTAACGGCCACGCGGCCAGATGCTCCAGAGTAATGTCCTGCAGATCCGCCAGCGGATGTTGTTTAGGGATCAAAACCTTATGGTTCCATTTGAACCAGGGAAACGCCCGCAATGTTTCGCTGTGTGATAAGGCTTCGGAGGCGATACCTAAATCTGCGCTACCGCCACTGACCATACTGCGGATTTCTTCAGGCGTGCCCTGATTAAGCACGACGCGGATATTCGGATATAACTCACGGAACAGCTTGATCTTACCCGGCAGAGAATAGCGGGCCTGGGTATGGGTGGTGGCAATCGTCAGTATCCCGTCCTGCTGGCCGGTGAAAAGCTCCCCTAACCGCTTCGCTTTTCCGGCATCATCCAGTATGCGTTTCGCAATGGTCAGCATTTCTTTACCCGGTCCGGTCAGGCCGAGCATACGTTTACCATGGCGAATAAACAGCTCTACACCCAGTTCTTCTTCCAGCTCACGGATATGGCGACTGATCCCGGACTGAGAGGTGTATAACGTTTTGGCCACTTCGGTCAGATTGAACTGGCACCGGGAGGCCTCCCTGATAATTCTTAGCTGCTGGAAGTTCATGTTATTCACTTTTTATGCTTAGGGGTGACCTGGCTAAAATAAAAAAAATCGTCCGGCGGAGTAAATAATTAAAACTTCACATATATTCCTGAAAGATATATGTACATAAAATACGACCTTAAAAAATTCTTCTGCGGTGAAATAACAGGAAATACGGCCCGGAACGGCAGAAAATTCGCCGTCCCGGCGGGGTTAGTTCTTTTTCACACAAGCTATGCCATTTTTGTTATTTCAACTATGAAAACGATGACTCTTATTATGAATTTCCGGTTTCAGGAAAAAATAATAACGAGGCAGCATATGAGAGGGTTGAGTTCAGGTCGTTTCAGGAAACATTTGCTGGTATCGCTGGTACTGGCGTCATCAGCGGCATGGGCCGCGGATAAGCCTGTCCAGGGGGGCACGCTGATTTATCTTGAGCAGCAAGCACACACTAACCTGTATCCCCCGGCCGGCGGGTTCTATCCCAATGGCGGGATACTGAATCAGATCACCGATAAACTGACCTGGCAAAACCCGAAAACCCTGGCGATTGAACCCTGGATTGCCGAAAGCTGGAGCAGCAACCCGCAAAAAACCGAATGGACATTTAAATTGCGTCCGGGAGTCACTTTCTCTGATGGCACACCTCTGGATGCCGCGGCGGTCGCCAAAAACTTTGATACCTACGGGCTGGGAAATAAAGAAAAGCATTTCCCGGTCTCTGAAGTCGTCAATAATTATGATCACAGTGAGGTAATTAACCCGCTGACGGTCCGGTTTTATTTTAAAAAACCGTCTCCCGGCTTTTTACAGGGAACCTCGACCATTGGTTCCGGCCTGGTGTCATTATCTACTCTGAATAAAAACTTCGATCAGCTGGGCGACGCCCGGAATATTATAGGCTCCGGTCCGTTCGTGGTGAAATCTGAAACCCTCGGTCATGAAGTCGACCTGGTCGCCAGGAAAGATTATCACTGGGGACCGGCCAGCGACCCGCATCAGGGACGGGCCTGGCTGGATGGTATTAAAGTCCTGGTCACTCCGGAAGACGGGGTACGCATTGGTGCATTACTGGCAGGTCAGGCCGATTTTATTCGTCAGATCCAGGCTTATGATGAGAAACGGGTAGAAGCGCAACATCTGCCTGTCTATGCCGAAGCGACACGGGGGGTGAATGATAGCCTGAGTTTCCGCCCGGATAACCCGCTGGTGGCCGATCTCCGGGTGCGTCAGGCGCTCTCACTGGCGACCAACCGTCAGCAAATCGTCGAAACTCTCTTCTCAGCAAATTATCCTGCAGCCACCTCGGTGCTGGCCTCGACGGCCTCCGGATATGTTCCGCTACAGAACTTACTGAAGTACGACCCACAGCAGGCAGAAAAACTGCTGGATGAAGCCGGGTGGACACCTGGCCCTCAGGGGATCCGCCAGAAACACGGGGTACCGCTGTCCCTGAGTGTTCTGGTATCTCTTCCGCAGCCGCAGAACAAAGAAGTTTTAGAACTGGTGGCCCGCCAGTGGCGAAAAATCGGGGTGCTGCTGAATGTCAGGCCTTCCGATGGCGGATCGTCACTGCTGAAAAATCTCGATCCGTTAAAAGCGCCGCTGACCGTTTCCGAAGTGGGCCGGGCCGACCCGGATGTGCTGAAGAGTATGTTCTACCCCGCAAACCGTGATGCACTGCTGCAGAAAGGCGGCCAGAGCAATAAGGTTAAATCGTTCCGTGATAATACGCTGGATGATCTTCTGGAGCGGATTTCGACAGAAACGGATAACGCTCAGCGTCTGAAACTGACCGGCGATGCGCAACGCTATCTGCTGGAAAAAGCCTATGTGATCCCGATTTTTGAAGAGCCGCAGGTGTATGCAGGTGCCACCTGGCTGAAAGGGATGAGCTTTGAAGCGGTAGGCCGGCCATCGTTCTACGATGCCTGGTTAGATAAGAAATAAGCGGAGGCGAGGCCATGGGACGCTATTTACTGCAACGGCTGGCACAGGGGCTTCTGGTGCTCTGGGCTGCCTGGACACTCTCATTTATTCTGCTGCAATTACTGCCCGGCGATGCGGTGATGATTAAGTTCCTCGACCCGTCACTGGGGTTAAGTGCAGAGCAGATAGACCAGATGCGTAAGGTGTACGGTGAAGGTGTCCCTGTCTGGCAGCAATACTTCTCGGCGCTGGTGGCGGTATTACATGGCAACCTGGGCTATTCGGTACAGCTCGGGGTCCCTGTCACACAGGTTCTGGCGACTAACTTTCCGCAAACCCTGAAGCTGGTGATACCGGGATTTCTGCTGGCGCTGATCATCGGCCCCGGGCTTGCCATCCTCGCCTCACTGCCGGGACTGAACCGTTTACGGAATATGTTGCTTTCACTGCCGTCTCTGCTGGTCTCCCTGCCGGTGTTCTGGACAGGGATCGTATTGATCCAGATCTTTTCGTTTCAGTTGCATTGGGTGTCGGTTATCGATCCCTCACCCATCGGCGGCATGATCCTGCCAGTGATCACGCTGGCGATCCCCATAGCGGCACCGCTGGCACAGATCTTTATGCGCAGTATTGATCAGGTGCGGACTCAGCCCTTTATTGCGGCGGCCCGGTCACGCGGTGTCAGTCAGTTACGGGTGCTGTTCCGCCATGTATTACGGAATGCCAGCCTGCCGTTACTGACCGTCGCCGGCCTGCTACTGGGTGAGCTGATTGCCGGAGCCCTGGTCACGGAAACAGTCTTTGGCCTTAACGGACTGGGCGCAGTGACACAGCAGGCCGTGAATGCACAGGATGTGAATGTTCTGCAGGCGGTCGTCATGATTTCTGCACTGGCTTATGTCGTGATTAATCTGCTGGCCGACCTGGTCACGCCGTTGCTCGACCCGCGCCTGAAAACAGCCTACAGAGGTAGATAATGAGCCTGACAGAAACGCTTCGACTGCAACCCCGTCGCCCCGGAAAATACCTGCAGCTTCAGCGTGTCCGGCCGGGCGTCTGGCTGGCGTGGATGATTATCCTGCTCGCGATCCTGGCGGCGATTTTTCCGCAGCTTCTTACCCATTACGATCCTGAGAGCGGTGTCCCCGGGACACAACTGATGCCCCCGGACAGCCATCACTGGCTGGGGACCGATCAGTTGGGCCGTGATCTCTATAGCCGGATCATCTACGGTGCCCGCTGGTCGCTGTCGGCAGCGAGTGCGGCGGTGAGTGTCGGCCTGGTAGTCGGGTCGTTGGGCGGGATGCTGGCCGCTTTTAGCGGACGTACCACCGAAACCCTGACCATGCGGCTGGTGGATGTTCTGTTGTCCATCCCTGCATTACTCCTGTCGCTGACGATCATTATTCTGCTGGGGGCCGGGACGTTACATGCAGCACTGGCCGTGGGTTGTGCTTCCGTGGCACATTTCGCCCGCTTATCCCGGGCCGAAGTTTTGCGCATCCGGCAGCAGGATTATATCGAAGCCGCCTTTGGCAGCGGCGGGCGTTTCTTTGCGGTATTTTTCCGCCATGTTTTACCGAATGCGTTACCGAATATTCTGGCTTTTTCAGCCCTGCAATTCGGCCAGGCCATTCTGGCCTTATCGACCCTCAGTTTCCTGGGGTTCGGGAGCCCGCCGCCGATCCCGGAATGGGGACTGCTGATCGCTGAAGGCAGAAATTACCTGGCGACGGCCTGGTGGCTGACCGTCTTCCCGGGCGTGGTGGTGATCGGTATCGTGCTGGCGACCAACCGTATCAGCCGTGCATTATCAGGAGAAAACCTATGACGGGATCCACACTGCCGGTACTGCAACTGGATGGCCTGACTTTGGCTTATCGCACAGAGAATGGCTGGAACGAAACGGTTCATCAGGTGAGTCTGACGCTGGGAGCGGGAGAAATGCTGGCGGTGGTGGGCGAATCCGGTTCCGGAAAAACGACCACGGCCCAGGCGGTGATCGGCTTACTGCCGGACAACGGTCGCCGCACCGGCGGACGTATTCTGTTTCAGGGAGAAGACATCAGTCAGTGGTCTTCACGCCGGCTTGACGGGCTGCGCGGGTCGCAGATCTCACTGATCCCGCAGGACCCGGGGAACTCACTGGATCCGCTGAAAACGCTCGGGGATCAGCTGGGCGAAGTGTTGCAGGCAGGAGGTACCCGTCTGTCGCGAAAACAGCGTGATCAGCAGGCTATCGAACTGTTTACACGTGTCGGCCTCAGCCATCCGGAACAGCGAATTGCTCAGTATCCGCACCAGCTTTCCGGGGGAATGAAACAGCGGGTACTGATTGCGATTGCCATTGCGCTGAAACCGGCACTGATCGTTGCCGATGAGCCGACCAGTGCGCTGGATGTGACCGTTCAGAAACGGATTATGACTCTTATCGATGAGCTGCGACAGGAATACGGTACTGCCGTTCTGTTTGTGACTCATGATCTGGCGCTGGCGGCGGAGCATGCCGACCGGCTGGCGGTGTTCCGCGGCGGGAAATTACTGGAGCAAGGAACGGTGGCTGAAGTCATACAGCAGCCGTCGCATCCTTACACGGCACGGTTACTGGCCGATGTTGCCGCAAACATGGTGTTACCTGCCCCCCGGCCGGAAAGCGACAGGGACACGTCCCCGGTAATTCGTATACAGGGAGTCAGTAAACAATTTTCTCTCAGTCGTCAGCAGCGGCTGCAGGCGCTGAACACAATTTCACTGACGGTCCGGCGGGGGACAACTCATGCACTGGTCGGAGAATCCGGGTCAGGGAAGACGACGCTGGCACGTATCCTGCTGGGCTTTGAGCAGGCAGATGCCGGCGAGGTCGTGATCTGTGACAGCCCAGTGCAGGGAGCATCGGCTGAAGGCTGGCGACAGTTGCGCAGGAAGATCCAGTTTGTGTATCAGAACCCGTTTTCGTCACTGGATCCGCGTCAGAGCCTGTTCTCGGTGATCGAGGAACCTCTGCTTAATTTTCATACGTTGACCCGTGAACAGCGCCAGCAACAGGTCATCGCAGTGGCCAGGCAGGTCGCGCTGGATCCTGAATTACTCTCACGGCGACCACATCAGTTGTCAGGGGGACAGCGGCAGCGGGTCGCGATTGCGCGGGCACTGGTCCTGCAACCTGAAATCCTGGTGCTGGATGAAGCCACGTCGGCCCTGGATGTGACGGTTCAGTCACAGATCCTTGCATTACTGGCAGAGCTACAGCAAACACTGGCGCTGACCTACCTGTTTATTACCCATGATCTGCAGGTGGTCAGACGTATTGCTCACCGGGTGACCGTATTAAAAGGCGGCGAAGTGATCGAAGAGGGGACAACTGCTAAGATTTTTACTGCTCCGGAGACGGATTATACACAGCAACTGATTGCTGCGATCCCGTCCTTTAATCGCCGTCAGGAGGTAAGCATATGACGCAGAAACGTATTGGTTTTTTTACCCGGTTGCTGGATAAAGCGCCTGCGGCGGAACGCTACCGCCTGGCGACAGAGCAGATCCGCCATGCCGAAGTTCTGGGGTTTGAAAGTGCCTGGGTTGCCCAGCATCATTTCCATGAACAGGAAGGTGGCTTACCCGCACCGCTGGTTTTCCTGGCCCATGCCGGAGCTCACACCTCAAAAATCCGGCTGGGAACCGGGATCATTACCCTGCCGATGGAAAATGCGCTACGGGTGGCGGAGGATGCTGCCGTCACGGATCTGCTGACCGGCGGCCGGCTGGAGCTGGGCCTCGGGTCCGGCGGTACGCCAGGCTCCTTTGCCCCTTTCGGCCTCACTTTTGAACAGCGCGGTGCTGCCTTTGCCGCAAACCTTGCCACCCTGACACAGGCCTGGCAGGGGGATGCCCTGTCAGGGACGGATAATCACCTTTATCCGGCCGCTCAGGGGCTGAATGACAGGATCTGGATTGCGACCTTTTCTCCGGAAGGTGCTGCCCGGGCCGGAAAAGCCGGTCACGGACTGATGTTATCCCGCACCCAGCCACGTCCGGCCGGGCAGCCGTCATTGCCGCTGGATGCTCTGCAAAACCCGGTGATCGATGCGTATCTGGAGGCGCTGCCGGCAGGTATTGCTCCCCGTATTCTGGCGTCACGGACGGCCTTTGTGGCTGATGACCGGAATTATGCCCGAAAAGTGGCTCTGCCCGGGCTTACCGCACAGGCCGAAAGCTACCGGAAGGCGGGACATCAGTTACGGGGCGAAACACTGGATGATTTTATCGGTCAGTTTGATGCCCATATTGGTGACCCTCCGGATGTACTGTCGTCGCTGTTAGCTGACAGTAGTCTGTCACGGGTCACCGATATTTCCTTCCAGGTCCACTCCGTTGAACCGGAACATCAGGATGTGCTGCGTTCGCTGGAACTGATATCCCGTTATATCGCCCCGGTGTTACGTCGGTCTGCGGCCACCTTACAGCCAGAGAGGATAGCATGAGCGAAATTCACGATTTGATTGATGAACTGTCGGCAATTTCTGCCGGGTCTGAGCTGGCAGAAAGCCGGCAATTCCGTGCGGCAGCGACAGAACATACCCGGGGCAGCTATCAGGCCTTGTTCAGTACCGGCAGTGAGTCTTTTCCGTTAGCCCTTCGGGCAGCGATTGCCGCACAGGTAGCAGACTGGCACCAGTCTGCCGGACTGTTACAGCACTATCTGAGGCTGGCGGAGGAGGGCGTTAATCCGCAACGTCTGAGCAGTGCGCTGAGTTTTGCCCGACGACTGACGTTTCAGCCGGTGGCTGCCACACCGGCAGATCTCGCGGAGTTGCAGCAGGCAGGATGGCAGACAGATGAGATTATCACTCTGGCGCAACTGGTCTCGTTTGTCAGTTTCCAGAGCCGCCTGATCCACGGATTCACTTTGCTGGAGTCGCTGACGACAGCGGCGGAGCCTCTGCCGGTAGCTCCCTTACCGGCTCCGGTCACTGCCGGACGCTGGCACACTCAGCCAAAAACGGCCGGACACCGGCAGGCCCCCCTCGCCTTTACCCGTAAACCGCTGGGCTGGGAACCCTGGCTGCCGGCGAAACCCTTCAGTGATTTCAGCCCGCAAGGGCAGGAGAGTCTGAGAAAGTTTGGTCATCAGGATTCGGATTATTTCAGGCTGCTCGGACGGGATCAGCCGGTACTGGAACAACGTACCCTGACAGACAAAGGTATTTTTTACACTCACGGGGGGTTAGCCCGGGCGGAACGGGAGCTGGCCGCTACGGTGGTCAGTAAAGTGAATGGCTGCATCTACTGTGCGTCGGTTCATGCCCGTAAAGCGAGCCAGCTTTCAAAATTACAGGATGAAGTGGCGTTACTGCTGCAGGTGCAGCCCGGAGACCCGTTATCTGACGGACAGTCTGCCCGCTGGCAGGCGGAAATAGAGGCCGTTGCCGCCTTATCTCTGACCCCGCCACAGCTGACCACGGCACATCTGCAGGCACTGCAACAGTTACCGCTGAGTACGCTCGAAATCACCGATCTGATCCAGTCGGCAGCCTTTTTTGCCTGGGCTAACCGCCTGATGCTGACACTGGGGGAACCGTTTATTCCTGCGGAGACGGCCACGCCTGCCACTGAGAAGACGACCAGCGCCTGACCGTGGTCCCGGTAGCGCAAGGCCGGGCACTGCTGAATTTCTTTGCCGGGGGTTACACGGGGTCTGCCGCATTCCCCCGGCAAATCAGTCACCGTTTCTCAGCACATACTTCAGGAAACCCGTCGATAAAGCGGTTCTGCCGGCGATGTGATGACGTCTTTATACGACAGAACTGTTAAACATCAGACAGACCGCTTATCATCCGCAGTCACGTTCTTCACCTCTGCGGATACACTATGCGACCCTGGAATTTCCTGCTGCCGATGCTAATGGCCTGGGCTTCACTGCCTGCTTTCGGGGCGAGGTATCATATTAATCCGCAGCTAAGCTCCCTGGTGTTGAGCTGGCGGATGATCGGCGGCGGCGAATACCACGCCAGGATCACCGGGATCCGCGGTGACCTGACCTATGATCCACGTGAGGACGATCGTAATACGCTGCAGTCGGCGATCTCTGTCGGGCAACTGGACGCCCATCACTGGCTGCTGACCCGGGCACTTCGCAGCCGGACGTTCTTCGATACGGCAAGCTACCCCGATGCGTTTTTCGGCAGCAGCCGGGTGGTGGCTCTGGATAAGGGACGCTACCGGGTATTGGGAAGCCTGCAGATTAAAACTGTGCGTAAACCGTTGATCCTGAATGCACAGCAGAGCGATATTTCGTTGCAGCGTATCCGTTTATCCGCACAAACCCTCATTTCCCGCAGTGCTTTTGGTATGGGGCAATATCCTGCCCTTGTCAGTGATCCTATCCGCGTGGATATTGTGTTATATGCCGATAAAATAAACTGACCGCCAGGTTAGCCGGTATTTTATTATCTCCCGTCCGGGAGGCGGTTTGACATTTTATTTATTCATCGGGGCGTTTATTCGCTTAATCATTATTTATTCTTACTTTATTCATTATTAATATCAGAAAGTGAACACGCTCTATTTATTATTATTTTTATCTAACTAAGAGACGATTTTATATTTCATTAACCGGAGCCGGGAGGCTAATAATGGATTTATAATTCGGTCAGGTAAGGTAAATATATGTCTTATCAGTTAAGTGTACTTGATAAGTGCCCGGTGAATGAGGGTGAAACGGCAACCGATGCATTACAGCGGGTGGCCGGGCTTGCTCAGGCTGCCGAGCGATGGGGCTACCGGCGTTTCTGGCTGGCAGAACATCATAATACCTCAGGTCTCGCCAGTCCTTCCCCGGAGATACTCATCGCCTGGGTACTGGCACAGACAAAGCATCTGAAAGTGGGGTCAGGGGGTGTGATGTTACAGCATTACAGCCCCTATAAAGTGGCAGAAAATTTTAATCTGCTGGCCACTCTCGCGCCCGGCAGAGTCGACCTGGGTGTCGGCAAGGCGCCCGGCGGGTTACCGTTATCAACAAAAGCACTACAGGCCGCGCAGGACCCTGATAAACAGGGGACGTTCGCCAGTCAGTTGCAATCCTTAGACAGTTTTCTGCAACACCCGGGACACCCCTCGCAGGATGAGCCAGGGCTGCGCGCAACGCCTTTGCCCGGCCGGACGGCGGATAAGTATTTATTAGGCGCCAGTACTGACAGCGCTGCACTGGCGTCGTCCCTGGGCTGGAATTTTGTCTTTGCCGCACATCTGAACGGTGACCGTTCTCTTCTGCGGACATTCAGCGACTACTGGCAGGCAGAGACCCGGTTGCCGGTCATTATTGCGGTGCAGGTCATTGTCAGCGAAGACGGTGAAGAGGCCCGCAGGCAGGCGGCGCAGTGCGAATTATGGCAGGTGGAACTGGTGAACGGCCGGCACGTGACGGTCGGGAGCGAAACTCAGGCAGACAGCTTTATCCGCCAGAGTGAGGTTGCCGTGAAATCGGTCAGCCGTAAAGAAACCGCGATCCTGGCAGGGAATGCCCGTGAAGTGCTCTCTCAGCTTGAAGCCCTGCATCAGGAATTTTCGGTCAGCGAATTTATGCTCGATCTTCCGTTAAGTCAGCCGGAGATCAGGATTAACACGCTGCGTCTGCTGGCTCAGGAAAGAGAGCACTCCGCGGCCCGCCAGGTCTCACCCGTCACGACAGAAAGTTCTGTCGCCTGATCGCCGGGCGGGGGGGAATATCCCATATTTTTCATCTGACCGGCCCTGCAGCCGGACAGTCATTCACTGATTACTTTCTGGAATACTTGTCTCCCGGAGGAACTATGTCCAATAAAAGGCAATTACGATTAGGTACGATCTTACACGGCGCATCCGGAAATATGTCCGCCTGGCGACATCCTGCGGCAACCGCAGATGCCAGTATTAATTTTGATTTTGCCAGGGAAACCGCCAGAAAAGCGGAAGAAGGGAAGCTGGACTTTTTATTTATTGCCGACGGTTTATATATTAATGAAAAGTCGATCCCTCATTTTCTTAACCGGTTTGAACCCCTGACGCTTTTATCTGCACTGGCGGGTGCCACCCGGCATCTGGGATTAGTGGGGACAGTATCCACCTCTTACAGTGATCCGTTCACCGTCGCCAGGCAGTTCGCCAGTCTGGATCATCTGAGTGGCGGCAGAGCCGGCTGGAATGTTGTGACGTCGCCGCTGGAAGGATCTGCAAAAAACTATTCCCGTGAACATCACCCTGAACATGCCCTGCGTTATCGTATTGCCGATGAGTATCTGGAGGTGGTGAAAGGGCTGTGGGATTCCTGGGAAGAAGATGCTTTCATCCGCAATAAAGCCACTGGCGAGTTTTTTGATAAAAATAAACTTCATCCGCTGAACCATAACGGCCCGTTTTTCCGCGTCGCCGGTCCCCTGAATATCGGCCGTACCCCTCAGGGAAGACCGGTCATTTTTCAGGCCGGGGCCTCCAGCGACGGGAAAAAACTGGCAGCAAAACATGCCGATGCCATTTTCACCCATCAGTACACGCTCAGTGAAGCGCAGCGCTTTTACCGGGATGTGAAACAGCAACTCGCCGGGCATCAGCGTCATCCGGATGACCTACACATTTTTCAGGGGGTCTCGGTCATCGTCGGGGAGGATGCACAGGATGTGGAGCGCCAGTATCAGCAGACGGCAGCCCTGGTCTCGATTGAAAATGCGCTGAATTATCTGGGACGCTATTTCGAGCACCACGATTTCAGTCAGTACCCGCTGGACGAACCTTTCCCGGATATCGGTGAGCTGGGCGGTAACAGTTTCCGCAGTACCACGGATCACATCAAACAGCAGGCCCGTGAACGGGGACTCACTCTGCGCCAGGTCGCTCTGGAAGCTGCAACCCCTCGCCCGGTATTTCATGGCACGCCGGAACAGATTGCCGATGAGATGCAGCTCTGGTTTGAGAATGAGGGGGCTGACGGTTTCATTATTCAGGGAGGCACACCGGAAGTCTTCCCGCGTTTTGTTGACCAGGTGATCCCTTTATTACAAGCCAGAGGCCTGTTCCGGAAAGAGTACCAGGGCACCACGTTGCGCGAATCGTTTGATTTGCCGCTTCCGGAGAACCAGTTTGCTCCGTCGTCACAGTTACAGGAGGTTGTATGATTTCAGGCGTAGCGCTGCGCACACTGGCATTCGCCGGCACTCTGGCGGTTTTTACGGCCAGTGCCGCAGAGGTCACCATCAATAACACGGCGATTAATCTGGCTAAAAATGCTCAGCCCGTGGATACCCCGAAAAACCCTGCGGCCATTGCGCAAATACCGAAGGATTTTCATTTTATTCATCCGGGAGAATTTACCGTGGCGGTCGATGGTGCCACCTCGCCACCTCTCACCGTTGTGGCTGATGACAATAAAACGCTGATCGGCAGTGAACCGGATATTGCCAGGCTGATTGCCGATAGTCTGGGCCTTAAACTGCGTATCGTGCCCACCTCCTGGGATGACTGGCCATTGGGCGTCAGCAGCGGCAAATATGATGCGGCCATCTCCAATATTACCGTGACGCGGGAACGAAAAAAGAAGTTTGATTTTGTGACTTATCGCAAGGACTTACTGGCGTTCTATGTCAAAAAGTCTTCAAAAATCAAAGCGATTAACCGACCGGCTGACATTGCCGGACTGAAAATTATTGTCGGCTCAGGCACGAATCAGGAAGCCATCTTACTGGCGTGGGATAAAGAGAACCGTAGTCACGGGCTGGCACCTTTTACGCCTGTCTACACCCAGGATGGAGCCTCGGAAACGCTGGATCTGCAATCAGGCCGTGCTGATGCCTATTTTGGCCCGCATGTCCTGGGTGCCTGGAAAGCGGCGAACGGGGGTCACTTACGTTTTGCCGGTGCGGTGGATGGCGGATGGCCAAAAGCGGCCCATATCGCCGTGACCCTTAAAAAAGGCAGTGGTCTGACCCGGGCGATACAGACGGCCATTAACGGCACGATTGCGAACGGTGATTATCAGAAAGTCCTGGATCGCTGGGGAGAAGGTCTGGAAGGGATCCCTGCCGCGGAAATTAATCCTCCCGGACTGGGCGACTAGGAGAGCGTTATGGCACAGAGGAGATTCAGGATCATTTCGCCTGAGGCGGCAGAGTTGCAGCCTGTCCTGAGCGGGCTGTTTGACGAGTACCGGCAGCGCTACGGTGATTATTTTGCCGGGCATACGGAAGATGATTTACCGGAACGCTATGTTGCGCCTGAGGGGCTATTCATTGTGCTTGAAGAAGACGGGAAAATCATCGCCACCGGGGCGTATAAGTCATATCGCGGACAGACCGCCGAAATTAAACGGATCTGGACAGATAAAATATTACGCGGGCAGGGGATTGCCCGGTGCGTGGTCAGCCAGCTTGAGCAACATGCCATCGATGCCGGTTACCGGGAGATGTATCTGACCACCGGATTCCGGCAGCCGGAGGCGGTGGCACTGTATCTCTCTCTGGGCTATCAGCCCGGTTTTGATATTCATCGTAATTTTGAAGAATACAGCCATCCTCCGTATGACGGACGGCTGAGGTTTACTAAAACGCTGGTGGCACCGGCCCGTTCCGCGCGTAAAGGAGTGAATGCTCATGTCTGATTTACCTTTATCACAGAAAATTGTGCCGGCCCGTTACCCCTGGCGGATCGCCGGGACGGTACTTTCGGTATTGATCCTGGGTGGCATTATCCAGTCGGTGGCCCTGAATCCACGCTGGGAATGGCCGGTATTTGCAAAATGGTTCTTTAACCCGGTGATCCTGGAAGGGCTGGGACGAACCTTACTGATCACCGTGTTCAGTGCTTTTCTGAGTGTGCTTTTTGGCGGAATACTGGCGATGGCGAGGCTCTCCCGCTCACCCTTACTCCGGGTGCTGGCCTGGGCCTACATCTGGTTATTTCGTTCACTGCCGCTGATTGTGGTGCTGATTATTCTTTATAACTTCTCTTACCTGTATGACACGTTATCCATTGGCCTGCCTTTTACCTCGCTGAGCTGGGGGCATTTTCAGACCATCAATGTGCTGGGACAGTTCCAGACCGCTGTGGTCGGGCTGACGCTGGTACAGAGCGCTTATACGGCCGAGGTGATCCGCGGAGGGTTTCGCTCGGTGGATGACGGACAATATGAGGCCGCCGCCGCTCTCGGTCTCCCGGTCTGGCGTCGTACCTGGCGTATTATTCTGCCTCAGGCATTACGCTCTATTCTGCCGACCGGCTTTAATGAGCTGATAGGTCTGGTGAAAGGCACCTCAGTGGTGTACGTGCTGGCAATGCCTGAACTCTTCTACACCATTCAGATGATCTATAACCGCAACCAGGAAGTGATCCCTTTACTGATGGTCGGTGCCTGCTGGTATCTGGTGATCACCAGTGTACTGGCGGTTATTCAGTTACTGGCTGAAAAAATGATGGCAAAAAGTGAGCGTAAGGCGGCTCCCCACTCCCCGGCGCATGCAGCCGCAGTGCAGACCCCGGTCCCGGCCTTGATTAAAAACAGTCATCTGCCTCAGGAGGTTTCCTATGTCCGCAACAGTTAATCCGCAGGGAAAGATTTCCATCACCGGGATCAGTAAAACCTATGGTCACTTCCATGCGCTGAAGAATATCGACCTGGAGATCCCACCGGGATCTGTGACCGTGATCCTCGGGCCGTCGGGATCCGGTAAATCGACATTGCTGCGTACCATTAACCGATTGGAGAAACCGGATGCCGGTTTTATCCGGATTGATGAGGACTACATCGGCTACCGGCAGAAAAACGGCAAGCTCTATGAACTGAAAGAAAAAGATATTCTGAAACAGAGGCTGAATGTCGGCTATGTCTTCCAGAACTTTAACCTCTTTCCGCATCTCACCGTGCTCGACAATATTATTGAAGCTCCGGTCGTGCATAAGCGACTGACGCGGCCACAGGCTATCGCACGGGCTGAACAGTTACTGAAATCGGTCGGGTTACAGCATAAAACCCACGCCTGGTCGCGTCACCTTTCCGGAGGGCAGCAGCAACGGGTCGCCATCGCCCGGGCGCTGGCGCTGGACCCCGGAGTGATGCTGTTTGATGAACCCACCTCGGCACTGGATCCTGAACTGGTGGGGGAAGTGCTGGAGGTCATCGCACAGCTGGCGAAGTCCGGCAGGACACTGGTGATTGTCACCCATGAAATAGGGTTTGCCCGCCAGGTCGCCGACCAGGTGGTGTTTATGGTGGACGGGGAAATTGTAGAGCAGGGGAGCAGTGATCAGGTGCTGAATCATCCGCGACATGCCAGAACACAAAATTTTCTGTCGAGTGTACTTTGAGGACCTGCTTATGACCCGCTTTCTGCACAGACGTGGCTATCTGATATTACTGATGATAGCTTCGGCCCCGTTGTATGCCCGGACTCCGCTGGATTCAGACGCAAATCAGACGCCGGTCATTGCCCCGGCGTCCCCGGCCGCCGTGGCGTTGATCCCGAAAGGTTTCCGGTTTGCGCATCCCGGCGAGCTGACGGTAGCGATTTCGGCGATGAACTCCCCCCCGCTGGCCCTGCTGGGCAACGATAACCGGACCCGCATCGGCAGTGACCCGGATATCGCCAGGCTGCTTGCCGGAGGACTGGGGCTGAAGTTACGGCTGGTTCCTGTGTCGTGGGAAGAGTGGCCGCTGGGGATCAGCAGTGGCCGGTACGATGCGGCGCTGGTCAATATTGCCGTGACGGAAGACCGTAAGAAAAAGTATGACTTCGCAACTTACCGGACGGATTCGCTGGCGTTCAGTGTCCGGGAAAACAGCCCTATCCGGCAGATCCACGATGCCCGTGACCTCTCCGGATTAAAAGTCGTGGTCGGTTCGGGCACCAACCAGGAACGGATTTTACTGGACTGGAATGCGCAGAATAAGCGCCAGCATTTGCCGGAGGCGACGCCGGTCTATCTGACCGATGATGCAGCCGTCAACCTGGCACTGCTGTCCGGACGGGTCGATGTTCTGTTCGGTCCGCAGGCCGCGGCCAGCTACAAAGCAGCACTCACCGGTCAAACCCGCGTTGTCGGACTGGGTCCGAAGCTGGCTCAGGTGGCGGTCACAACGAAAAAAGGCAACGGGCTGGTGTATGCCTTACAGGCGGCGCTGAACAGCAGTATCAAAAACGGGACCTATCAGCAGGTGATGACCCGCTGGGGGGAACAGAAAGAGGCAGTGACCGTTTCACAGGTGAACCCGCCCGGAATTACTTATTAATCATCAACCGGCCATCGTGCCGGTTTCTTTGTGGTATCAGTATCGCGGGATCGACGCGGTGCGGATACCGCAGACCTGTTGCCTGCCAAAAAAACACTTTGTACAGAGCCACAACGTCCCGGAACCTTAGCCCCGCAGTATGACTGAATCATCAAATCTGCTCCTCTGAACCCGGCCAACGGCCAACTGAAATCTGACGCCCGGTGACCCTCTGACAATTGAAGATTAAGTGCAGGAGACCAGACAGACGACGCCGGGTAATGGCTAATCGCGGAGGCAGAAAAAACAGCAGGCTGCGGAGAATTCCGGACGTTACGGAGAAGGACCCGGGGGGACCCCGGGTATTTATTCCCTGATTGACGGTAAAAAGGAAAGCGGGGGCCTTTTCCCCGTAAGTCTCAGCCCGGGGCGGGCTTACTTACCGTTATCCCCGCGCAGTTTCGGGTCCAGTGCATCCCGCAGTCCGTCACCCAGTAAATTAAAGGCCAGTACGGTCAGGAAGATAGCGAGACAGGGGAAAATCGCGACGTGCGGTGCCATCACCATATCCGCCCTCGCTTCATTCAGCATCGCACCCCATTCCGGGGTTGGCGGCTGGGCACCGAGGCCGATAAACGAGAGGCTGGCCGCGGAAATAATCGAAATACCGATCCGCATCGTAAAATAAACCACAATGGAGGAGAGAGTGCCTGGCAGAATATGTCGCCATAAAATATGGCTGTCAGAGGCACCGATACTGCGGGCAGCTTCAATAAAGGTTTGCCGTTTCAGTACCAGGGTATTTCCCCGTACCAGTCGGGCGAACGCGGGAACGCTGAAAATGGCCACGGCCAGGATCACGTTGGACATGCCACTCCCCATGATAGCCACAATCGCAATCGCCAGCAGGATCCCCGGGAAGGCGAACAGCACATCGCAGATACGCATAATGATCCGGTCACACCAGCCTTCATAATAGCCGGCCATCAGGCCCAGCAGGGTGCCAATCACTGAGCCGATCGCGACAGAAAACACGCCCGCCAGCAGGGAGATCCGCGTACCGACCAGCACCCGGCTGAAAATATCCCGTCCCAGCGAGTCGACACCGAACCAGTGCACCAGGGTCGGCCCCTGGTCTAACCGGTCATAATCAAAATACATTTCTGCATTGTAGGGACTGATCCACGGGGCAATCACCGCCAGGATCAGCAACAGCAGGATAAAGACCGCCGCAGCGATGGCCACCGGTTGTTGCCGGAAGCGGTGCAGGAACTCCCGCCACGGTGTCCGTGGCCGGTGTTCGCTCAGCAGAGGCATCGCTTTTAGCGCTGCATCACGTCGCCAGTTTTTCATTGTGATCCTTCAGCGGTAACGGATAGCCGGATTGATCGCCGCATACAACAGATCAACCAGCAAATTAATCAGAATAAATTCAAAGGAGAACAGCAGTACCTCTCCCTGAATCACCGGATAGTCGCGCATGGAAACCGAATCGATGAGTAACCGGCCAAGGCCTGGCCAGTTAAAAACCACTTCAACCACAATGGAGCCGCCCAGCAGAAAGCCGAACTGTAAGCCCATCATGGTGACGACCGGGATCATCGCATTGCGCAGACCGTGTTTAAAAATCACCGAGAATTCAGTGGCCCCTTTCGCCCGGGCGGTGCGCATATAATCTTCGCCCATGACCTCAATAAAAGAGGAGCGGGTAAAGCGGGCCATCACTGCCGCCACACCGGCACCCAGCGTCAGCGAAGGCAGAATATAGTGCTGCCAGCTGCCGGCACCCACGGTAGGCAGCCAGCCAAGCTGCACAGAAAAAATCTGCATCAGTAACATGCCCAGGGCAAAGGCCGGGAATGAAATACCCGAGACCGCCAGCAGCATACCGAGCTTATCCGGCCAGCGATTCCGCCATACCGCCGAAATTAAGCCGATGATTAATCCGAAGACGCAGGCCCAGACCATGCTGGTCAGTGTCAGCAGCAGGGTCGGCATAAAACGCATGGCAATTTCCTGGCTGACCGGCCGCCTGGAAACCATCGACTGGCCCAGGTCGCCGTGCAGTAACCGCACCAGATAATTCCAGAACTGCTGCGGTAACGGCAGGTCGAGACCCAGACGGTGACGGACCATGGCCACAACGGTTGCATCGGCATTCGCCCCGGCCTGTAAGCGTGCCGGGTCACCCGGCAACAGGTGCACAAACAGGAAGACCAGCACCGTCACGATGATAAGCGTCGGGATCATCCCCAGCAGACGTTTGATAAAATAATTAAGCATGCACAGTCCTGGTGGCAGGGGGCAGGCGTTACCGCCTGCCCGATCAGTTACTTCAGATCCGCATCATCAAAGTTAAATGAGGTATCCGGCATAATGTAGAAGCCGGTCAGATTTTTGTTGTTTGCAGACACCAGTTTTTCCACCGCCAACGGGATCCAGGGCTGGTCATGCCAGATACGCTCCTGAGCATCTTTATACAGGGCAGATTTCTCTGCTTCGTTGGTGGTTTTCAGCGCATCTGCCAGGTCTTTATCGACCTTCGGATTGCTATAGAACGCGGTATTAAAGATAGCCGGTGGCCAGGAGGCCGTTGCAAAGAGCGGGGTTAATGCCCAGTCTGCTTCACCGGTGGAAGCTGACCAGCCGGTATAGAACATACGGACGCCGCTCTCTTTCTGTCCTTTATCTTCTACCTGTGAGGCCCGCTGACCGGCATCCATCGCCGTCACCTGTGCTTTTACGCCCACCTGCGCCAGTTGCTGCTGAACAAACTGCAGCACTTTCTGCGCCGTGGTGTAGTTATGGGATGACCAGAGGGTCGTTTCAAATCCGTTCGGGTAACCGGCTTCTTTCAGCAGTTCACGGGCTTTGGCCGGGTCATACACCGGGGCCGGGAAGGTCTGTGCGTAGGCGATAGCCGGTGGCACAATGCCGGTGGCCGGAGTGGCATAGCCGGAGAAGGCAACTTTGACCAGCGCCTGGCGGTTAATGGCATAATTTAATGCTTCGCGTACTCGCGGATCATTAAACGGTTTCTGTGTCACATTCAGGCTGATATAGCGCTGCATGATGGACGGCCAGGTCACGACATCCAGCTTACTGTCTTTTTTCAGTAACGGTGCCTGCTCGTAAGGGATCGGGAAAGCGACGGTGGCTTCACCGGTCTGCAGCATGGCGGCACGGGTATTGTTATCTTCTACCGGACGCCAGGTGATTTCATCCAGCTTCGGATAGCCTTTTTTCCAGTAACCATCCCATTTTTTCACCTTCATATCATCGGTCGGATCCCAACTGACAAACTGGTAAGGGCCGGTCCCGACCGGGTGGAAACCTATATCTTTACCGTATTTTTTCAGTGCCGCCGGCGAAATCATCACCGCAGACGGATGCGCCAGATTATGAATAAAGGCAGAGAAAGGCTGTTTCAGGGTCACTTTGACCGTCAGCGGGTCAACGACATCGGTATGGGCGATATATTTAAACAGGTTATAGCGTTTCAGGTGATTCGCCGGGTTACTGGCTCGATCAAGGTTCACCTTCACGGCTTCTGCATTAAAATCGGTACCATCCTGGAATTTCACCCCGGGACGTAACTTAAAGGTATACGTCAGCCCATCCGGGCTTACTGTATAGCTTTCCGCCAGCACGTTTTCCAGCTTCATATTCTTATCGAAACCAAACAACCCCTGATAGAACGACTTGGCGACGCTCTGCGACAGGGTATCGTTCGCATCGTAAGGATCCATGGTGGTGAAGTCTGACAATACGGCAACCACGATATCTTTAGCCGCAAACGCGGGCAGTGAAACACTGCTACTGCCGATAATGCCTGCGGCGATCAGCCACTTTACTGTTTTCTGGTTCATCGTCCTGCTCTCCTGTAATGATGCTTTGCCTGACTGCCGGTCACGCGCAGAGGGCATCGTAACGTTAGCTAAAAGGGTGGCTGCTGTTAGCAACAAAATGCTGACCGGAAACGCGGGTCAGGGAAACGACCGGCGGAGATTCCCCGCGGGCATAGATGGCATCCGGCACGTCTTCTGCCTTCGTTGCAAAATGATGACGCACTGCCTCCGGGTCTGCGACCGGGACTGCCGCCATCAGTTTACGGGTATAAGGATGTTGCGGATTTTCAAACACATCCTGACGGGAGCCGATTTCGACGATTTGTCCGAGATACATCACGGCAACCCGGTGGCTGATGCGTTCGACCACCGCCATATCGTGAGAGATAAACAGAAAAGCGATGCCGAACTCCTGCTGCAAATCCATCATCAGATTGACGATCCGGGCCTGCACGGAGACATCCAGCGCAGAAACAGATTCATCCGCAATCACAACTTTCGGGTTCAGGGCGAGGGCCCGGGCAATACAAATTCTCTGTCGCTGACCACCGGAAAACTCATGGGGATAGCGTGCGGCGTGTCCGGCCTCCAGGCCGACGCGCACCAGTAATTCTTCGGCACGCTTTGCCGCGGCTTGCGGGTCCATCACCTTATGAACCAGTAACGGCTCCATAATGGAATACCCGACGGACTGCCTGGGGTCGAGTGAGGCGTAAGGATCCTGAAAAATAAACTGAATATCCCGGCGTAAATGCGCCAGTGCGGATCCGCCTATCTTATCGATCCTTTGACCATTGAAGGTAATCGATCCTCCCTGACTTTCCACCAGTCGCAGCAGAGAACGACCGGTGGTGGATTTGCCGCAGCCGGATTCCCCGACCAGCGCCAGGGTTTCTCCGGCGTAAAGATCAAAACTGATGTGTTCCACCGCATGTACCTGCCGCTGCACGCGATTCAGCCAGCCGCCGCGGATATCAAAGCGGGTGACCAGATCACGCACCTCCAGTACCGGCGGACGATCACGTTGTACCGTATCCGGTTGTGCGCTGACCGGGGCGGTTTCTCCCGGTAAAATAAATTTTGCCGGCAATGGCTGACCGCGCATGGCGCCGAGTTTTGGCACGGCAGCCAGCAGGGCGCGGGTATATTCCTGCCGGGGCTGGCGGAATAGTTCCCGTAACGGTGCGGATTCCACCTGGCGACCACGGTGCATGACCGTCACCTTGTCGGCCATTTCGGCTACCACGCCCATATCGTGAGTGATAAAAATCACCCCCATATGCATTTCCTGTTGCAGCTCGCGGATCAGGTTCAGTATCTGAGCCTGGATAGTGACATCCAGTGCGGTGGTCGGTTCATCGGCAATCAGCAGGGCAGGACGGCAACTGAGTGCCATGGCTATCATGACCCGCTGACGCATTCCTCCGGATAGCTGGTGGGGATAGCGCTGCATAGTGTCCGCTGCTGCCGGGATTCTTACGCGATCCAGTAATTCCCGGGCTTCACGCCAGGCCTGATGCGCTGTTTTTCCCTGATGAAGTCGCAGGGACTCGGCAATCTGTTCACCGACAGAAAAAACCGGGTTTAGTGACGTCATCGGCTCCTGAAAGATCATCGCGATGTCGGAACCGCGGATCCGGCGCAGTTGTTGTTGATCCGCATTGCCGAGATCAAACAGATCGCCGTTGCGACGGCGCAGCCAGCGATCGCCGGTGACACGGCCACCGGCCTGCCGGATAAGCCCCATCAGTGCCAGCGAGGTGACGGATTTACCGGAGCCGGATTCCCCGACCAGTGCCAGCGTTTCGCCGTGGCTGACGGAAAGAGATAAGGAATCCACGGCCTGAAAAACCTGATTATCCTGACGGAAGGTCACGCTCAGGTTTTCAGCCACCAGAACCCGGTCAGGATCGTGGAGCAGGATATTCTGCAAATCAGTCATGATATTTCCTCAGGAGGCTGGCGGATAACGGTAGATAGCCACCTGTGGTGGCTCATGACCGCTGGCAGAAGCCCGATACATCCCTTCGCTGTTAAACGGCAGTGCCAGGTTACCCCCGGCATCGATAGCAATCAGACCACCAACACCCTGCATTTCACCCAGAGTGTGCATCAGATGATCGCAAGCCTGTTCCAGGGAACGGCCTGCATAGTTCATCTGAGCAGAGATATCGTATCCGGCCTGAGTCAGAATAAAGACTTCACCGGTGCCGGTGCAGGACACCGCAACCCGGCGGTCGGCATAACAGCCGGCACCAGGCAGGGGAGTATCGCCTACGCGTCCGGGACGTTTGTTGGTCATACCGCCGGTAGATGTTGCTGCCGCCAGGTGGCCGGCGCTATCCAGTGCCACAGCCCCGACGGTACCGAACTTGTTGCGCGGGTCGATAGGGTCACCTTGCGGGTCGGCGGTATCCTGCTGATGATCGAGCAGAATATCGCCCTGTTGCAGTGCCTGTTGTAACTGGGCATAGCGTTGCGGAGTAGAGAAAAAATCAGGAGGAACCGTTTCCAGACCCTGTTCGGCTGCGAAAGTCTCCGCACCGGCACCCGCCAGTAAGACATGAGGTGTTTTTTCCAGCACGGCCCGGGCAGCCAGCACCGGGTTACGTACCTGACTGACACAAGCCACGGCACCGGCCTGACGTGTGCGGCCATCCATCACACAGGCATCCAGCTCATGGGTGGCCTGATGCGTAAACACCGAACCTTTACCTGCGTTAAACAGAGGACACTCTTCCAGCAGACGTACGGTTTCGGTCACCGCGTCCAGCGCACTGCCGCCGGCCAGTAAAATTTGCTGACCGGCGCGGATAATATCTTCTAAGGCCTGGCGGTACTGTTGTTCTTTTTCTTTACTCAGCGCCTGGCGGGTAATGGTCCCGGCACCGCCATGGATCGCAATTGCAGTTTTCAAGCGTTATCCCTTTCAGTCAAAAGCAGCGGTGATGATCAGATAATATATATTGATGATTTTTTGTGTTTTTTGACTATAAAAAGTGCAGGGCAGCTTGTAAAGCCTGACGATTGTTCTGGCTAATATCCTTTTGTTATGACAAGTAAAAAAATAATCTGATAAAAAAGAAAAAGCGCAGCAGCAGTGAGCGCTACCGCGATAAATGATTAGGACGAACGAAGTGTTGGCGCCGCAAACCGGCGGTTTTCCAGCACCGGCAGCACCTCTCTGGCGTAACGCAGTCGCCCGGCATCGATATCAGCAAAAATCAGGGCCGGCGCTTCGGCTGCACTGGCAATCACCACGCCCAGCGGATCAGCGACCAGACTGTTCCCGATATTCTTCGGTCCGCACTCTCCGACAGCAACCAGGTAACAGGTATTCTCCAGCGCACGGGTAGTCGTCAGCATCTGCCAGTGTTTTTCTTTGAGTGGCCCGCGTAGCCAGGCGGCGGGCAGTACCAGTAAATCTGCCCCGTCCAGCGCCAGCCGTCGGGCCATTTCCGGAAAACGGATGTCATAACAGGTCATCAGACCGACCTGCATTCCGGCCACCGTGATCAGGGGCGGGATCCGCTGCCCGGCGTTCACCCGGGCGGATTCCTGTACGGCAAAGGCATCGTACAAATGCAGCTTTTCGTAGCGTGCAATAATCTGCCCCTGATGCAGGGCAAACAGGGTATTGATAGCCCGTTCTCCCGGGGCCGGGACATGCTGGGTAAAGATAGTGGTTAAGCGGTTGCCTTCACTGGCGGCAAGTAACCGGCGCAGGAACGGGCCATCTTCCGGCTGGGCGGCTTCCACCACATAGGCAGGGGCAGTATTATCTCTGGCGAGAATAGCCTCCGGTAAAACCAGTAAATCGGCCCCGGCCCCGGCGGCCTGGGCCATTAAGGCCAGACAGGTATCGGCATTTTCCTGCCATTCACGACTGACGGCGAACTGTCCGAGAGCAACTTTCATCGGGATATCCTGTGATAGGGGGAAGATCCCATCATAGGCAAAGAGCGGGGCGGTGACCACTGCGGCGGTCAGGACGACCGGAAGGCTCAGGCGATCAGCACCTCTACACCCGCCTCCGCCAGTTGCTGCGCCAGTGTGGCAGGCAAAGGCCTGTCAGTTAACAACATATCAAAAGCGGTAATGCTGGCGATCCGTGCCGGAAAGACTTTGCCAAATTTGCTGCTATCCATCACCAGTACCTTGCGGGCAGCACGCTTGAGTGCATGGTGTTTCATGGCCAGCTCATTGAAGTTATAGCAGGTCGCCCCCTGATGTTCATCCAGACCGGCGGCAGAGATAAAGGCCAGCGTCGGGCAGAATTCGTCCAGTAACGGATGCGTTCCGGTCGGGGTGAAAATGGCATTATCCGGATGAAACTCACCCCCGCTAAGGATCACCCGACAGGACGATTTTTCCTGTAATGCCAGAAACGTATTCATGGATGCGGTGAGGGCAGTCAACGGCAAATCGTCATTGATCGCGGCAATAATATGCGGCGTTGTCGTTCCGCAATCAAAGAAGACGGTCTCATTTTTGGTGACCAGCGTGGCTGCCAGCTGTGCAATCTGTTTTTTCCGGGCCACCTGGCGGGTGGCCTGATCAGAAATGAAATAGTGGTCAGTGGTGCGCGGAGTGGCATTGAGAATATATCCGCCCAGTAATAATAACTGCTGCGGGTATTGGCTGATATCCCGGCGGACGGTCATTCCGGAAACGCCGAGCAACGCCGCGGCCCGGTGCAGGTGAAGCTGTCCGGCAGAGCTTATTTCCTGCAGCAGGCGTTGTATTCGTTGTTCGCGTTTTGATTCCATCATTTCAAAGTCCCTGGGCATGGGGAGAGCAAATATTTCGCGGATAATTATGCGCTGCTTCCTCTGTCCTGTAAAAATTATCGGGAAAGAGTGAGAGGCAGTAAGCGGTATTGATGCGGTGATAAAGCAAAGAGAGCAGCCGGCCACTGGCCGGCCGTTCCGGGCGGGGTGTTAGCTGTCTTCGTCGGCTTCGTGGTTTTTATACGGGTATTTGAAGTGCCCGTAGCGGACAATCAGCACGGCCACGCCCAGCAGCACGATCCCCAGGGAATAAAGAACGATTTCCTGCGGTTTAATATCGCTGGGTTCGGTCATCAGATGACGGGCAATACCGACCATCGCGATATACAGCGGCATGCGTACCGGTAACTGGCCCATCTTCCAGTAGGTTTCCGTCATCGAAATAAACTCAAGGTACATAAACAACAGCAGGATATCGCTGACCGTGATTTGACGATCCATGATCATGGTAACGACATGACTGACTAACGCAATAATGGTGGAAATCAGGATGACCATTAATCCGCTTTTTTCGATCACTGAAGGGATATTGCCGGGGAACTTCATGGGTTATCTCCGAATTGATACAGGCGTAATTATTTTCCCGGATAAATGTTATAAAAATCATCGCGCCGGCGCGATAATTTACTGCTACCAGGTGTTGCAGGCCCCGCCAGGCTGAGAGGCCCGGTGACTGGCCGCACGACGGATCCGCCGCACTCTGTGACAATTGCTGTAAAAAACAGCAACTAAACCCGGAGGTGCTGGATTAGCCGCCAGAGATACCTTATAATCCCCGCCACTCACTGGCCCCTTAGCTCAGTGGTTAGAGCAGGCGACTCATAATCGCTTGGTCGCTGGTTCAAGTCCAGCAGGGGCCACCAGATAAAACAAGGAGTTAGATGAGAAATCGTCTGACTCCTTTTTCTTTGCCTGTAATTTGGGTCAGGTAATGGGTCAGGTAACGTTTAGCTCCATTATCTGGACAGATCAGACCTCACTTTTGTTTGAGCTAAATTTTCATTTTTAAGTCAATAAATAAGAAAATCGAGAAGGCATGAACCGTATGAGCCGCATCAACCCAGTACTCTTAGTTAACCCCTCCTTACCTTCCGGAGCAATTTATTGCACCCATGATTCAGGCTTCGGCCATGATGAGCAATATTGTTCGTCAACTAAGAAGAACGGTTTTAAAACTTACAAAAATGAGAGTGATTTTTTCCAATCTTTTGTTGATGCAGGGAGAGTGGGCGGGCTTGCCTCTAAAAAACGTGCAAGATTCCGCTTAAGCCTAATCTGTCGTCTGGTTCGCGAAGTTCTGTATAGGCAACCGTTAGAAGTTAAGCTCTCGGCTTCGGAAGTTGCATATGAGATACATGACGATTTTGCCACCGAAGTGAGAGCACATGTGGAAACCTATGGCAACGAGAGTACTTTCGGGGCTCGTGATAAAAAAATACATATGCCTTTTTTAGAATTAATAACTCGCGAGATTCGGAAACAGGTTAAAAAGGGGTATGAGCTGATTAAATCTAAAGCAGATAAGTTTTACCCAGCCCCTGGGTGCGTACCTGCATAATCAGAAGCAATTGAAAATGCCCATCAACAACTAAATCCTACGGAGGATGGGCATGAACCTCAAAAATTATACGAAAAAAGAAATTCTCGCTTTTTACGGTATTGAAACAGACCGATTAGTTAGAGAAAGCGAACGCCATAAAATTACAGCTATTTCGCGCTCTCAGGCGTGGAAGCTTGAAAGAGAGGGCTACTTCCCTCAACGCAAAAGGTTAGGTAATAGTAGTTGCGCATGGCTACTATCAGATTTATTACTCTGGTGTAACCAGCGTTAAGGTATCATTAATAATGACTATACCTACCTATATAAACTTAACACCAGTATCGCTCATTAGATATCATGGTAAATATTATGTATGCCAACACCTTAGAATTGGCGTCTCCACACTTAATCGTTGGATTAGAAATGGTAATTTCCCAGCGCCACTTAAAGTAGGTAAAAGGGTGATTGGTTGGCCTCCGGAATTAATTAAATACGTCAAAAATTATCCGTGAGCTGAATGAGTTAAGTCAATGCGACAGGTGAATTTCCTGTCGCTTTCTCTCGCCTTTTTGATGAGTAAATATTTCAATTTTTAAATGTAATATAATTCCCGTTAGACTGTGTAACACTGGGTGTTAAAGTTAATATGCGATCAGGATTATTTATAATATATGGCTAGTATCACTTCCTCAGGCCTGTTTCAGGTGTCACGAAAGAAACTCGGTTATTTTTTTTATCAGGATCATGCGCTGCCGGTATATGAATGGTCACAACATATGATCCATCCTGATCCAAAAATTATGCGAAGTATTTTGGATACAGTTCTGGAAATATTTAGCCGTTCAACTAAAGTGCTGGTGGTTCGTTTCGACCTGCATATCAAAGAACATAGCGAAACAAACCTCATCATCAGCCAGTTTAGTAAGATGCTAACTAAAAAATTGCATAATAACTATGCGAAAACTTGGTTTCATCTGATATGGGTCCGTGAGCATGGCAACAGTCCATGTCAGCACTATCACTGTGTATTAATGGTTAATGGGCAAAAAATAAACCGCCCAGGAAAGCTAAATAAATTTATTGAACAGTGTTGGTATGAAGTTTCAGAAGGGACATTTAGCCTGCCAAAAAACTGTTATTATTTTTGGCAGCTCGGTGATAACAGATTATTTGGACAGATTATCTATCGATTGAGCTATCTTGCCAAGAACACGACTAAAAAACGTTTTAACATGTACACTAAACGACATGGAAATCGACGAATTTTAGGAAGTCAACAAAAGCAAAAGAAATCATTAAGTCAAATACTGCCAATAATTAATTAAGCGTTGTAAGGGTAAATATCGGCATTTTTTTGTCCTGAGAGCCAGCAGAGTTATACCCACTATGAATTACATTTTAGCTGGTTTTTGATGTCGTGATAACATTTTTACTCATAACATATATATTCTGAATATCAATAGGGGTAATTTAATGCCAACTAAGCATAGTTATGAAAAAGCAAGACAAGCCAGGCGAAAAGCCTTGCGCTCCTTAAATAAAATAATTCTGGCCTATGAAAACCTTGACAGTCTGATTCCTGCTGAAAGAATTAAAGCTATTCTGGTTTTCAGAGAGGTTAGTCTGACACAGTTTGCAAAAGCGATGCAAATGCCCTTGTCTACTTGTCATTATATAGTAACTGGATATACACGTATCACAACAGAACTAGCGCTTCGACTGAGCTATGTGCTCGGTGGCGTACCTGAAAATTGGGTTCGACTTCAGCATGAATATGATCTATTTCATCTGGCTTTTAATCCCAAAAATCTTACACGGCTTAATAATACATTTAATGAACCTAAACACTGGAAGTTGAGGGGTAGAGATGATAAAAAATTGATGATGGGAGTGAATATTAGTTCAGGCCTAAGCTATATTAATGTATTCAAGTGGGTCACAATTAAATATGGGCTTACTATACCAAGCTGAATACCGCGCAGTAATGTAATAGCCACCGATCGCACCGGAGCATTTAAACCAGAAAAAACTGTAAGCGATAAATGGGCCAATAAGTTCAGTTAACAGATTGCACAGCTTAATCGAAACAAACCCCCAGAAAAAAACATGGCTGATCCAATGACCAACCACCGGACGCCATGAAGTTTGAACTGTATTGCGGCCCAATCGCCTTGAAAATGTATATGCGGCCAATTTCGCACTAAGTACTTCAAAAGTGATCATGTAGCCAAACATATTTTCATATGATCACTCTTAGATCGACTTTCAGGTGATCATTATTGTTAACTTATTGTATATTATGATTTTTTAAGGTTTCACCTTTTGTGAAAACAGTGACCGAAAAAATAAATGAACAGCACATCACACAGTCCAACTGTTGGACACCATCTCTGCTTGTTTCAGTATCAGTTCAACGGCATAGGGTGTTTTGTCAGGCGGATACTTGTACTTACGCAGTGTCTGACGAACCAGAATCCGTAATCTCGCCCGTACGCTTTCCCGAACCTGCCAGTCGACGGTCGTTGATTTACGAAGCTTCAACGTAACCTCGATGGCCAGTTTCTTAAGAACATCATCACCCAATTCACGCACCGCGCTTTCATTCTCGGCCAGCGCGTCATAGAAAGCGATTTCATCCGGATTTAATCCCAGCGCATCATCCCGTGCCATCGCTTCCTTGAACGCTTTCGCCATCTCTATCAGCTCTTCAATCACCTGCGCGGTTTCAATGGCACGGTTATTGTATTTGAGTAAAACCGCTTTCAGGCGATCAGAGTATTTCTTCTGCTGTACCACGTTATTACCAGAACGGGCATGAATGCCATCATTGAGCAGTTTTTCCAGCAGTTCCACCGCCAGATTACGTTGCGGCATTTCCCGTACTTCTTCCAGAAACTCATCCGATAGCAGGCCGATATTGGGTTTATCCAGCCCGGCCAGCGCGAAGACATCTTCAACCCCAGTCGCAATAACCGCGTTATCAAGGATCTTACTTAGCAGAGAATTTTTTTCAGACTGGCTAAATTTTTCCTTGGGATCAAGCTTGATAAGCCCCACCCTGACCGCTGAGAGAAACGCGAATTCTTCCTGTAAGGGTTTCGCCTCATCCAGGGTATTACATAATGACCAGGCTTTACTCATCGCCAATGAAACATCGAGATAACGTTTTTTACCGTCATCCAGGCCCAGAATGTAGTTCACTGCATCGCGTAAGAACGCTAATGGATCGGCAGAAAAACCCGCGTAGCTAAAGCCGGACTTTCCTGCTGAGGGCGCAAACATCCCGTGGATGATGTCGATTTTTTCTAACAGGATGGCAAAGGCTTCCCGGGCATCCACCGTGGTCTGCCCTTTTCCTTTTGAGTCGGTATAGGTTTTCAGCGCCTGCTTAAGTTCGTTCGCAATACCGATATAATCCACCACCAGCCCTCCCGGCTTATCCCGGAATACGCGGTTAACACGCGCAATAGCCTGCATTAGGTTATGGCCACGCATCGGTTTGTCGATATACATGGTGTGGCAGCATGGTGCATCAAATCCGGTCAGCCACATATCACGGACGATCACCAGTTTCAGGGGATCATTCAAATCTTTAAAGCGCGCTTCAAGACGCTTTTTGGTCTGCTTATTGTAGATGTGTGGTTGGAGAGGGTCTTTATCCGATGCCGAGCCGGTCATGATGACTTTGATTACCCCTTGTTCGACATCTTCACTATGCCACTCCGGGCGAATCGCCACGATGGCATTGTAGAACTTCACGCAGATATCGCGGCTCATGGCGACAATCATCGCCTTGCCATTCATGGCTGCGTTACGAGTTTCAAAGTGCTGAACCAAGTCAGCGGCAACTTGCTTAATACGCGGTTCAGAACCCACCAGCTTTTCCAGACGGCTCCAGTCACCTTTGGTTTTCTCTTGCTGGCCGGTCTCTTCATCTTCCACCAGCTCATCCACCTGATCGGAGAGTGTTTCCAACTCCTCATGATTCAGGTCGAGTTTTGCCAGTCGGGATTCGTAGTAAATCGGCACCGTCGCACCGTCATCGACAGCATCCTGGATATCGTAGATAGAGACGTAATCACCAAACACCGCGCGAGTATCTTTATCTTCAGACGCTATCGGCGTACCAGTAAAGCCCATAAATGAGGCATTCGGCAGCGCATCGCGCATGTGTTTGGCATAACCGTATTTATAGAAACCCGTTTGTCTGTCCAGCGTGGCACTCAGGCCATATTGGCTGCGGTGCGCTTCATCGGAAATCACCACGATGTTGCTACGTGCGTTAAGTGCAGGATGGTTCTGCTCATTATCCAACGGCGCAAATTTCTGCACGGTAGTAAAAATAATACCGCCGGATCCACGGGCATTGAGCAGCTCACGCAATTCTTCGCGGTCGTTGGCCTGTAACGGCGTTTGTTTCAGTAAATCTTGCGCTTGGCAGAAGGTGGAGTAGAGCTGCCCGTCGAGATCATTACGGTCGGTCACCACCACGATGGTCGGGTTGTTCATCTCTGCCTGTTGTAGCAGTTTCCCGGCGTAACAGCACATGGAGATACTTTTACCGGAACCCTGGGTATGCCACACCACGCCCGCTTTTTTACTGCCGGGCTGGATGTTACTCCGCAACTGCAGATGTTTTCCGGTAGATGCCACAATAGTGGCCGCGACAGCTTCACGGACCGCATGGAACTGGTGATAAGCGGCAATCTTCTTGATCAGCCGTTTACCGTCATTTTCAAACAACACAAAGTAGCGAATGTAATCGAGCAGCAGTTCCCGGTGAAAGAAGCCCTGCACCACGGTTTTAAGCTGCCAGTCAAACTGCGGCTTGTCGTCTTCGTTAGCCACGGTTTTCCACGGCAGGAAGCGCTCTTCATCAGCGGTCAGCGAGCCGATACGCGCATTCTGCCCGTCGCTCACCACCAGCGCTTCGTTGCAGATAAACAGGTCGCTGAGTTCGTTTTTATAGGTCTGCAGCTGGTTAAACGCAGCCCAGATATCGGCATTGGCATCAATCGGGCTTTTCAGCTCAATCACCGCCACGGGCAGGCCGTTGATATAGCCAATAATATCCGGGCGACGGACCTGTTTTATCCCCTGAATAGCCACCTGGTTCACGACCATAAAGCGGTTATTACCAGGATGGTTAAAATCCATCAGCAGAGCTTTATCGTGAACCGTCTTATCTTCGCGTTTGTACTCTATGGGCACACCGTCGAGTAGCAGGTGATGAAAGGCCTTATTGCTAACGACCAGATCCGGGCTTTCGGGACGGGTAATACGCAGTATCAACTCTTCCAGCACGGAAACAGGGAGATGGGGGTTGATAGTTTGCAACTGCTCCAGCATCACTGGGCGCAGAAACACATCATGAAATGAAGCACGCAGTGGATTGTTGCCATCTGGGGCGATATCTGGCCCGTGCAGCACTTCCCAATCCTGTTCAGCAAACCACTTCAGGCATTGCTGCTCCAAATCGTCTTCGCTCAGCATCAGGCTTCCTCTGTCTCAGGTTTTTCTGTTTCTTCCGGTGCGTTGGAAATATCTTTCAGCACCATATTCAATGGGGCGATAAAAGGATCGAGTGCTTTTTCAAGCGCTATCAGGTTTTTCAGCAGCCAGTCGATCATCGCTGGCCAGTTGCTCTCGTCGAGACTGGTGGCGGGCGTGGCAAAAGAGATACGGCATGATTTTTTGCCCGGCAGTGGTTCCCATTTCAATTCATGCCCAAAGATGTTTTCGATTTGCTCTTTGCGTTCATACAACCAGTTAAACGCAAAGGTATTGCTCTCCGCCGAGGATTTGGCAATACAGAATTCAACGCGTGTTTCTTTCTTACTAAAAACCATAGTGTAACAAAGTGCGCTGATACCTGACCCGGCGTTGAGCCAGTGATCAGTCGACGGGCTGATATTGTTGTACAGCGCGCAAGATCTGGCTTTAAGGCGTTCTAATGTTTTAGCCCAGAAAGCTTTACGCTGCAGGTGGCGGCTCTTCAGCTCGCCGCTGGTGGACTGTTCTTCCGCTTCTTTCTGTGCCATACCAATCATGAATGATTCGGCTTCGGGTGTGGGGATTACCTGGCGAATATCAACAAACACATCGTCGTTGAATTTGTAGGGCTTCACCTTAAAGCACTGTACCCGCAGGCCAAACTGCATCAGCCATAGCGCAGTGTTGGTGACTTCTTTGCGGAAGCTGGCCGCCACCATCATTACTCGCTGCATGCGACTCTGGTTGATTTGCACTTCATCCAGGCTTTCGCACTCAAGAAACTCCGCCATCACTTCCGCCGCCGGACGGGTCTCTTCCGGTTCGTATTTGTCGAGATAGAGCTGGAAGATATCGAGGATCTGTTCTTTGCGCAGATTGGCGCAGTAACCGGCATATTTCAGCCCCTGCCACACCACGTCGCGCCCGGAGTCATCGAGCTTGTTTTCGATGATCACGAGATTGCGCTGTTTGTCGATCGCCAGCAGGTCAAGACGCTCTTTGGTGTCGTCAAAACCGGCAAATTCTTTCTGGATAATCAGCAATTCATCGTCGTGATCGCGGGTCAATGCCTGCGGGTTTTTTGCCAGCCACTCCTGCAGGTGGTAGCGCTCGGTAAAACCGAGGCTGCTGAACGACACTTCCTGCAGGGAGTGCAAACTGTTGGTGGGCGTATCGACTTTATACATTTTCCGCCTCGCTTACCGCCAACTCGGCTTCGGGCAGAGTGATTTCGCCGGAGAGAAGTTTAGGGAGGAGGGTGTCACGGAGTTGGGATAACGTTTTATTCTGCGCATTGTTAATTTCAATGAATGAATAATATTCACCAACTGCTTTTGAGAAAGCGTTTGAAATTTTCTTATCGGGATGTACGCACTGCCAGCCCATTATCGCTTTTTTGTCACCACGAGGCATTTTGACACCTTTAGAGGTAAGCATCATGAAATTAAAGAAAGTCTCTTGATAAAGGAGGTTGTAAACATATTCTACAGTGACTGAGCCTAGTGCTTCAAAGGCTAGCACATCCGCCGAACGTCCTCCCTTGAAACGAGCTAACCAAATTTTCTTAAAATAAGGACGAATATTGGAAATTAGAACGTGCCCACATCTAAATTCAGGAACGCTATTTACTGATGGCAGTGAGGAGGCTGTAGAAATACCAGCCCGATTTTCCAGCATATTCTCAGTAGAGATATACGTTTCAGGTGTCAAGGAGCAAACATCGACTTTACCGTTGGCAAAAGTAGCGATGTTGCTCAATGGCCCATGACGCCATCCCTCAGGAATCTCCCCCAACTCACTCTCTTGCATAGCAGACGGAAACAACTCTGCCGTGGCTTTTAACTCGGCATATTGTTCAGGATTTTCACGCTCAAAAACCGCTAGCGCATCAGCATCTTTCCCGGAAATCGCCGTCATGGCGGCAAGCATTGCGTCTTCCTGCGAACCGCCCGCTTCCAGCACCGTAATTTTGGCTTTTACCGGTTCAAAATCAACAAACCAGCTTTTAAACAAGGCTTGCGCCATTTGTTCGAGAGTTTGGTTTATTTTTCCATTTATCTGAGATTTCAACGCCAGAGAAGTCATGGTTTTTGCAATCCAAGACTCATGTCCTCCCAGACGAGGGATTTTCAAATCCTTAAGTACAGGAATTCGCACATTACTTACTGTCGTACCTGTTCCCTCATTCCAGGAAATTTGATGTTGGACATAAGGAGACTGCAAGGCCCAAAATAAATAATAAGGGTCAATTTCATTATTGGCCCTTAATAACACCTGACGTTGGCCGAGGCAACAATCTATTCCTTCAGGAATTAAGCAAACCTCTCCCATTGGAGCCTCACGAGTAAATACAATATCATTCACTCTTGGTTTTGCTCTCTTAATCCTACTCTTGTACCCATCTTCATCGGTGAAGCTCGGCGCGGAAAGATCCAATACACCATTACGAATATTTTGATTTCGGAGAACAATAAAACCATTATCCGTCCATTTTGGTGTGGAGTGAGGACAATCAATAACTAACTCACAAAGATCCTCAAGGCGCTGCTCATTAAAACGCATAGCCGAGCCCCGCTAGGTTCGCCTTAATCTTTGCATCCAGCTTTGCACTCTCTTCCAGTTGGTCTTTCAGCTGCGCCGCCAGTCGCGTCATCTTCTCGGTAAACGGCTCATCATCTTCGTCCTGCTCGGCAGCACCAACATAGCGCCCTGGGGTCAGTACAAAGTCGTTTTTCTGGATGTCTTCCAACGTTGCTGAGAAGCAGAAACCGGCTTTATCTTCATACTCTTTATCTGCTTGCCAGGCGTGAAAGGTATCGGCGATTCTGGCGATATCTTCACGGGTGAAATCACGCAGCACGCGGTCTCTCATAAAACCAATCTGGCGGGCATCAATAAACAGCACTTCGCCTTTGCGGTGTGCTTTGCCATTGCCGCCGGTTTTATCTTTGGTCAGGAACCAGATACAGGCCGGGATTTGGGTGTTGGTAAACAGCTGGCCCGGTAGCGCCACCATGCACTCCACCAGATCGGCTTCGATCAGGTTGCGGCGGATCTCGCCTTCGTTGTTAGTGTTAGAGCTCATCGAGCCGTTAGCCAGCAGCAGCGCCATTGAGCCTTTCGGCGCCAGGTGATGGATCATGTGCTGCATCCATGCAAAGTTGGCGTTGCCCTGCGGCGGTGTGCCGTATTTCCAGCGCACGTCATTTTCCAGCTTGGCGCTCCACCACTCTTTCATATTGAACGGTGGGTTAGCCATTACGAAGTCGGCGCGCAGATCCGGGTGCTGGTCGTCGAGCAGAGTATCGGCGTTTTTAGCACCAAAGTTAAAATCGATGCCGCGGATCGCCATGTTCATCGCCGCCAGCTTCCAGGTTGTCGGGTTCGACTCCTGACCGTAGACGGAGATTTTCTGTTTCTGCTCGGCGGCGTTGTAGTGCTTCTCGCCCGCGTGCTCTTCAATAAAGCGGTCGCTGGAGACAAAGAATCCGCCGGAGCCCATCGCCGGGTCATAAACGCGTCCATTGTAGGGTTGCAGCATTTCGACAATCAGGGTGACGATGCTTTTCGGGGTGTAGTACTGACCACCTTGCTTGCCTTCCGCCAGCGCGAACTGACCGAGAAAATATTCGTACACGTGACCAAGAATATCTTTGCTCTTTAAGCTGAGTTTCTCGCCGTTATATTCAGGGTTGCTGAAGTTCGCATCAGAGAAAGTATTAATCAGGCCGGTTAATACCTCGTTGCCCAGCTGATACTGGCTGATCCGGTTCAAAATGCCTTTCAGTTTCGGGTTGGATTTTTCAATTTCATCCAGGGCGTTGTCCACCAGCCAGGAGACGGAGCGCAGTTTGACCTCCTGCCCGGTGGTATCCTCCACCCATAACACCGTGCCGGTCGGTAGCATGGCTTTGTTTTTCAGCGTTTCCCAGCGGGCAGCTTTTGGTACCCAGAAAACATTTTTCTCGGCGTAGTAATCTTCAACTTCCAGCTCGTCTCTGATAGCTTGGGCATATTCTTCATCAGAGTCGTAATCATCACGCGACATGGCGTAGATGTTGTCAGGGTTGCCGACATCGTAGAACAGGGTGACCAGCTCTTGCTGTCGAGCCTCAAAAGCATCTGAAACATACTTCAGGAAGATGAGCCCCAGCACCACATGCTTGTAGTTGGCGGCATCCATATTGGCGCGCAGCCTGTCGGCGGCCTTCCAGAATTTGTTATCCAATTCATTAAGAAACAGTTGTTCGGCGTTATTCATCAAAATCCTCGGGGGAGATCGCAGCGAAAAAGCAGCCATGCCTCATCGCAGATTCGGTTTTGGAATGCAGTACGCAAAATGATACCTGGAATGAATACGATTACAAACGACATAGAGTGAAGAAGTTTGCTTTTGAAGGGTTAAAAAGAGGATACTATTTCGCTTATTTATTCTACTTTTATCATTAACTGCCCGAATGACGTAAGCCATTCATGAGAAGCGACGCGGTGACAACCATTGCAGCGTAAAAATTTTGATTAAAGGTAATCAGAATGTTGTCGATGGTCATTCTGATTACAGATTAATATATTAAACGGATAAAATAATGTCTTGGCTTAATTCCCTGTTAGTGGTGCTTACGTCTGTGGAACCCCATTGGGTGCCTTTCACTGTTATTAGCTTTGTACTTCTTGCCTTTCTCTGCTTTACTTTTTTTTATTTATCAAGAGCCATCAAAATTGTTAATGGCTTAAAAAAATATACAAAATCAATCAGCAGCTTTGAAAACAGTACACCAGAAGCCCAGCTTGAGCACCTTAAGAGTCTGTTTCAAAGGCCTGAATTCAAGCATGCATGGAATGAGTTCGAAGAATCGTTACACCTGCAGCGTGAGTTGGAGAACGGGGAAGAGAAAATCGGCCGTATTCGAGCCACTGCACCAAGTGCCAGTTTTTTCTCGGAGCAGCAACTGGTCGATATTCCGTTAAATATCGAATTCTTCAAACACCTACCCGGTATTCTGACCGGTGTGGGGATTATCGGTACCTTCTATGGTCTGATGATTGGGCTCAATCACTTCAATCCCAGCACCCCAGAACAGGTCTCCAGCAGCGTCAATAACCTTCTTCACGACGTGTTGTACGCATTTCTCGGTTCAGCCGTCGCGATTGCGTTCTCAATCATTATCACCTGGCTAGAAAAATTCTATCTGGCGAAATGCTATAAGCAACTGGAAAAATTCACGGCTACTCTGGACTCCTTGTATGAGAGCGGCGTGGGTGAGGAGTATTTAGCCTCACTGGTGAAATCCAGTAATGAAAGTGCGACCCAGGCGCGCCATCTGAAAGAGAGCCTGGTCACTGATTTACGCGATATGTTGCTTCAGCTAGCTGAAAGTCAGAAAGTAGAGAATGAGCGACTGGCGGCCACCCTTAGCACGACCTATCGTGAATCAGGACAACAACTTGCTGAACAAGTCAGTGGCGCAATTGAAAATAGCTTGAAGTCGCCCTTGGATAAAATTGCCGGTGCTGTGCAGACCGCCAGCGGCGATCAAAGTGGCATGGTGCAAAACATGCTGCAGGATGTGCTGACCGCGTTTATGGCGAAACTCGATACCACCTTCGGTCAGCAATTTACGAGTCTCAACGACATGATGGGGCAAACTGTTGGCGCAATTCAGACAATGCAAACCGGTTTTGCCGCATTGCTACAAGACATGCGTCAGGTGAGCGACGATTCCCGACAGGGTAGCGCTCAACTCATCGAACAACTGTTGTCTGAAATGAAGTCGGGTCAGCAAGCTTTACAGACAGGCATGAATGACATGCTTACTAGCCTTCAGGCCTCAGTGGCTAAAATTGGCGCAGAAGGCGAGGGGGCCGGTGAACGTATGGCCCGTCAGTTGGAGAAAATGTTCGCCGATAGTGAAGCGCGAGAAAAGGCACAATCCGAGCATATGGCTGCCTTTATTGAAGCCATTCAGAACTCTGTCCAGCAGGGGCAAAGCGCCACAATGGAAAAAATGGCAGCCTCTGTCGAGTCGCTGGGTGAACAACTGGGTGGCCTGTTTGGGCAGATTGACAAGGGGCAGCAACAGATATCAGCGACTCAGCAAGCGAATCAGCAGTCACTGCATGAACAGACACAAAGTGTGATGAGTGAGGTAGACGATCAGATTAAACAACTGATCGACACTGTTGCCAGCCAGCATCACGGAACGACAGAAACACTACGCTTGCTCGCAGAACAAACCAACCGACAGATTCAGGATATGAAAAATGGCGCAGATAAGATGCGTCTGGCTGCCGAACGCTTTGAACATGCAGGTGATCGGGTGTCGGAAGCCAACCACCTTACCGCTGACGTGCTGAATAAAGCACAATCAGCAGGTTCATCACTCTCCCTTGCCACCAGTGAACTCACGTCCGTTGTGGCTGATTATCGTAACAATCGGGAAGCTGTTGGCAAATCCATTGCCATGCTGGAGCAGCTCGCTGCAAATACGCAGTCTGAACAAGCCACACGTAACAAATTTATCGCCGATCTTCAGCTGCATGGTGAGCACCTGCAGAGCTATAACCGGGAAGCACAGGCTTTTATGGAAAATGTGAGTGACGTGCTTGGAAAAGGGTTTGAGGACTTCTCCGAAGGTGTTTTACGCAGCCTGGATAAAACGCTGGGCAAACTGGACGTCGAAATGGCGAAGGCTTCTACTTTGCTCGCAGGTTCTGTCGAACAGATCGGAGAAAGCGTCAGTGAGCTTGATGATGTCCTGTCGCGCGTACGTGCCTAAGGAGTGACGGCTAATGTTTGGAAACGCATTTGGCGTTAAAAAACGCCGCAGTGATGAAGCCGAGAAACCATTCTGGATCTCTTATGCTGATTTAATGACCGCCATGATGGTGTTATTTCTGGTTGTCATGGTTGCCTCGTTGAGCTCCGTTACACAACGAATTCAACGTGCAGAGCAAGGTGAAAAAATAAGAGGTCAGGATATATCCAGATTGTGTGAGCGACTGAAATTACATGCCCGTGACGTGAACAAAACTATCGTGGTGGATTGCCACGATAATAGTATCAGTTTTGGTGACGCGGGGCGTTTCGATCACAACCGTTTTTTCCTAAATGCTGAAGGGCAAAAAGCACTGCAGGATGTTGTTCCTCTGGTGCTTGATGCTGCCGACAGTGAAGAAGGTAAGAAGTGGTTTAAGCAAATTGTCATTGAAGGGTTTACCGATACTGACGGCTCATATCTGTATAACCTACATCTCTCGCTACAACGATCTGAATGGGTCATGTGTAGTTTGCTCGATAGCCGCAGTTCACTGCAAAAAAGTATTTCTGCAGAACAACAGATTCAAATCCGTAAACTCTTCCTGGCGGGTGGCGTCTCCTTCAATAATGCTAAGGAAAGTAAGGCAGCTAGCCGACGCGTCGAGTTACGTATGCAGTTTTTTGGGCTTAAAGATAAGCGTGATAAGGCCGATGAGGTAGATTTTCCCCCTGTCGTCAATAAAGAAGTCTGTCAGCTGGTAATGCCCCAATGATCCCAGCCATAGATTCTCTTTCTCAGCGCATTGCTGCGAGACTCTCTTCCAATCAAAGGGAAGACAACTATCTGCATAATGATTTCCACATGTTGGCTTCAGCTGCCTTTGATATGGAAAAAAGATTTGATAAAGCAGAAAAAATCCCCTCACCGCCGCAAGAAATGCGGCTGGAGGCTCTACGTCGCCTTCGTATTGCAAAAGAGCTCACTGAGCGAGAATGGCGGATGGTATTTTATGGTCTTGCCGATAACGATCCGTTATATCCAGACCGACCAATCTTGCTTGAGGATGATGTGTTTTTTCCTGAGGTCGATAGCGCTATCATGAAACGGCTGGAATCGAAGGAATTGAAACGAAAGGATTGGGCAGCGCTATGTTCAAGCTATTTTGCATATCAGCATGAATCTCCTGAGACAAATCCACATTGGTGCGTTCTACGTGGGCATATCGCCCAAGGTTACTCTGTAGTGAAAGCCGCTATCCGTAGAGAAAAGTCGTGGATGAAAACCATTGAGTTTTATCACGATATTTTTACGCCACAAGCGGGCAGGGTGATATCCCAACAGCTACTTTCCGGTGAGAATAATTCTCTATCATCACTGGAAAAAATCGCGCAAATCCCCGATGGCAGCTGGTTGTGGAAACGTATTTTCACTGTGCTGTTGGCACAACTCAATACGCTTGACGATCCACAATTCCTGGAAAAAATTAACTGGTTGTTAGGTCTGGCTGCGCAGTGGCTACGTTTTCGCGACGACATCATGACGGGAACGCTGACGCGCTATTACCATTCCACTTATCGCGATCAGGCTCATACAGCACTGAAACAGGCCGCGCTGGAATACTGGGATAACCCACAGCTAAAAAGCCAGCAGAATAAGTGGAATCAATATGTTCCTGAGCCTGTAGCCGCTATGGTGCGGGGTTGGCTGGCAAAACAAGACCTTATGCACTTCTTCGAACTGCTTCGCGGTAATGGCGATGTCGACCAGGCAAGGTTGCACTACTGGCTACGTTTCGCCAATCAGATGGGATTCACTCGTATCGTGATGGGGCTAGATGCCTGGCACAATCGTGGTAGTGACTTTGTGAAATTCCGCGAGGAGAATCGTGGACGGCTGAGTCATTTGCGTGGTGGCCGTAGCTTTGATAACGCGATGATCATGCAGATTAATGATTACATTTTCGTGGAGTTTTCCGGGACAGGGAACGCAATGTACGCTTACCGAATAGGTCAGGCACCGTTCAATCCAGAGACGAGTTCATTAGATATTAATATCCATCTAAAAGATAAATACCGTAATGTTCTTCGACTGGCGCATACCCCTCGGGCTGAGGGCTATAACAACGTCCGAATCACCGGCTGGATGTTGAAATACGATGATGAGCTGCGCAAGCTGGGTATCCGTTGGATGGCGGAAGAACCCATCAAGTTTATAGATAAGAAAGCTTCCTCTCCCGTCTCAGTATCGGATGTTAAGATCATCAATCCATTGAGAGATACTGCTGTACAGCATCTGGTTGAAAACATCTCATGTGTCGTCAGCGATAACCGGCAAAAAGGTGGTGTGCTATCTGTTCAGCTCAAATCACCGGATGACACAACAGAAAGAGAGTTACTCCGACTCGGTTTCACCCCCGTGACTAAAGAACCACATCGCTACTGGATTAAATAATGCTCAAACGTCTGTTAAGTACACTGACAGGAAACCGTCAGCAGATAGAACGCCACGTAAAGAATCAATGCCGGGTTGAGGAGAACGGACTCAGCTTTCCGCTATCGCTGGTTGATGATTCGCAGCTTTGGGCGCTGGCATCCTGGCTTGAACAACTGGCTGAAGAAGACTATCTGATATCACTCACAGACCGATGGTTGCTGAGCTGGGATGCGTTATACCGCCTGTTGGAAGATGAAGAGCATGCCAGTAGCCTGCCTCTGATTGGCATCCCTGAGGTGTTACCATTACGCGTAAGCCTGAGTTCACGAGGTGCGTTAAGCGATAGCGATTTTCGCGTCTGGATTGCTGAATGGGCCTCTCTGCCAGCCCGTAAGCCGATCCGTTTTAGTCGTACCGGTGCCATTTTAACCCACGAAAATCAGCCATACCTGTTATCGCAGGAAAACTGGGCACTCATACAGGCAACAGAACAACTCAGTGCACAGCAGAATCAGACTCCTGGTGAAACCACTAATCAGTTGGGGTGGGCCGCTATCCGTAAATGTGCAAAGCAGGCAGCCGCAAAATTTGATGATTATTTAGAAAAAACGCATGTCATCAAACCAACCTCATTATCATTACGTCTGCGTAAAGCAACGATTGCCGACACTGCGGTTATCGAAATCGAGCCCCATTTCGAGGATCAGCCTGCTAACTGGCTAGGGAGTTTTGACAAGAATTCACAGGTTCAAGATAGCTATCGTATTCCTGGCGAAAATGGCGAACTTAACCACGTCATCATACCTCCCGAAGTGAAAGAAGTTCTGAACTCAATACACTCGATCCCAGGCCGTCGAGTGGCCGGAAGTGAAGCGCTGTCCTTTGTTCGCAACCCTTATACCTTCCTTGGTGAAGATGCTGCCGGTGTTATTGCCCCTGAAGAACATGAACAGGCGCTGTTCGATGCCAGAATTTTCTTTCATCGTTTCAAGCTTCAGCCTCGCCTAAATGATGAGCGCAAAATAGAGGATATAACGTTAGTTCTTGAGCCTATCTCGCCAGTGCCACAACCGGAGGTGTCGTTCCTTTTCTCCGCTCCATGGGAGCTGGATAAATTTGTTCAGGCTATTGGTATTAGCTTCGCTGCACAGATGCCTGCAGGTTCATGGCAGAGTTACGAGCTGGAATTGAGTCAATTCACTGAACAGCAATGGCACGATTGCCAGTCACTATTATCTCGCTGGCAACAGGAAATCGAAGGTAAAGAATTTAGCGATGTGCTGGATATTGCTAAGTATGGCGATCGGGTGATTGGCATTGGTGAATTTGAAAAAATCACCTCACCCTGGCTGACCAAAGCGCAGAGTGAAAACTGGCTCCCCGATAACATCGATTTCTCCGCTTTTTCAGTCGAAAATTTGTCTGGCTGGCAACCTGAAAATCATCACCATTTTGATGAACTGAAGGAGAGAATTACTCAGGCAGAAACAGCTGGTGAAACGCATATCACCGCACCATGGAATGATAGCCAATTACCATTAGATGCTGCTAAAACCTTCAGTAAGAACTGGGAAAAACAGCTAAATACGACAAATGAGTCTCAGGGCAATGTTGATGTTAAAGCGGCTAGGGCTGTCCTTAAAATTGAACAGAATATTGAAGAAGCAGCCTACATCAAACAACACCGCAATTCACTTCTTAATGCACGTTATTCAGAACCTGAAATCCCTCTGAGCCTTAAAGAGCATATTCGACTCAAAGACCATCAGCGTGAAGGCGTGGCCTGGCTCCAGCAACTCTTCCTTCGCTCACCAGATGAAACTGCAGGTTGCCTGCTAGCAGATGATATGGGGCTTGGGAAAACGCTGCAAATTCTGAGCTTTCTGGTATGGTTCATTGAAAAATTCCCGCAAGAACCGCCAAGTCTCATTGTTGCTCCTGTCTCTCTTTTAGATAACTGGGAACGTGAACTGGACAATTTCTTCTATACCGCAGGAATTCCGGTATTGAAATTGTATGGCGAGACCATTAAAGCGATAAAATACCCCAAACAGGCTATCCCTTCTCATCTGCAGTCTCAGGGGATCAAAAACCTGCTTAAACCTGGCTGGCAGGGCGAGGCCAAAATCATACTAACAACCTATGAAACGCTTCGTGACCAGGAGTTTTCTCTGGCACGGCAGCCGTGGTCCATTATGGTGTGTGACGAGGCACAAAAAATAAAAAACCCAGCTGCATTAATTACACATGCGGCCAATGCGATACAAGCCAGGTTTAAAGTGGCATGCACAGGAACGCCTGTCGAAAACACACTTGTCGACCTATGGAGCTTATTTGATTTTGCTCAGCCAGGATTGTTAGGGGCACTAAATGAATTTGGTAAACACTATGTTCGCCCCATCGAGAATGAAGATGGCCGCGATACGGAACGGCTGGAAAGCCTGCGGACGCTGATAGAACCGCAGACTTTACGCCGCACCAAAGAAGAGGTCGCGCGTGATTTACCTCAGAAAATTGAAGTGAAAAGCTGCAAGCAATTGGCGTTGTCTGGCGTGCAAAAACAGCTCTACCTTTCGTCTGTTGCAAACTGGCAACAGCAGCAAGCCCTGAGTGAAGGGATGCAGCAGACCGGAGCCGGTATGTTAGGTCTGTTACACCGACTGAAACTTATCTGTGCACATCCTGCAGTCGTTAATCCAGAGCCACGTTTTCGTGATAACTCACCCAAGCTGAATTGGCTACTGAAAACACTCGCAGATATAAAACACACCACGAGAGATAAGGTCATTATTTTTACGGAGCTTCGAGACTTACAGCGCGAACTTCAACATGCTATTCACCAAAAGTTTGGTTTCCGCCCTGTCATTATCAATGGTGATACCAGTACCAAAAGTCAAAGCCAAAACAGCCGCCAGCGCCTGATTGATGATTTTCAGGCTCAGCCTGGGTTTGGGGTGATTATTCTGTCTACGGTTGCTGTCGGGTTCGGCGTTAACGTCCAGAAAGCCAATCATGTTATTCATTTCACTCGCTGCTGGAATCCGGCCAAAGAAGATCAGGCAACGGACCGGGCGTATCGAATTGGGCAAACTAAAGACGTGTATGTCTATTACCCGACGATAAGGGACTCTGAAATCATTACTTTTGAAGAAACTCTGGATGACCTTCTGCAGCGTCGACGTGCATTGGCTAGGGATATGCTTTGTGCAGCTCCTGATTTGCGTGGTGCTGATTTTGAGGCTGTTGTTGCCAGAAAATCTTCGATTTAAATACCGCTAAAGACTAACCATGCCACCAGCCCAATAAGCGGCTGGTGTCTCAATGTAGTACTATCGGCCTTACATCAACCTTGCCAGCACATTTCAGTACAACTACAATCCTGGAAACATAACGAGGACTTGCTAATGAGACGAGAAGCATCACCATCTCAGATTACCAAAGCACAGATATACCGTTCTGTTGCCAGCTCAACCGCTATTGAAACAGGTAACTCTGTGCAAAAAATTGAGCAGCAACTCAAAAAAAATCAAGCACAGGCGAAAGCCGTGGGCCTCGCCCGTTAATCTGGCAATATATCGTCCACCAATTGCATCATGGGGCTGTAGTTCCCTGATACGCCTGCCTGTATTGCCTTGAAATAAAAAGCCTTATGCTCATCCCACAGGCTGTAGTCCAGCAAGCCTTTTCCTGACAGAGCCGAGAGCACATCGCAAAGCAGTCGCGACAAACGCCCGTTACCTTCTCTGAATGGATGGATCAAAATAAACTCCACGTGGCATTCAGCCAGATAACTGATCAACTCCGGACGAGCCAGGGCTTTCAGTTCACCAGACTTGGAGAGAAACTGCTTCTCGAAACCATTGAGAAGCAGCGGGATCCTGTCGGCAGCGGCAAACTGGAAACCGTCCTTAGCTAAGTTGGCATTACGCAATTTTCCCGCCCAGTCGTACACATTCCCCAGCCATTGACGGTGCCAGCCACTTATATGTTCAAAAGCCAGTTCCTTTGGCGGCTGGCCTTCGATAAATAGCTGTTCATAAAGCATTAGCAAGAGTCCAGATTCCAGAGCTTCCATTTCCTCTTCATCAGTGATCCCTAACTTATTAGCCAGCACCAATTCTCCAGAGCCAGGCTGATATCGCTCTTCTGCTGAATTAAGCTCGTATTTTGCCAAGCTCTTACCTCCGTCCAAACAAGCTCACAACGTTGTTTTCCTGCTGTCGCTGATAGTTATTAACCCGGTCTTCCCAGCTTTCAAGTGCCCTGCGCTTTTCAGGCAGATAATCATAGCGGTCATAGTGCTTCGAACTGACGTCATTCAAAGCGTGATTCTGAATACGATCGCGGATCTCTTTGCTGATCCCTGCCTCCCCCATTAGAGTCTTACAAGTCCGGCGTAAATCTCGCGCCGTGAAAACTTTAAACTTAGGATTAAAAGCCCGAAAATACATAATGGAACGCGCCAGACTATCGGTACGTACCGGGCGCTCACCGTTGGTTGATAGTGGGAAAATATAGGGGCTGTTACTTTCCTTAGTTAACTCTTTGACTGAGGCTAATTCCTGTAAAGCCGATTCAGTCAGCGGCACCAGGTGCTCCCGCTTGTTTTTCGATACATCAGCAATTACCAAGAGCGTCTTTTGCTGCCAGTCAATTGCGTTCCACTGACTAGCAATCATTTCAAATGGACGCTGCCCACCAGCATAAACGCAGAAGCGAATAAGATGCTGCATCAGCGGCCCAACATTGGTAGCTTGTGAGAACTGCTCCATGACAAAACGAAGCTCTTCCAATGTTAACCATGTATCACCCACTTTTTCCGCTGAAGATTGCTTCGGTATGGCCGATACCGGATTAACTTCAAGCCCGAACGTAATACCTACGCTGGTATTCATCGGATCGTTATCGGCTTTTAGACCATAGTTAAATGCTGCCATCAGATAGGAGCGAATCCGATTTGCATGGACCACAGCATCACGCTGGATAATGCCAGACAAAATCGCTTTAATCTGTGAAGGTGTGACGTCCTTTGCTTTAGTTTCAGGAGGAATAATTGAGTAGCATTCTTTTTCAAGACGCTTCAGCACATCTGCCCAGGTACGTTTATTATCCAACTTCATTTTGTTCACGTAACCCTGCACCAGTTCTTTAAACGAACCCTGTGAACGGTGAAGCTGCATCATTTGCTGCTCAGCCAGTCGTTGCTGCTCAAGCTCTTGTTGGGGATCTTTGCCCTCTATAAGCCAGGCTCCGTACTTTTTTGCCAGCTCATTGGCCGTCACCAGTTTCATCTCAGGCCAGATGCCTAACTGAATGAATTTCTCTTTCTTACCTTTATCTACATAGTAACGAAAATAAAAAACCTTACTGCCTGAAGGCTGCACTTTTACGCCAAGACGCCCAGCACCACGCTGACCACTATTGCTCCATTCATAGTAAGAAGTACTTTTCGGTTTGAGTCCACGGATTGCTGTATCAGTTAGCTGAGTTGCCACACCATCACCTGTTAATTGTCTGTTACCTGACCCAATCAATATTTGGGTCAGGTAATGGGTCAGGTAGCGATCTTACTGTCCAGAACATTCAGAGACAAACAAAAACAGAGAATAATTATTATCTATATGATTTTAATGGTTTTATAATGCAAGCCAGAACAACCGAGAAGAAATGTGAGAGCAATAACTTCATGACTCATAATCGCTTGGTCGCTGGTTCAAGTCTAGCAGGGGCCACCAGATTCTTCCTGTGAATTCAGGACATTAAGCCACTCTCCGGAGTGGCTTTTTTGTTTGCCGGGCTAGTGTCGCAAAAGTGTTGCACCATTTTTCCACGGCGTACAAAATCAACGCTGAGCAGAACTTTAGCATTTGTATGATTCAGTGATGCGTCGGGCTACTATGAATGGCTTAAGAACGAGCTCATAGAAATGTTGAATGGACAACGGCTGGCAGGGTTACTATTGATTTAGTGAGTACCACCCATAAGGAAAACCACCAAATTTATCTCAATTATAAAAGGATTTTAAATTGGATAGCTATCAGGAAATCGCAAGGCGTATAGCCAAAATTATACTATCGCCAGATTCGGCCATAGGCTTTATTGACGGTGTTTTGTCAGTGCCTAAAGATATGGGCTATCTGGCGTTTGGCTTTATAGATACTGATACCCGATATAGTATGGTTGAGAAAGAGATCAATGCGAAAAGATAACCCTCAAAAACTCAGTATCGGCAAGCGTATTTTATTTACTCTTATTGAGACTTCAGGCGCTGTGATTGGTGGATTGTTAGTCGTACTCTGCTGCTATTGGTTCTTTCATTATGATACATGGCATGAACGCCTTATCGCTATAGGTCTATCCGTATTGGTTGTTTTTGTTATTGGCAAAATTTTACCAGAACGGCCAAATCAATAGGTTTATCTTACCCCATTTCACCTTACTCCTGACGGCATTATAGGTGTTACGCTTTTCAGTTTCACACTCCGACCATTCCTGCCGTCAGGCGCCGCAACTCCTGATTTTTCACATTTTCCCGCCCCCTGGTGTAAGCATACCTGTATTAGTTCCAGACACTTTTTGAGGTTTCCGGTTTTTCAGCCATCAACCGGTATTCTTCCGGCGTCAGGTTATTCAGGGATTCATGAGGTCGCTCGCGGTTATATTCCGTCAGTCACCGATCTGTTTCTCCCGTACTTCATTCAGTGTTCTGAACAGATAAAAATTTAGTATTTCAGTCCTGTATGTCCGGTTAAATCGTTCAATAAAAGCATTCTGAGTGGGTTTCCCGGGCTGAATGAACTCCAGTTGTACATCATGATCTTCAGTCCATTGGGCCAGTGTCAGTGAGATAAATTCCGGTCCGTTATCCATCCTCAGTTTGAGCGGGTAACCACGGTAAGCAATGATTCGATCCAACACTCTGATGACACGTTGAGCCGGAATATTAAGGTCAATCTCTATGGCCAGTGCCTCAGGGTTAAAATCATCCACCACATTGAATGTCCGGAAACGTCTGCCACTGACCAGAGCATCGTGCATAAAATCAACCGGCCAGCTCTGGTTTATTGCCTCTGCTGTCACCAGCTGTGCCGGATTACGTACCGGCAAACTTTGCTTTCCTTGATGTCTGAAATTCAGTTTCAGCAGGCAGTAAATCCGGTGAACCCGCTTATGATTCCATACATGGCCTTGCCGGCGAATGACCTGAAAAAGCTTCTTAAAACCGTATCGCGGATAACGCTCAGCGAGTTCAGTGAGGACTTCAATGACCGCGTCATTACGCCGTGTATCCGGTTGGTTTAATTAAGAGCCGTTAAATCATCCGGAGATCCAAGATGATTTGCTACCTTTCTTTCCAGGTATGACATAAATTCTTTCACTTCATCAATGGTAGTGTACCACTCTGATACTTTTTCGCCATTTGAATACGCATCGTATTCCCCGGCATAGTCATTTAAATTATCAGTAGAAAAGCCTTGTATCTCACCACAAAAAATCATTTTGTTTTGAATAATAACTTCCTCTTCATTATAATAAAGCACCCATGAGAATATAAAGTTAACTGTCTCTGGGTTATACATAGATACCGCCAGGACTGAATGGTTGCCTTTTTTCAATCCCTGACCAATAGTATCAATCCAGCTCTCTTGATATTTCCTTATGCTCCAATATGTTAATGGTATTTGCATTCCTTCATCGAAATCTCCAATTATTATTTTAGCTGGCAAAACCATCTCGCTAAATTCTGATTGAATAGCATCACTCTCTGTAAAAATACCAAACATATTATCACCCCTTTATTCTATTTAAATCTTTGTCATATGTTCCTAAACGAACACCTTTTTTACTGATTTTTTTCCAACCATAAGATACGTTGTGTCCATCAATATCAGGAGTTATATAATCTTTTCCATTAAAGAATGCTGGCTGTCCGTGAGAGTTAAACGGTACTTTATCCGCTGAAACCCGACGGTCATACCCAAGAATTCTGGCTGCTTCCGCCGCTCTTTCCCCCTTAAGAACAGAATTCAGATAAACATAAATCGGCGGAATATACGGCAATGGCAGAATAAGAATATAATCCGCAAACGTCTTTTCTTCCGGAGCAGGGCTGGTCGTTGCCTCAATACGGGGGTCTTCCGGCAGCGGATCAACAATCACCGGGTTCGGTATCCTTACCGGATTTCGGTTGCCTGTATCTGAAGGAACATTGACACCTGAACTGTCCGGCGTCCAGATAATCGTTATATGGGGGGCTTCCTCTGTGGTGAAGGTATACGCTTTTCGGCGGCTGTCCCACTCCATTTTGCGTACACGTACCCTGTCCTTTCCCGGTGGCGTATGCCAGCCGTGCGGAGTCAGATTCCCGTGGACGTCCTGTTCCCAGGTATAGCGCACACGGGTGGGCGCTTCACGCATCTGTTCCAGTCTGAGGCGGTCTAAATAATCCTGCTCCCCCTCATTCAGTCTTCCTGGCATCATTCCCAGCACAACGGCTGCGATGGGCGCACCGGGACCGCTGGCTGCAACCCTTCCAAGTCCTGTAGCTATTTCCCCCAGTTTTACCGCCCATGTTCCTGATGTAATGGCACTGCCACCAATGAGGCCAAAGACACTGGCACCTTCAACAGCCGCCTGAGCATGGGCCGCACTCGTCGCTGCAGCGGTTGCCCGCTGATATTCCACTTCCTCATAATTACCGAACCACCATTTGTACAGGGCGCTTCGCTTCTTCGGCTTCGGAATATCTTCAACAGCTTTCTTCTTCGCCGTCTGAGCGTGCTGGATCACATCTTTATCTGAGGCAGGGTCGGCAGGCGGAACGGCCTGATAAAACGCCATCGCAGCGAAATGGGTATGAGGCTCTCGATCTTTTCCGGCATCGTTACAGCCTTCACCCCGCAGGCAGGATTTGGCGAACACACGATTACGGTCACGCTCTTCAGCTAGTTGTTGAGTTCTTTGTTCCTCTGCGGCCTTACGTTCAGCAAAAAACCTGGCTCGGGCGGCAATCGAAGGGTCCGGTTCCCGGCCGACCCACTGTCCTGCCGGTGCGATAATCAGGTTTGAGCCTGAAGGGCAGCCACAGTGCACGATTGAACCATCAACCGCCGCTATTTTTCCATTATTGGTATCACGGGGTTCTCCGGATACGATAATCCCCGTTTCACCGCATTTCGGACAGGGGGTGGTTTTATCCCCCACGCGGACCACCCGGAGACCGTGCTCGGTATCATTGGACATGGAGGCTATACAAATTGCCCCCGTGGTGGTTTTATCACCTTCCAGTGCCGTCCCCCGTCCATAACAGTCAGAACGATTTCCCATCACCTCACCTCATGCGATGACAGAAAATCTTCCGGCATCATTTCGCCCTCAGGGCTCACAATCACCTGACCGTTGCTCAACGTGTTGATAATCTCATCGCCGTTATCGGGGCGGCGGCCATCCACTGCAATACGATATGGGGTATAAGACTGCTGGCGGCAATATTCCTGCTGTCCCTCAATTAGCGCACGTGCCTCATTATTCATCCTGTGCAGTTGTTCTGCCGTAAACGGTGATTGATCCATTCTTGCCAGTATTTCCGGGGTCAGTTCATTGTTATATTGAAGGTCCATTTCCTTTCCCTTTTTCCTTATTGTCTGTGTGGTTTATTTGCTGCAATACTGAAACGCAATTCTACCTTGCCGTTGCCAGTTCAACTGCGATCGAAACCGGCGTTTCTGTACAAAAAATTGAGAGTCGCTGATGCGTAATCAGGTCCTGGCGAAAGCAGTTACTTTTGCCCGTTCAATGACGATGTGACTGACCTGTTGCAATCGAGGGCTGTCGTTCCATACCGCTGGCCTGCAGTAAAATTCCTTGTGCTCATGGCACTGGCTGTAACCTGGCAAACTCATTTATGGCAGAACACCATAAAGCTACCGGGACTGATACCCGTTACTTTTTCTGAGCAGGGCGCTTTTTTGGGCTGAATTTCAGGTGGTGAGAGAGTGGTGGTGGATTTTAATTTTTATATGCCCGGTGGGGGAACCGAAAATTATGACTTAAAACAAAATTGTTATGTTGTCAGCAAATCAGTTAATCCCTCGGTTACTCTTCACCCCCGGTGGCGTATTCTACAACCTGGATCACCCAGGGATGAATACTGACAGGGAACTTACTCATATGACAGGACGCTCTCACGCTCCCATGACGTTGCATCCCGATCGCCTTTTCTCATCGGTCGGTACATGCGGCACCAATGCACCCGCAGAGGTAAAAAAAATCCAGCAACTCATTTCCGGGGCGGGTTACCGACAGAGCACCGGGCGAACTTTGAAGATTGACGGCCAGTGCGGACAAGGCACGATAGAGGCTATTCGCTGGTATCAACGTCTGCTGAATATGTCGCCTTCAGGGCTGATAACGCCCGTTGATACTTATTTTATTCAGGCGTTAAGCAATGCATTAAGTCCACATTGGCGGCCACGCAATACCCGGGGGGCGCTCCGGGTACATGAAGGACAAATAACTTTTGATGCAGAAGGCTCAGACTATATCACCGCAGTGGAACCGTTCAGGCAGCACCGTTATCCCAATTTTTCCCGTATTCTTCACTGGCCCGGAGGGCGATCCGGCGTTACGTTAGGGCGCGGTTATGATATGCGCGAACGCAGCACCGGAGAAATTTATGCCACGCTCAGACAGGCCGGGATTGAAGAATTCAAAGCGGTTATTTGCTCCAGGGCTGCGTATCTTAGAAATCACTTGGCCGCTCAGTTCGTTAAGGTCTATGGATCACTGGTTGGCGAAATTACCCACGAGCAGCAGATCCGGCTGTTTGAAATTGTTTACCGGATAAAGTCGGAGGAAGCCCGTAGCCTGTATAGCAGATTGGCTAAGAATATATCTGGTGCACCTTCATGGAATAGACTCGACAGGAAAATCAGAGACGTTGTTGTCGATATCTTTTATCAGGGTGTTTATGACGCACAGGGCTTAATCAAAGCAGCGATCGAGGGTAAGGACGCATTAGCATCATTTATCCTGTCTATCCCCCAATACAGGATTTTTGAAGATAACAGGAAAAGAGTAAGGTATTTAAAATGAAAAATTATACTATTACCTTGCTGATAGCTTCCTTAATACTTCCTCTCTCTGGTAAAGCCACTATTTCCTGGGGGGAAGAGTGGGAAAGTTGCTTTAAAAATGGAAAAACGCCAGCGCTGGGCTATGAATGCCTTTCTGATAAAAAAGAAACCAGTGAAAAACAACTTGATTCGTTAATCGCTAAATCGGGAAAGAGTATAAAGACCAATTTCATTGGTGCATTCAACGGTAAAGAGGACGCTACCGAAACCTACGGTGATGTTTACAGCACCCGTTTTCTGAAATCACAAGATATATGGAAACAATATCGTAAGGAATTTTGCCTTGCAGTGGCTTCACAAATCAATAAGGATGCCTATGATTATCAGGCAAACATTGATCAGTGCGAGATAAACCTCAACAGACGACACAAGGAAGAAATTAACCTGTTGGGGCTTCCACAGGCCGTTGAGTAAACCGTGCCTTCGCTTTTGGTCGTTAGCAGATATCTCTGCCAAAGATATGTCAGGTCAATCGTTCCTCCATTATCAAATAATTTTCGGCAAGGAAGGCTCCGGATTATGAATCAGGCGGACGTAGTAAAACAGTTGATTAAAAAGTACTTTTGGGAAATGCAGGAAGAGGCTTCACTGAGTACCGGTGCGGAATCTGTACTCCCCGAAGACGCTTCAGATTTTTTTGATGAATACTTTGAATTGCTGAATATCGATCCCTCCGGATTTAATTTCCGTAAATATTTCCCAAATGAAGGCATCAGGTTTCTGCCAAACAGAATTCTTCCTGAGTATCTGAAGACTGATTATCATCAGCCTGCACCATTAACGGTTAGTATGCTTATTGCCTCAGCAGAAGCCGGATGCTGGCTGGAGGGTTAGAGTGCGCCGGTCTCTATGGCGAACATCAGCCCGTCTTATATTATTTCGGTTTAACCGGCCTCGCGGGAGGCAGTATCACGGAAGGGCTGCGTATTTAACGTCTGAATGCATGAGTGAATCGCGGGCACACGATTTTAATATACAGAGGCTTTACGGATATCGGGAAAACCAGCGGGAAGGTGAATAAACTCAGTTAAAAAGAGTTAAAGAAATTTCACCTCGCACGCTCAATATATAACAAACAATATGAACTTAATGAGATATGAAGACCAGCGCAAAAGATTGAGGTATCTGCAATGAGGACATTTTTTTGTTTTGCAGTAGCTGTTTTTTTAATCCTGCCACTGCCAGGTATAGCTGCTTTATCTGAAAGCCCTGAGGCGAAAGAATGCTTCAAAAAATATAATATTCCTGCAAAACAGGATGAATGTCTGTCGAAGGCCAGAATGGATAGCGAAACAGATCTGGATGCTCTTATCTCTGAGACGGTTAAACGGATAAAAGCCAATAATATGGGGTGGTTTAACGGTAAGGAAAATGCCAGTGTGACTTCCGGCGATATCTACAGCAGAAGATTTATGAAAGCACAGGCATTATGGAAGCACTACCGGCAGGAACTTTGCCTTGCCGTTGCCACTGAACTTGATGAAGAGGCTTATGATTATCAGTCATTTATTGATCAGTGCGAGATAAACCTCAACAGACGACATACGGAAGAAATTAACCTGTTGGGGCTTCCACAGGCCGTTGAGTAAACCGTACCTTCGCTTTTGGTCGTTAGCAGGTATCTCTGCCAAAGATACCCGTCCGTTTTCTCAGGCAATCGCTGGAAACCGCCGCTAAACGCGAGGGTATTCTTCTGGATATACGTTTTGTCACGTCTTCCATAGAAATTCAGAAGCAACTTTGCAGACAGGGGCTGGCACTGATTATCTTACCGAAGATGACGCTGGCAGAAAAAGAACCGCCGGAAGACTTAGTGGCCATTCCGCTTAATGACCCGCTGATGGGAATTGTACGCATCAATCCTGGGTTACCGGCTCAGCGAACGTTAAGCCGCGCAGTAAAGTTATTCCATGAAACCCTGGGGCAATATATTGAAGCGCAGCTCAGTCCGGCGATAACATACTGACGAAGCCGATTTTCCGGTTCTCCATCCCGCCACAGGGGATCCGTATCAGCAGGATCACTGAGGCAATAGGGCAGTAACCTTCGCGCAGAGTTCACGGCTATGTTTATACCATCGTCAGTAATTACCGCATGGTCAGTCTAAAGCATTCAGGAACGGTCTGTTGCTGACCGGGCTTACTTCAATGAAAAATGGCTTATCCCCGGCGGGCATGACCGGTGCTTTCCTGCCGGACTCAGGCTGCTTAACGCAGAGGATGCTGTCTTCTTTCCGGGGGAGGCTGGATAGCTCAGGTTTTCTCTTTTGCGATTTCTCCGTTTTCAGTCATACGATAGACACCCCCACGGGCGATAAATATTATATTTCCGTTGCGGCCCGTTTGTACGGAGAAGACTCTGTTTTTATCTATACAGTTTTCAGGCGGAACCTTGTCTTTAAAGCACAGTCTGTCATATTTCCCTTCCTCTTTATAACCGTCGCCAAACAACCAGAATGTCAGATAGAAAGAACCGTCTTTATCCGGGCGGGGAAGGTGGTATTTTTTTTCGATGTCCTTTTTATTTTCCAGCCACCAGGCTATTTTCCCCTGATCGGTATACGGAAAGTTTTTTACCAGGATATCACTGAAGCCGCTGCTTCTGTGATGGATGGCGACAATCTCTGCCGGACGTAATACGACCCGGAGGGTGCAGGCCAGTAACAGGAAAACGACGAAAGTAAGAACCAGTAATATTATCTTATTTTTAAATGTCATCACGAGACCCGGGAATTTCTATAGTAGAATTTATCTGTGTGATAAAGGGTTTAAAACCGAACTCTTTATACCGCTGGAGGACAAACCAGACCCGAAAAATAAGAAGCTGGTTGAATTTTTTATTCATAACATCATAGCTATCCAGACCAAAGTGATCCTGTACTCTGTATTGTACTATGGCACAGTAATCATTTTTTTAATCTGTAATGATTTTATTATAATATGAGTTGACCAGGTATCATGGATAGTGATACCCATTCCATTAAAGTTATCTTTCAAACTGTCAAATTTTGGTAACCTGCCACCGGATATCGTTTCATAAAATTTTCCTTTTTTTGAGGCTGGATAGTATTTCTTATCCCAATCAATATTAAGATCGAATGTTTTTTTTAGTAATAAACGGGTGCTGTTTTCGCCAGAACTTTCTCCGTAGATCTTTTCCTGAAGAGCCCGATCCAGTAATGAATCCCGAAATATGCTTCCTGTATTTTTCTGCATATGGGTAATCATCTTTTGGATGAGATATCGGTAAGGACCATAAAGAGAAAACTGACGCGATAATGCGCGGAACTCATCAAACAGGATAGATGCACATTGCTGACGTGTAACTTTTTCCTTTGATTGTCGTAGATTACAGCAGAACATGGATTGAGGGCGATCCATCGAAGAACGCCGGTGTAATGTCCAGGGAACAACCTGATCAGAGATATAGTCTAGTGAGTAATGGGATTTTAATTGAGCTTCGGTTAAATCACCATAGCGCATATCACTGGCGCTATAGTCATCCATTTGTCTGCGGGTTTTGAAAATAGTACAGGGATACTTCAGCTCTGACATGGTCTCGCTTCCTTGTGTCTGTGATCCAAAAAGTATTCATGCAATTTAAGATAATACGCTGTAAGCGCGAGCTGTAAATAGCAAAATTTCACAGAATAAAAATTAAGAATTCTGCCCGGTTGTTACGAATTTTAATCTACCTTCTCCTCTGCCAGTTGTGGCGCCTGTCCTGTTGAGGGAGGTACAAGTTAATACTTCATTGGGTACAGTAAGAACTCACACAGCATAAATCATGGTATCTGGAAGAAGGGTGCGAGGCTCCCGGAGACATCCCTGTTTTCCCCTGATTGTCTTAATGACATGTTGTGAACCGTCTTCACAGAATATCCCTTTAATAATTATATTGTAGAGCATCCGGAATGTTGAATGATGTGATTTTTTCGGAAATTATAAGTATTCCTTCATTTTATTTAATTTGTTTTTTATTTGGATAAATCATGATGATAAAAGTAATGATGGTAGTCTGTCAGTAATTTGTATTTTATTATTGGCACCAATAGTAAATTGATTTTGTGTTTTATTAGTTAGGTTGCGTTTAATTGTTAGAGTAAATAATGAAGTTATTTACTTGATTTTTAATAGGGTGGGGGATATTACCGGCGGATTTTTAGGAGAACAGCGTTTATACCGTGAAAAGATTCAATACTATTGCACGTCCGAAGGATAAGTTCTGGTGAGTAGCGTAAAAGACTGATGATGAATACAGGGCGCTCATTCTGAAGGATCGGCCCGCGGTCACCACATTATGGAAGACCGTGGATATCTCTGATGAAGAGGTGCTGCAGGATACCTTTCAACGGGAAGATATCGCTGACTTAATCGGCGCTCTGTCAGCCCAGCCGGGGGGAAATCTTGAAATTTCCAGAGGGATCATTATTTCCCCCGGAAACCTGAAGGTTTTTATAAGAAATCCCGCGGAAAAAATATCATCAACATTGAGCATGTTTATTGATTCGGCGAAAGCCGGCCGGTGGTTTTACAGTTAATCAGCTTGTTGAATAAATGAGGTTTAAGATAAGCCACTGGCCTGACAAATTCACCCCGCGATATGACGCTCGGTAAAATGGTTTATCGGGCCATGGCCCTGTCCGTATTGCGGCGCGGTCAGGATGGCCTGGTAAATAAAACGTTTTGCCCGTGCAACACACTCCGGCAGTGGCAGGCCTCTGGCGAGTAATGCACACAGGGCGGCAGAGAAACTGCAGCCGGTTCCATGCGTATGCGGTGTCTGAATACGGGGAGAGGTGAGCCAGCTCTCATCCTGCGGACTGCAGAAAAAGTCTGCGGCGTCGTCTTCCCCACTGTGCCCTCCCTTCAGGACAACACTGAAAGCACCCATCCTGCATAGCTCGCGTGCAGCCCTCACAATCCGTTCACGGCTCTGCAGGGTGTAACCCACCAGAGCTTCGGCTTCGGGAATATTAGGTGTGATCACACAGGCCTGTGGCAGCAATAAACGGCGCAGACTGTCGAGGGCGCTTTCCTGTAGCAGCGGTGTTCCGCCTTTAGCAATCATCACCGGGTCAATGACTAAGCCCGGGAGTTTGTGTTGTTTAATCTTTTCTGCGACACAGGCAATAATATCGCTGTCTGCCAGCATGCCTGTTTTCACCGCCGTCAGGGTAAAATCCGTGGCGACGGCATCGATCTGAGCAGCAATCAGAGACAGCGGCATGACCTGAACCGCCTGTACACCCAGTGTATTTTGTGCCGTGACTGCCGTAATGGCGGTGGTACCAAATACCCCGAATTCCTGCATTGTCTTAATATCCGCCTGAATTCCCGCGCCCCCGCCACTGTCAGAACCCGCGATGGTTAATGCCTGTGGATGTGTCATTCTGCCTCCCCGGCTCCCGTAGCGCTTATCCGCGCACAAAGAAAAATGCTGCACCCGAAAGGGCAGACATCGGTGTTACAGGGGAGCCTGACAGAGATAAACCGGGCCATTCGCGTCCGCAGCAAAGGCGAAAAAAGAAGGAATTACCGCAACCTCTGCGGACAGATCATTCGTTCGTCTTCCTACGCCAGTATCAACCGGGTCAGGTTCTAAGGGTCGCTATACCTTGCTGATAGCCTCTCAGTCTCTCTGGTGAGACTCCCCCGACATCCTGTTATTAAGGAGGGGAGGGCGGAGAATGTCAATGTTATGCAGGTTCAGGGGTTAACCGCGCAGGCTCAACGGCAACAATTTTACAATGAAGCGAGGTCAGCCCGGGCATGGAAACTCTTTTATTTCTGAATCTATGCCTGAACAGGCTGGATTTATTCACACTCAAGTCATTCCCGTGTCACTGCCCCGGCATCAGTTTATCTCCCCGGCGACCGCTGACGCTTAAAGCCCTAAGCATCCGCACCAGACTCACCCTGCACGTATTCGCTGCTTAGGGGTCATGCAGTGACCTCACGGAATTCTGTCTCTGCACTGCTCACCCTGCTCTCTGCTTTTTACGATTGATTAATGTAAATCTGTGTAAATATCCCCGGAAAGCCGTCCTTTCGGCGGTTATCTGTTTATATCCGGTAATTTTTTGAGGTATATATTTCAGACCGCCGGCTGAATTGAGAAAATTACAAGATGACTCCCCCTGCCACCCGTAAAATTCTGACTTGCCTGTTACTGATGACCCTTGCGGGATGTTCTTCCCATTCCCGTAATAACGAAGATAAAGGGGAAACTCTCGCTCAGGAAAATCAGCAATCGGATCTGATAAATGTTCTTGCCGCGCTGCACGACCAGATGCATTCCTGGGAAGGGACCAAATATCAGTGGGGCGGCACGCAACTCACCGGTGTCGATTGTTCGGGGTTTGTCTGGCGAACGCTGAAAGATCGTTTCAACATCCCGATGGATCGGGTGACGACCAGGCAATTGATCCGTATGGGGAAACCGGTGGATCAGGCTCATTTACTGCCGGGCGATTTGGTATTCTTCCGGATTAACAATGAACTGCATGTCGGTTTTTATGATACTGACCGTCATTTCCTGCATGCCTCGGTCAGTCGTGGTGTGATGCGTTCATCGCTGAATAATCCTTACTGGAAATCGGTTTACCTGGAAGCCAGACGATTACCGCGTGAATACAATTCTCAGATAACCTTTAACTCTTAGAATAATATCGGTTGAGTTATGGCTTAACGCAGTCCCTCGTGACAAGTTCCGCCGCAAAGGGGCCGCCTGAATCAGGCTGTCAGCCCCTGATATTAACATTATCTTCTCTGCATTGATCCCGCCGCTCTGCAGTCATTCGGGGCACTTATTATTACCTTTCTCCCGCACCCACCGGGAAAGTGTTACGCGGCTCACGTTACGGGTAACAATATCACTGAAACATTCTCTTAATCGATATACATCACAGATATAACATCCAAATACCGTTCTGATAAGCGCCTGCATCTGTGCGTTTTAAGAGGACGATGATGAACACCCTTACAGACTCTTGCATGATCAATGGCAAACACCAGGTTGAAGTCGTTAGCAAAAGTGTCAGCTATCAGGGGCAGGGTACCCTGGTACGTATTACCCGTGGCGGGATCTGTGGTTCCGATCTTCACTATTACCAGCACGGTAAGGTCGGTAATTTCGAGGTCAGAATGCCGATGGTTCTCGGCCATGAGGTGGTGGGTTATGTGGTAAAAAGCGATGCCCCGTCACTGCAGGAAGGGCAAAGAGTTGCGATTAACCCTGCGGCCTCCTGCGGGGAGTGTAAATATTGCCGTTCCGGTGAGGATAACCAGTGTACCGGGATGCGTTTTTTTGGCAGTGCTATGTATTACCCGCATGTGGATGGCGGTTTCAGCCAGTATAAAGTGGTGGAAACCCGTCAGTGTGTCCCTTTTGATGCCGGGGCCGATGAAAAGGTAATGGTGTTTGCTGAGCCGCTGGCGGTATGCATTCATGCCACTCATCAGGCCGGAGATTTACAGGGCAAAAAAGTGTTTATTTCCGGCGTCGGGCCGATAGGGTGCCTGATTGCCGCCGCGGCCAGGGCCAGAGGGGCTGCAGAGGTGGTCTGCACTGATATCAGTGAACGCTCACTGGTAATGGCTAACGCCATGGGGGCCACCATGACGATGAATGCGGCCAGTGGTGATTTTTCACCTTATCTGGCGGAGAAAGGGTATTTCGATATTTCCTTTGAGGCCTCCGGTCATCCTTCCTCTCTGAACCGTTGCCTGGAGGTGACGCGGGCGAAAGGGACCCTCGTCCAGGTAGGGATGGGCGGCAATATCCCTGAATTTCCGATAATGCAGCTGATTTCCAAAGAGATCGTATTGACCGGCTCTTTCCGTTTTACCTCCGAATTTGCGACCGCAGTGGAATGGCTGGCCAGCGGGATCATTGATCCGCTTCCGCTGCTTAGCGGTGAATACGACTATCATGAGATAGATGCTGCACTGAATTTTGCGAGTGATAAGCAAAAAGCCGCAAAGGTGCAGTTAACGTTCTGACTTCGTCACCGGGGGCGCGAGGGTCTTATCGGTGTACAGAACTCCCGCCCCGGGTAACGGGTGGGCGATATTGTTTAAAGCGTGTTTTCAGAGGGCTGTATTATGCCGATTACTATAATAGCGCTGGGAGTCGTACTCCTGCTGGTACTGATGATTGTCTTCAAAGCCAATGGCTTTATCGCATTAGTTTTTGTCTCTGCCGTTGTCGGTATTGCTGAAGGTATGACGCCGCTGGCAGTTGTGGCGTCAATTCAGAAAGGTATCGGAGGAACGCTGGGTAGCCTGGCCATGATACTGGGCTTCGGTGCCATGCTGGGTAAACTGGTGTCAGATACCGGTGCTGCCCAGCGGGTGGCAACAACGCTGATTAATGCCTTCGGTAAACAACGAGTGCAATGGGCCCTGATGGTGACCGGCCTGATAGTCGGCCTGGCCATGTTCTATGAAATTGGCTTCGTGCTGCTGTTACCGCTGGTCTTTACGGTGGTGGCAGCGGCAGGAATGCCTCTGTTATATGTCGGTGTTCCTATGGTCGCGGCACTCTCGGTCACACACTGCTTTCTGCCACCGCATCCGGGGCCTACGGCAATTGCCACCATTTTTGGCGCTAACCTCGGGACCACCCTGTTATACGGGATTGTGATCACGATCCCGACAGTGATCATCGCCGGGCCGTTGTTTTCCCGGTGCCTGAAAAATTTCGAAAAAGAACCCCCTGAAGGGTTATATAACCCGAAAATCTTCGCTGAAGATGAAATGCCGGGGTTCGGGATCAGTATTTTTGCGGCCATTATTCCGGTGATCCTGATGGCGGTGGCGGCGGTGTTTGAACTGACTCTGCCGAAGGAGAATGCAGTACGGCAGTTTTTTGAATTTATCGGTAACCCTGCCGTTGCTCTGTTTATCTCAGTAGTGATTGCTGTCTTTACCCTCGGGCTGCGTAACGGGCGTAAAGCGGAAGATGTGATGGAGATGTGCGGTTCGTCGATTGCCTCCATCGCCATGATTGTTTTTATCATCGCCGGGGGCGGGGCCTTTAAGCAGGTACTGGTCGACAGCGGTGTCGGGGAATACATTGCCGGTATGATGGAAGGGTCATCCCTGTCTCCTCTGCTGATGTGCTGGACGGTGGCGGCCATGCTGCGTATTGCTCTGGGCTCTGCAACGGTGGCGGCTATCACCACCGCAGGGATTGTCACGCCGATTATTGCGGTAACGCACGCAGACCCGGCGCTGATGGTGCTGGCCGTCGGGTCAGGCAGTGTCATTGCCTCTCATGTGAATGACCCCGGATTCTGGTTATTCAAAGGGTACTTTAATCTGAGTGTGACCGAGACGCTGAGAACGTGGACGGTGATGGAAACCCTGATTTCTGTACTGGGGCTGGCCGGTGTGCTGATCCTGGATACGATTGTCCACTGACCGTTATGATACAGGTACTCCTGCCGCTGCCTGCGCTGGCAGGGCCGGTCAAAGAAAAGGCGGGAGTACGCAACAGAGTGCATACTCCCGCCTGTATGTCAGCGGATCGCCCTTACCGACCGGTACCGCGGGTTATTACGGTCGCCAGGTGACTTTCCGTGACGTGACGGTCTCAGGGTAAGAATTTAACGTCTGTCGGGCTGCCTATTTGTACGCTGATCCCGGTATATTTCAGGGAACCGTCCTCTGCATCGCGATAGAGTTCCACCACATTGTTGGAATAAACATTGGCGACCAGCATATATTGCCCGCTCTTATCAAAGGCAAATGCACGGGGCTCAATGCCACCGGCAAGGTAAGCTTTCCCTTCTCCCAGTTTTCCTGTCTTTTTATCGACCGGGAAGGCGACAATTTCATTACGGTTCCGGCGGTTACCGGCATACAGGAACTTGCCGTCCGGGCTGAACAGAATGCCTGCGCCACTCTTATCTTCTTCTGACTGACTCCCGGTCAGATGCGCAGTTTGTACTTCGGTAAGGCCCTGTTCACCTATCCGGTAAACGTGGATTTGTGCCCCCATCTCGGTGACGATATAGGCGAATTTTCCGTCAGGGGAAAATGTCATATGACGGGGGCCGGAGCCGGCCGGGAAATGGACATCTGCCGCGGTATCCGCGACAAACGGTGTTTTACTGTCTGCCTGATAGCGGTAGGCATGCACGGTATCCGCGCCCAGATCGGCCACAAATAATCGTTTACCGTCCGGGGTAATATTGACCGAATGTGCATGGCCGCTGTCCTGACGTCCGGCGACCACACCGGAGCCTTTCTCAAACGGAACATGCTGAATAGCCTCACCCAGTTTCCCTTGTGCTTCTATCGGGAAAAGAATAAATCCGGCATTTTTCTTCGTGGCTGAATAGTTAGCCGCCAGCAGATATTTACCGTCCGGCGTCAGTGTTGCATGCGTCGGATGTTCGCCCTGGCTACTGACGGCATTAATGACTTTCAGTTTTCCTTCTGCGGTGACTTTAAGTGCAGTGACTTCGCCATTCTCACTTTCGTTAGTGGTGTAGGCATACTTGTGGTCACGGCTGAAGACAATCCATGACGGATTGGTTAGCTCAATCACATCCAGTGGCAGTAGCGTGCCATCCGGATTCAGATGCAAACGATAGATCCCTTCACTGGGATAAACGGCTTTTTGTGCGAGAGGGTTGGTGGTCTGGCCGGTCCAGCTGCCAATCAATACGGTTTGTGGTTGCACGCGATTATGCTCCGGAAGTAAAGGGTGACTCTCCTGAGCATAAGCGATATTTGTCACTAAAAACAGGGCCACCGACGACATCCTGAATGTTTTGGAAACAACACTTTTGACCGTATTTCTCATTAATAACAACCTTTTAAATTACCAGTGGGATCAGATATCCCGGACAGTGTGGGTATGTCATCTGCTGTGCCGGCAGGGTCGGTGATCTCTGCCCGTCACGGGGGAAATCTCAGGTTCGCCGGCGGCAGAAGAACCTTTATAAAATATTTCAAAATGAAAATAAATGTTAACTTTAGTGTGGTTATTATGCCGCGCGGGCCAGAGAGGCTGGCCCGGAACGGGCCTGAGGTGCTGGTGCAGATTTACAGCGATGCCCGTGAGGCCTATGCTGAAAAGGCTCAGGCGGGGGCCGGATATTCACCGTAATCTCATCATCAGCCCCCTGGCTGAGGACTTCTGAACGATGAGCGGGCAGGGGGGGTATCCCGGTGGTGCATATTTTTCCGGTCATCAGTCACTGACGGAGGTCGATACGGAAGGCCGGCTTAACTGATTTAAAAAATGGAGAAGTGTAACTCCGGCAGCCTGAGTCGTACTTTGTGGCTGCCCGGGGATGTAAGACATCGCAGTCAGTTTTTGTGGCAGAGTACTACGCCATCATCCAGCGGCGGACAAGGCATCCGGGAGTTCCGCCACTATTCAGACAGGGCAGGAGTGACAAATGAATCAACTCGCAGGCGCACTACTGATATCTTCAATGAGTCTGATGGCCGTAACACCGTCTGCCGGTGCGGCATCCTTATCACCCAATGGCGTGTTACTGGAAAAAAGTCCTTTGCCTGCCGATCACGGCTTGCAGGAAGCTTCTGCACAGTATCTGATCCATTACACGTCGGTCAGTGGCGTCGACGGAAAAACCCGCCGTGAAGATACCGGTGCGGTATTTTTACCGAAAGGCCCGGCCCCTCGCGGAGGCTGGCCGGTGGTCGTCTGGGCCCACGGAACCGTCGGGGTGGCTACCCAATGCGCCCCTTCTCTGAACCCCCGTTCATCACGTGACCAGCAATATCTGAACACCTGGCTATCGCTGGGGTTTGCGGTGGTTGCCCCGGACTATGCGGGGCTGGGCTCCCGCGGCCTGCATCATTATCTGAATGCACGTGCAGAGGCCTGGAGTGTGCTTGACAGCATTACGGCGGCACTGAAAAATTTCCCGTTGAGTAATAAAATTATTATTGTCGGCCAGTCACAGGGGGCACATGCGGCATTTGCCGCGTCCGGCTATCAGCCATCTTATGCGCCGGCACTGCATGTGCTGGGCACAGTGCTGACCGGGACTCCCTATATCAACGCCTCGACCTCTGTGAATGCTATCTTCAAACCGGATCAGGGGATCACCGGCGGCGACCCGAAAATGCCCTATGCCTATTATATTTTCCTGTCGGCAGCCGATGAAAATAAGTCGCTGAAGGCCGAAGACTATTTCCGTCAGGAGGCGATTGCGGATGTCAGGCTGGCAAGCCGCCTGTGCATTACTCCGTTAACGCAGCATGTGATGGAGAAGGGGCTGAACGAAAGCAACAGTTTCCTGCCGGGGTTCCAGAAACTGCTGGACACGCAGTTGCCCTCTCTGCGCTATAACACCCTGAAAATTAACCATCCGGTCTTTATCGGTATCGGCCTGAAAGACATTAATGTGCCGACCGCCATGCAACAGCAGTTTGCCCGGGATGTTAAAGCCGCGGGTACGCCGGTGGAAATAAAAGAGTATGCGGGAATGAACCACGGTGAAACGGTGAATGTGTCGCTGCGCGATTCTGTGCCCTTTGTCGTTAAACTGATGTCATCCGCAGACTAAGGTGAGCTATCTGACATTTTATAACTGAGTATTATTGGTGGTGTGATTTTTAATGTATAGACAGAGGGCAGAAGTGACAGGGGTGTGGGCTGCCTGATAATTAAACAAAGGTAGTCGTTTATTATTTTTATGTACCAGAGAGTAATGAGCAGGCCACCAATAGTTAATCATGGCCTGCTCGTTATTTTAGCGCTCTCTCAGAGCTTCTTTCATTTTATTGAACGGTTTGATCAAGTATTGCATCACAGTTTTTTGACCGGTTCTGATATCAACAGTTGCAATCATTCCTGGTACGATAGAGAAATGCTTTCCTAACTTATTAGTAAGGAAATCATGCTCAGTACGGATGTAGACCCGGTAATAATAAACCTCAGGTTTGGCTTCATCCTGGATGGTATCCGGAGAGATGCTTTCAACCTTCCCATGCAGACCACCATAAATGGAATAGTCATAGGCTGTTATTTTTACCATCGCCGGTTGTCCGGGATGGATAAATGCAATATCTCTGGGGGATAGTCTGGCTTCAATCAATAAACGGTCATCCATAGGGACGATTTGCATGAGCTCACCATTAGGTGGGATGACACCACCGATTGTAGTGACTTTGATACTTTTTACCACGCCCCGTACCGGAGATTTGATGGTCAGACGATCGAGTGTATCTGCGCGACCTTTAATCACCTCTGCCAGAGACTGCACATCAGCATCGGCCTTAGCCATTTGCTGGCGAGCATCTACATAGTACTGAGTTTGTAAATCAGTGAGTTTCAAATTAAGGTCCGCTAACTGACGCTGTAAACGCAGAACATCGACAATACTGGCCGCCCCGCTTTTAACCAGGCCTTCGGTAATGCCAAGCTCGCGCCGTACTAAACCGATGGATTGATTCATCTCTTTTTCTGACTCTGTTAACTGGTCTCTTCGGCTGTGGTAAAGCGATGTTTCAGAATTAATCAGGTCGGGCCATAATTTTAATGACTGCGGAAATACCAGAGGAGTATTGTTTACTTCTGCATGTAAACGCACACTCTCTGCCAGAGCCGCCCGATATTTGGCCGAGCTTTCGCCGACATTTGATTCACTTATCGTCGGATCAAGCCTGGCCACTACCTGATTAGCTTTTACCTGCATTCCTTCACGCACGTACAGCTCAGCCAGAATGCCGCCATCCAGTGATTGAAGTACTTGCTCATGAAGGCTGGGAATAACTTTTCCTGTGCCAGTCGATACTTCATCAAGCTTGGCAAACCAGGCCCATAGGGTGAATATCGCAAGGAGTCCAAAAAGTACTGTAATGATAAGGATTGAGCCGTTGAGCGACCTGCTGTCTACGCCTGAATCATCAAGCAGGTTTGCCGGGTCAAAAGACTCTTTTTCGTTAGATGTTTTTTGCTTATTGAATATCATTCTGCTTTTCCCTGGCATCTTTATTCAGAAGTTTAGCTTTTGGCGTATCCAGTGTGAGTTGCCCGTCTTTAAGCACCAATACTCTGTCCACCAGAGACAGAACAGCAGCTCTGTGAGTGGCAATAATTAATGTTCGTCCGCCAATCCAGCGGGTGAAGCGCTCAATAAATTCTTTTTCTGTATGTTCATCTAACGATGCTGTCGGTTCATCCAGCAGGACAATATTTGGATCCCTAAGCAATGTTCTGGCCAGTAGTATTGCCTGACGCTGGCCACCAGAAAGTCCGCTACCACCTTCCATAATCGGATGTTCAAGTCCGAGAGGCAGTTTTTTGATAAAGTCTGCGACTGCACAGACTTCAAGTATTTCAAAAATATCACTGTCGGTAGCTTGAGAACGGCCGAGTACCAGGTTTTCCCTAAGGGTTCCATGGAACAGTCGGGCATCCTGAGTCAGCAAACCAGTATTCCGGCGAATATCAGCAATATCGATATGCGGTAAACTAAGACTGTCAGCACGTAACTCCCCGGAAACCAAATCAACATTGCCGACTAGCGCTTGCAGGAAAGTAGATTTCCCGGCACCATTACGACCCAGCAAAGCAATCTTTTCTCCGGCCTTAATATGGAGGTTATGGACAGTGAGAGGGGCAGGTCCTTGCTGGTCTGCATACCTGAAAGAGGCCTGAGCGAAGGTATATTCACCGTGTAACACTGGTGTATGAACTTTGACTTCCTCCCGATTGTTTTCAACCGGTAGTTGCATGAGATTGTCCAGTCCGGCTTTGGCTGCTTTAACCTGCTGCCAGCGAGCAAGAACACCGCACAACGCCGTCATTGGGGCAATCATTCTGGAAGAGAGCAGGGATGCGGCGACCATAGCACCTGTCGTAATATCACCACTGATGACTAATGGTGCACCAATCACCACCACTAATGCATAAACCAGGTTCTGTAGAGTCGTTCCCCAACTCAGCAGGCCATGAGTGATTTTACGGGTTTGTGCACCGGACTCCGCTGTGACTTGTATATAACTATTCCACTGTTGCTGGAAATGACTTTCAGCCTGCATCAGTTTGATATCCTGTATCCCCTGCAGACTTTCGACCAGTATGGCATTACGCAGTGTCGCTTCATGAACATTTTTTCGTGCCTGCCGGGCCAGTTTTTTTTGCATTAGCAGACCAGGAATAATCATCAATATAGCGGCAACCGGAGCTATCCAGCATAGGTATGGCGAGACAACCGTGAGGACTAAAAAAAACAAAATAAAGAAAGGCAGGTCGACGATTGCAGAAACCGTCGTTGAGGTAACCATTTCTCTTAGCTGCTCAAGCTCACGAACCTGAGCAATAAAACTTCCTGTAGAACGAGGTATGGCTGAATAGCGTAAACGTAATGCGTGGCCAAAGACCCGGTCAGAGACCCGCATGTCGGCTCGTTTACCTAAGATGTCCATCACATGACTGCGAACAACTTTTAGTAAAAAACCAAATACCGAAGCAATCAGTACACCACCAAATAATACATATAATGTCGGGTATGACTGAGCCGGGATAACCCGATCGTAAACCTGCATGGAAAAGAGAATACCTGATAATGACAGGACGTTGATAGCCAGGGAAGCCAGCATGACGTAGCCATAAGGTCGCAGATCCTTCAGGGCAATCTTACGTAGCCAGTCAGGGCGGAACGCTGCCAGATAGTTCTCGGTACGTATATCGCGCGCAGGTGCTGACGGACGTAAAGCCACCAGACATTCAGTTTCATCCAGTAGTCCCTCTAATGGTACTGAGGTGCTTAGTCCGTGATCCTGAATCAGTCTTAAAGCAACATTTTTCTCGCCGTCAAAACTTTCGATAATACCGATATCACCATTTTTAAATACAGCAACCAGGGGAAGTCGGCGAGAGGAAAGATCCGCACTATTTTCAGACAGGATTCGATAGTGTAAGCCTGCCTGTCGGGCAAGATGTCCCAGGACTTCGGGAAGGTATTTTCCGGCCAGCCACGAAGCCTGAGACTGCATCGCGCCGTGAGAAAAACTTAAGCGATATTGTTTGGCAATCAGGGACAGTGTATCCACCCAGGCCAGCACTTTACTTTCACTATCAACCAATATGTGATGACTCATGGCCTTATCTCAACTCCCTGTATTTTTCTATTATTCAATTTAAAAGTATTCCGCATTTGTCCGGTACTGTAGAGGCAGTCCAGTTGGAGTGAATGCAACTGTGCCTGTGTTTGCTCCTGAGTAAATCTGGCTTGATAAATCTCCTGTTCAACATTCAACAGATCGAGTAAGGGACGTGTTCCCAGCTGCAAATATTGAGCTTCGTATAAGTCACGGGTTTTCTCACCGAGAAGTTGTTGTCTCGCCTGGACATTTAATGTCTGATAAAGATTCTGTGCTTGTTCCTGTGATTCCGTCAGCTTCTGGCGAGCCTCAAGCTCGGCAAGACGGATAGCAGCACGGGCTGATTCGAGAGTTTGTACTGCTGCATCACGGCTGGCGGTTAATCCGCCCCCCTGGTAAAGAGGCATTTCAAGTTTAATCCAGGCTGAGTATTGGGTTTTATCCAGCTCACTGCTATCTGAGTAGTTATTATTCAGGTAATGAGTCACCTGGGGCTCAAGAGAGAGTGTGGGCCTCATCTGAGCATTGGCATTATCGAGTTCAGCCTGTGCCTGATTTTTCTGCGCATAAGCAGCCAGTACAGAGGGAATGACGCGATAGTTAATTTGCTGGACCGTGCAGGCATTCATCAGGGATGACGGGAGAGTATTTGCCACTTGTCCAATCGGGCCTGTCCCCATATCTGTCGCCAGTGTGGCTTTCCAGCGTTGGAGAGCTGACTGATATTGCATTAGTGTGGCTTTAGCACCTTCTATACGGGTATTGGTCTGTACCACGTCAGAAAGAGAACTGGCTCCGGCAGTATTACGCTGCTGAATCAGAGAACCAATATGATTCAGTGCATCAAGCTGCTGCTGCGCAATAATGACTAGCTTTTGGTATCCCTGAACCTGAACCAAAGCAGACGCTGTATCGTGGGCAACCTGGTCAATACTTACCATGACATTTGCCTGTTGTTCAGCCAGTCCGGCATTGGCTGCACGAACTGAGCTGGAGACCTTACCGAAGTCGTACAACATCTGAGATACAGAGAGAACTAATGAGGGTGAATATCCGGCGTCAACATAGCTGTTTGAGTAGCCATTATTCATACCGGCGCTGATCTGGGGATAGTATTTAGCTTTTGCTACATCAACTTTCGCAGCTTGCTGAAAAAGTTTCCCTACCGCCTGACCTATTGCCGGATGCCATTGTTCTGCCTGTAATACGGCGTAATCCATATCTGTCAGGCCAGAAGGTGGAGGAGTAATCGGCTGAGTGACTGTATTGCTCAGGTCAGGAAGAGATTGTTGATCAATCAGGTCCTGAGTGCTGATATCACCTGCGCTCGTTATGCTGTTTGCGAGCCCTGGCTCAGATAAGAATATGCCGGACGTCAGGATAGCGAGTGGGAGAATGCGGAGTAAAATCTGCGAATTAATGATTAGCATTGCTCATGAATACCTGTGAAGTCAAATATGATAAAAATGAGGGGCTATAAAGCAACACCCACCTCCGTGTTAGCGTGTAATAAGGAAAAAAGGCGGGCATGGCTGCCCGCCTTTTCATGGTTATGATGGATTATCAGTCGACGAATGATGAAGAATTTCGTCCATTGTGGCGTTCACATTTTCCAGTGTGACCAATGTAGTAGACTGGTATGCACTGCCGCTACCATCACGGTCAATAGAGACGACGGTATTGCCGCTATCGGTGTGGGTAACAGAAACGTAATTACCCAGGCTGCTTTCCTTCCCATCCCAGCCGACCAGCAGAGCATCCAGGTCGATATGATCCCCTTCACTCACCGAGAAGTCGTCCCAGGTATCGCTGCCGTTCCCTCCGGTATTATCATCGCTTAAGACTTTATACACGACAGTATCGGCACCGCCTTCAAGGTGGAAGGTATCGTCATAAGCTGTACCACCCGTAGTATCGGCCTGACTGGTACCGGTGATTGTCGGATGCAGGTTAATCGTCAGGTTGGCTTTAGAGGTCGTACTGCCATCCTCTGCAGTCAGCGTGTAACTGAACATCTCCTTCTGCGTCATATCAGCCACATTGATATTACTGTTCAACGCATAGCTATAGCTGCCATCTCCATGAATCGTAAGGGTGCCATACAAACCGGTGAGCGTTTGTGATGCAGTGTCGTACTGATTGAGCGTAACGCTACTGTCAGACTCGTTGGTCACTGTCAGCTTGGTATAAACCGTTTGTAGTTCATCTGCGGTACCATCAGAATCCGTGCCGTCATAGAGGTTTCCTGTGACGTCTGACGACTCAGAGGATGTCTGGAAATTACTGACCGATACTTCTGTCCCCGATATTGTGGAACTAAAAGAGACCGTCGGTGCAATAGTCAGCAGGCCGGTAGCTGAAGATGTAGCACTGATCTGTACGTAGTAATCCCCTGCCGATAGGTCGTTATCACTTAAATCAATATCAGCAGTCGTTACTTTTTGAGTAAGGGATAAGGTTGTAGTCGGTGTCACCGTACCTGAGGCAACCAAAGTACCTGTTGCATCACTTCCTTCATAAATGTTGTAAGACAGGGTTAAACTGGCCGTCGCACTAACCGATGACTGAGTACCGGTGATAATCAGATGGGTACCTGTTAATACCGTATTGCTGTCTACACTAAATTCATTACCAAAGGTTGTGGTTTGACTACTACTGGTTGCGGTGTTCAGTGTCCCACTGGCCACCGCTTCTGAATAGGCGGATTCAACTTCGGTCGCAGAGACATCGAGGCTTGCCTGATCATCTACCGCCTTGAGTGCATTATTGTTGAGGTTAATCGACAATATCTTGGTGGTAATTGTCCCGTCAGGTTCTGTCAGGGTATAAGTAAACTTCTCTGCGGAGCTGAGAGTATCTGTTGTCTGCCCGGCATTCAGGGTATAGGTGTAATCCCCTTGCTGATCGATAGTCAGAATGCCGTATTGACCAGTAATTTCTGTATTCCCGCTTGTGCTGAGGGCTGTTGTACCTACAGAGGTGATCAGCGTACCTGTCGGTACAGTATCGCTTCCTTCACTACTGCTGGTTTCAGTGAGCAGATTCCCTGTGGTTGAGGTGGCAACTGAAGTGACGCTGTTAACCACATCAGACGTAATGCTCAGTGTGTAAACCGTCGCCACAGATAAGCCGACGCCCCCATTCAACATAAACAAATAGGATCCCTGACTAAGCTCCAGTGATAATGGAGATGACGCGCCGGCAAGCAAAGCACTGGTTATCCAGTCAGATACCTTTTCATACTGTGCATACTGGCCAGTTTCATCATCATATTTATAGACATAGAGATCATATGTTGATGCGATCACGCCCACCATTGTTGCCTTGATGGTAATATTTTCGACCGTATTGTCCGCTACGTTCAGGTGTAACTGATTATTCAGATTCAGCAGAGAAGTATTTAACACACTGCCGAGTGAAAGGTTCAGTAAGGCGGCGCTGGTCTTAGAACTGGTCCCCTTATCCGTTTCCTCTGATGTGGTAGCGTAATCCAGATCTACGCTCACATCCGGAAGCGCAACAGTGCCAGTATCAGTATCGGCATCGGTCAGAGAGATCGTCAGTGTGGCACTACTGGTGTTGCCATTTGGCCCCGTCAGTGTGTAATTGAAGGTTTCGCTATTACCAATATCAGCAACGTCAGTCCCTGAGTTCAGTTTATAGGTATAGTCACCGGCAGCATCAATACTGAGCGTACCGTAGGTCCCTGAGATCGTGGTGTAACCTGATGCCGCTACACTGGTATCATTCACACTGCTGATCACTGAACCCGCCGGTGCTGTATCTGCACCACTGCCATCACTACTGCCCGATATCAGGTTACCGCTGGTTTCTGCACTATTTGATGTGTACGTTTCCAGAATATCGGATTTGATATGCAGGGTATAACCCGTAGCAACAGAGAGGCCCACGCCGGAGTTCAGCAAAAACAGATAGGTACCTTCACCCAGAGAAAGTGACAGATCCTTGGAGACACCGGCCAGTAAGCCAACGATCCAATTACTCACTTTCTCGTATTGCAGATACTCACCACTGCTCGCATCATACTTATAGATATATAAATCAAATGAAGATGCTACCAGGCCGCCTACATCGCCCTGGACAACGAGGTTTTCGGTGGTTCCTTTGGCAACATCAAGTTGTAACTGGCTGGCTGGATTTACCAGGGATAAGTCGAGAACATCTCCTAACGAAAGATCTAATAACGAGAATCCAGTTTTAGAGCTTGTACCTTTATCGGTTTCTTCAGCATAAGTGGTGTAATCCAGGCTCGCTGTATCATCCACTGCAAGTAGCTGAGTACTCTCGATTGTGGTGTCAATTGCTGCAGAAGCATGACTGGTATTACCAGCGGCATCACTTACTGTCGTCGTAAAGCTATAGGTTCCATCCGTCAGTACCGGCGTTGTGAAAGTCCATTTACCCTCTGAATCAGCAGTTGCCTCCCCAAGAGTACCTGAGCCGTCACTAATGGTTACAGTACTTCCTGCTTCTGCGTTTCCTTTCAGGATTGGAGTGGTATCTGTCGTGGAGCTATCAGCAATATTGTTACCACTGTCATCAACCAACGTGATACCGGTAGCAGATGCTGGTGCCTGGGTATCGATTGTGACAGCGATAGCATTACTGACATCACTACTATTACCCGCAGAGTCAGTTACTTTTGTCGTCAGACTATGGGTACCATCAGCAAGAGCGGAAAGCGTAATACTCCAGCTACCATCGCTGTTAACTGTTGTCGTACCGATAGCTTTCGTACCATCGTAAACAGTAATGGTATTTCCTGCTGTGGCTTTACCAGTGAGCTGAGGGGTATTGTCGTTAGTATCCGCTCCGGCCAGATTCTTACCGTTACCGTCAGTCAGTTCGACATCACTGGCTGCTGCCGGTGCCGTGGTCTCGATCGTGACAGGAATCGCGGCCGAAGGCTGGCTGGTATTGCCGGCCGCATCGGTGACCGTGGTGGTGATGCTGTGGCTGCCGTCGGCCAGGGCCGGCAGGGTGCTGCTCCAGCTGCCGTCGCTGCCCGCGGTGGCGGTGCCGATGGCTTTACCGTTGTCGAGGATAGTGACGGTGTCGCCGGCTTCCGCAGTCCCTTTCAGGACCGGAGTAGAGTCATTTGTCTCCGCTCCGGACAGGTTATTACCGTTACCGTCGGTCAGTTCGACATCACCGGCTGCTGCCGGCGCCGTGGTATCGACCGTCACAGGAATCGCCGCCGAAGGCTGGCTGGTATTACCGGCGGCATCGGTGACCGTGGTGGTGATGCTGTGGCTGCCGTCGGCCAGGGCCGGCAGGGTGCTGCTCCAGCTGCCGTCGCTGCCCGCGGTGGCGGTGCCGATGGCTTTACCGTTGTCGAGGATAGTGACGGTGTCGCCGGCTGCCGCGGTCCCTTTGAGGACCGGAGTAGAGTCATTTGTCTCCGCTCCGGACAGGTTATTACCGTTACCGTCGGTCAGTTCGACATCACCGGCTGCTGCCGGCGCCGTGGTATCGACCGTCACAGGAATCGCGGCCGAAGGCTGGCTGGTATTGCCGGCCGCATCAGTGACCGTGGTGGTGATGCTGTGGCTGCCGTCGGCCAGGGCCGGCAGGGTGCTGCTCCAGCTGCCGTCGCTGCCCGCGGTGGCGGTGCCGATGGCTTTACCGTTGTCGAGGATAGTGACGGTGTCGCCGGCTTCCGCAGTCCCTTTCAGGACCGGAGTAGAGTCATTTGTCTCCGCTCCGGACAGGTTATTACCGTTACCGTCGGTCAGTTCGACATCACCGGCTGCTGCCGGCGCCGTGGTATCGACCGTCACAGGAATCGCCGCCGAAGGCTGGCTGGTGTTGCCGGCCGCATCAGTGACGGTGGTGGTGATGCTGTGGCTGCCGTCGGCCAGGGCCGGCAGGGTGCTGCTCCAGCTGCCGTCGCTGCCCGCCGTGGCGGTGCCGATGGCTTTACCGTTGTCGAGGATAGTGACGGTGTCGCCGGCTGCCGCGGTCCCTTTGAGGATCGGGGTGGCATCGTTACTGGCTTTCCCGCTCAGATCGTCCCCGGCGGAATCGGTCAGGCTGATATCGCCTGCTTCTGCCGGTGCCGTGGTCTCGACCGTCACAGGAATCGCTGCCGAAGGCTGGCTGGTATTGCCGGCCGCATCGGTGACCGTGGTGGTAATACTGTGGCTGCCGTCGGCCAGGGCTGGCAGGGTGCTGCTCCAGCTGCCGTCGCTGCCCGCCGTGGCGGTGCCGATGGCTTTACCGTTGTCGAGGATAGTGACGGTGTCGCCGGCTGCCGCGGTCCCTTTCAGGATCGGGGTAGAGTCATTTGTCTCCGCTCCGGACAGGTTATTACCGTTACCGTCGGTCAGTTCGACATCGCCTGCTTCTGCCGGTGCCGTGGTCTCGACCGTCACAGGAATAGCCGCCGAAGGCTGGCTGGTATTGCCGGCCGCATCAGTGACCGTGGTGGTGATGCTGTGGCTGCCGTCGGCCAGGGCCGGCAGGGTGCTGCTCCAGCTGCCGTCGCTGCCCGCCGTGGCGGTACCGATGGCTTTACCGTTGTCGAGGATAGTGACGGTGTCGCCGGCTTCCGCAGTCCCTTTCAGGACCGGAGTAGAGTCATTTGTCTCCGCTCCGGACAGGTTATTACCGTTACCGTCGGTCAGTTCGACATCACCGGCTGCTGCCGGCGCCGTGGTATCGACCGTCACAGGAATCGCGGCCGAAGGCTGGCTGGTATTGCCGGCCGCATCGGTGACCGTGGTGGTAATACTGTGGCTGCCG